>CAXNMZ010000060.1:0-10297 GCA_964203125.1 Chitinophagales bacterium | reverse complement strand
CAGCGTTTTGATGAAACGAAGGGTTTCAAATTCATTTCTTATGCGGTATGGTGGATTCGTCAATCTATTTTACAAGCATTAGCAGAACAAGGCCGTTTGGTGCGTTTACCACAGAACAAAATTGGTACTTATAATAAAGCGAACAAAGCCTATATGGCATTCGAACAAGAGCATGAGCGTGAGCCTTCAACAGAGGAACTAGCAGGTATCTTGGAGATGTCAGAAACTGAAATCAATAATATTTTCCAATCTAATACACGTCACACTTCATTGGATGCACCAGTGCACGAAGCAGAAGATGTGGCCATGGGTGATTTATTAGAAGGCGGATCACATACAGATGAAGATGTGATGAAGGATTCTTTGAGAGAAGAAATTAAAAGAGTCTTAAAATCTTTAAGTCCAAGAGAAGCAGAGATTGTAAATGCCTATTTTGGTTTAGATGGCGAAAATGGTGTTACGATCGAACAAATTGGGATTAAATACGATTTAACAAAAGAACGTATTAGACAAATTAAAGAACGTGCTATTAAACGTTTACAAAAAGCTCGATATAGTAATGCATTGAAAGCTTACTTGGGCTAATAAAAATTTAACAATATCATAAAAGCCCCAACGATCTTACAGATTTGTCGGGGCTTTTTTATAGCTACATTGTAGCAACAAAAAAAGGATTATGGAAACAGAAAAAGTAGACATCTTAATTATTGGATCAGGACCAGCAGGTTATACTGCAGCAATTTATGCAGCTAGAGCCAATATGAAACCTTTATTATACCAAGGTATTCAACCAGGTGGACAATTAACAATTACAACAGAAGTAGAAAACTATCCAGGTTTTCCAGATGGAATACAAGGGCCAGAAATGATGGTCAATTTTGAAAAGCAAGCTGCAAGAATGGGTACCGATATCCGTTATGGTTTGGCTACAAAAGTAGATTTTAGCAGTTACCCGCATAAGGTTTGGATAGATGATGAAAAAATCATTGAAGCGGGTGCGGTCATTATTTCTACAGGTGCAAGTGCAAAATGGCTAGGCATTCCAAGTGAAGAAAGACTGAATGGATTTGGCGTAAGTGCTTGTGCAGTTTGTGATGGTTTTTTCTTTAAAGGAAAAGATGTGGCGATTGTTGGTGCGGGTGATACAGCTGCAGAAGAAGCACATTACTTATCAAAAATGTGTACTACAGTGCATATGATTGTGAGAAAGGAACAAATGCGTGCGAGTAAAGTCATGCAAGATAGAGTCTTGAATACGCCCAATATTATTGTGCATTTTAATTCCGAAACAGATGAAATTTTAGGTGACAAAAAAGTAGATGGTGTTAGAATTAAAAATAACAAAACCAACATGATGGAAGAGATTCCAGTGAGTGCGTTTTTTGTAGCGATTGGACACAATCCAAACAGCGGAATTTTTAAAGACTATTTAAAAATGGATGAAACAGGGTATATCTTAACAGAACCTGGTACCACTAAAACAAATATTGAAGGGGTGTTTGCATCAGGAGACGTTCAAGATAAAAATTATCGTCAAGCGGTAACAGCTGCAGGTAGTGGTTGTATGGCGGCTTTAGATGCTGAACGTTTTTTAACAGCAAAGGGTCATTAAATAAACCTTTACTATGCACATCTATTTAAATGATTTAATTTTCAATGGTTTTCATGGAGTCTATCCTGCAGAAAAAAAAATTGTAAATACATTTAAGGTAGATGTCCGTATTCAAATGTCTCCTGCTACAAAAACCATCCATCAATTAGAAGATACCATTGATTATGTGCAAGTGTATGCATTGATTCAAAAAATCATGGCCGTGCCTACACCATTACTTGAAACCATTGTAGCCAATATTGCAGATCAAATTTTAGCAGCCCATCCCATGGCTGAATCTGTTTATGTAAAAATCACTAAGCTGCAATTGTCAGTGCCTTATTTTGAAGGAACGACTGCGGTAGATATTGAACGTAGTAGATCAAATTATTCCAAATCAACATCGTCCATTTAGGTTTAAATTTTCTTATCCTTCCATCGCATTGTTCTAATGTAGAAGAAAGAAGGTAGTAATAAGCTTAACCAATAAATGATCTCACTAAACCATCCATAAGTAATTGGTAGTTGGTAATATTCAAGTACTAGATAGTTGTAGATAATGTAAATGATGATGGCAGCAAATTCAATGAGTAAGGTTACTTTGGATTGACCAGTACCGGTCACAGCACTTAACCAAATGGTTGATACAGACATAAAGAGTAGTGCAATAGAAACGATTCTTAAGACAGGTATTCCTTCTGTTAAAAAACCTTCACCTTGTCCATAGATTGAAAGAAATTGGGCAGCAAATACATTGATCATAATCGCTACAATGAAAGCAAATCCAAAGCTCCATCGCATGATTTTATGAATCAATTCAATGACTTTATCTTGCATATTTTGTCCAATGATATTACTCACCATGGTGGTGGTGGTAGCTGCAAAGGCCCAGGTAAAACAACCAAAAAAGCCAAAAATATTGCGCATGGCATTGGACACCGCTAGAGATTGTTCTCCTCTGTGTTCTATTAAAATGTAAAAGAATTCCCAGCTAATAATACTAATCATGTATTGCATGATTAAAGGAGAAGATTGCACCAAAATCAGTTTTACATAATCTAATTTGAGTTCAAATTTTTTAAATAAATCAAATCTTGCGCCAATCTTTTGATAGTGTATGACAAGGTAAATCACCAATAAACCCATGATCTCTGCAATGATAGAGGCATAGGCGGCACCATTTAAACCCATGGCAGTAAATCCAAAATGTCCAAAGATCAAACTGTAATCAAAAAAGATATTGAAGAATGCCTCGGTGGCTGTACCAATGATCAAGAATTTACTTTGATTGGTACCCACTAATAAGGCATTGCGCATTTGATAAATGAATAAAAAGGGAATCCCCCAAATACGAATTTTTAGAAATTCAATGACCGTATCTGCTCTTGAGGAATCAATTAATAAGGCATGAAATATCGTTGGGGCGATAAAGTAGGTAAAACCAATACCAATAATAGATAAGAAAATGGAAATAATGACGCCCTGTGAAAATAAGATACCAATCTCATCTACTCTGTTTTCACCAGCTCTTCTAGAAATAAGTGCTTGTAATCCATTGTTGAGTCCTTGTCCCATGACCCCAAATATCAAATAATAGACCCCTGTAATGCCTCCAATAGCGAGTGCTTGCTTGCTTAAAGCACCCAGAAAGATATTGTTGATGATAAAATTAAACTGAGGCACCAAGATAGCCAACGCGATAGGGATAGAGATGGTCAATATTTGTTTACTACTAATATTGACCTGTAAGGATGGGGTCGCTGCTGGTTGACTCATATAATTGCAAATCTACAACTAGTTTTAGCAATACATAGGCTCTTTTTTTTGTATCATTGCAGTAGAAATTGACTATGAAAAAAATTGGCATTTACGGCGTACAAGAAAGTACAGCAAATAATAAGGTGGAAGACCTTTATTTGATTGTGGACGAACAATCTATCTGTTTTGTGGTTAAAAACCATATCGATGGTGCATATATTGCGTTCGAATATTTTGAAAACACCACAGATCAAAACGGGTGGAATCAATTGTTGGGTTATTTGCAAAATAATTCAAAACTGATTCAATCATTTTATAGACAGGTGCAATTTGTGATGAATACAAAAAGAACTGTTTTAACTAAATCTGTGAACACGGGAGCAGATGCTTTTTACCATAATGAATTTAGTTTGGTAGTTGGTACAAAAATGGAAGAAGAAATTCAGCTACAAAAAATTGGACAAGAGCAAGTATTGGTTTATAGTGTGCCAGATGCTTTAAGCACTTTATTAACTCGGTCTTTTCCAACAGGTAAATGGATCAATTATCTAAGTAGTTTAATTAGTTCCAACCTTACTGATGGTGTTTGTGTTGCTGTTTTCAATGAGTATTTTATTGTTTTAATCTTGCAAAATGGCAAACCACAATTTGTCAATTATTTCAATAGGAGTAGTGACGAACAGAATCAATACCTGGTGTTGAACGCTTGCGTTCAAGCAAATATCCAACCTAAGGATTCAAATTTAAATGTGATAGGGTATAGTGCCGAAAGAGATCTATGGATGCAGGAATTGGCTAGTTATTTTGCAGGCGCACAAATGCAACACGCACCAGAATCAGGTATTGGGGCTTCTTTAAATGCAGATTATCCGAATCATCATTACGCGCCTTATTTTATTTTTTAAGTCCTATTCATGAGAATTATTTCAGGAAAATATGGAGGCAGAAGGATTCACCCACCTAACAATATGCCACATACAAGACCCACCACGGATATCGCTAAAGAGGGTTTATTCAATATTTTACATAATAGAGTGGCGATTGACGGTGCCACTACTTTGGACTTATTTGGAGGCACTGGCTGCATTAGTTATGAATTGGCATCTAGAGGCGCAGCGCAATTGACCATTGTGGAGAAGGATAAGACAATGCTTGATTTCATTAAAAAGAACATTGACTTTTTGAAGATTGAAAATGCAATGACCATTCAGATGGATGTATTTCAATTTCTAGCCACTTGCAATCAACAATATGATATCATTTTTGCTGGCCCACCTTATGCTTTAAATACGATTGATGACTTACCAAAAATCATTGTTGAAAAGAAATTGATTAGCCCAGATGGTTATTTTATTTTAGAACATACTCCTCGTAATGACTATAAAACATTTGAAGGCTATAGTTTCCAAAGAAATTATGGCGCCACCATTTTTAGTTTTTTTGAATGCATCTAACCAAAGCCGAAGCGCGTACCATATTATCCCAAAAAAGAGCTGCACTGAATGATGCTGAATGCATGAAGATGGATGACCTTTTGCTGATTCAATTTCAACGTATTGATTGGTCTAGTACTGCTATTCTTGCAAGCTTTTATCCTTTAGCAAATAAGAACGAACCCAATACTTTATTATTCGAAAAATACATCAAGACCTTGTACCCGTTTATTAAGTTCTGTTATCCAATTGTTGATAGCAAAGAAAATCAAATGGATTTTTATTTTGAAACGGAAACCTTACAGTTGAATGCATATGGTATTCAAGAACCTTTACCTTTTAACCAAGTAGCACCAGAAAGTATTGATACGATCTTAGTCCCTTTATTGGGGTTTGATCAAAAAGGACATCGCGTTGGCTACGGAAAAGGCTACTATGATCGCTACTTAGTAAAAGCGAGTAAAAGGATGCAAAAAATAGGTGTGTCTTACTTTGAGCCGATGGACAATTTCACTGATACCAACGAATTTGACGTACCTTTGTCATGTTGTATCACGCCGTGGAATACCTATGAATTTGAATAATCTTTTTTTAAAATCTTTTAGAGTACTGCTCTTACCTTTTGCTATTGTATATGGTTGGATGGTGGCATTGCGCAATTGGATGTACGCCAAAAAATATTTAAAATCAGTTCATTTTAACCTGCCTATTATTTGTGTTGGCAATCTTTCTTTAGGTGGTACTGGGAAGTCACCCATGGTCGAGCATTTATTATCTATTCTTTCCAACGATTATAAAACAGCTACATTAAGTAGAGGCTATAAACGCAAAACAAAAGGCTATGCATTAGCGGGGGAGCAATCCACTGCTTTAGAAATTGGGGATGAGCCGATGCAGTTTCATTTAAAATTTCCAAAAGTGGCAGTGGCAGTAGGAGAGCGACGCATTGAAGCCATCCCACAATTGGTACAAGACATCCCCGATTTACAAACCATTATTTTGGATGATGCTTTTCAGCATCGTGAGATTGATGCACATTTTAGTATTCTTTTAACCGAATATGATAACCTGTATTGCGATGATTTCTTTTTCCCTACAGGAGATTTAAGAGATGAACGAAAATCAGCTAAACGTGCCAATATCATTGTAGTCACCAAATGTCCTTTGGATATGACTGAGGATGATAAAGCAGAGGTGTTGGAAAAGTTGTATCCAGCGCAACACCAATCTGTATTTTTCACAGCGATCGCTTATGAGACGCCTTATCATATTTATAATCCATCTGACCAATGGGTATTGACCATGCGAGATGAGGTCTTGTTGGTATGCGGTATTGCCAACCCCCTTCCTTTAAAAAATTATATACACGAACACACACACACTTATTATCAATTAAGTTACAGCGATCATCATATTTTTTCGATTGAAGATTTAAATGAGATGCGCAATAAATTTGAACAGATTAACGCAAAGAGTAAGCTTATCCTTACCACAGAAAAAGATGCGGTTAGATTGGTGAAGTATTCCAATGAATTAAATGATATTCCATTGTATGTACTTCCTATTAAACCCTTTTTTCTATTTAATCAAGCAACTGAATTTAATCAATTGGTCATTGATTTTGTAGCACAATATCATCAACAAACAAATGAACAGTAAAAAAGACAAGAAGAAGTCAAAAACAACTACAAAACAAACCCATTTAACAACAACGTATAAAGGGGTATTAGACATTGCTAAATCAGGCATGGGTTTTATTATCGTACAAGGATTAGAACAAGATATTTTAGTTTTTCCAACCGATTTCAACACCGCGCTTAAGGGTGATGAAGTCCGTGTTAAAATCACTAAAATAAGACAAGGCTCTGGTAAAAAAGAAGGCAAGGTGATGGAGATTGTAAAAAGAAAACAAGTTTCTTTTTCAGGTACGATGCAGATCATGCAACACCATGCTTTCTTTTTACCCAATACCATCCATCCAATGCCAGATATTTATATCCCAATGGATAAATTAAAAGGCGCTAAGACGGGGGATAAAGTGATTGTACAACTGACCAAATGGGAAAACTCAAATAAAAAACCAGAAGGAGAAGTTTTAGAAATATTTACACCAGAGAAAGAGAATGATATGGCCATGAAATCGATCGTGGCGGAATCAGGATTCCCTTTGGTATTTGATGGGGAAGTGTTGGCTTTTGCTAAAACTTTATCTGATAAAATTTCACCAGATGAAATTGCAAAACGAAAAGACTACCGAAAAGTCTTGACATTCACCATTGATCCTGTGGATGCAAAGGATTTTGATGATGCCATTTCTTTTCAACATCTAGACAACGGGCATATCGAAATTGGGGTGCATATTGCCGACGTAAGTCATTTTGTGCAACCAGGCACTGCAGTGGATAAAGCGGCCTATGAAAGGGCCACATCGGTGTATCTACCAGATAGGGTGTATCCAATGTTACCAGAAAGAATCTCGAATGAATTATGTTCATTAAGACCAAAGGAAGAAAAATTAACGTTCTCTGCGACATTTGAAGTGGATGTTGCAGGAAAGATTGTGCATACCTGGTATGGTAAAACAGTGATCTTTTCGGATCGTCGATTTACTTATGAGGACGTACAAACAATCATTGAAACAAAAGAAGGAGACCATAAAGAAGTGATTTTATGGTTGCATGACTATACCCAAGATTTGAGAAAAAAACGTTTCGAAAATGGGGCCATCAATTTCTCCTCACAGGAAGTTCGTTTTACTTTAGATGCGACAGGGAAACCAATAGGCATCACAGTAAAAGAGAGTAAAGCATCGCATCAATTGATCGAAGAATTGATGTTGAAAGCGAATCAATTGATTGCAGAAAAAATGGGTGCTGTGAAAGTTAAAAAAGAAGTCTTGCCTTTTCCTTATCGTGTGCATGACCAACCCAATGAAGACAAATTAAATCCATTTGTGGTCTTTGCTAAAAAGCATGGATATCCTTTTAACATTGATTCTCCAGAACATATCGCACATAGCTTTAACAATTTAATGTTGGCGTCAAAAGGAAAACCTGAGCAACATGTATTAGAACAATTAGGTATTCGCACCATGGCCAAAGCAGTCTATACCACCAACAATATTGGCCACTATGGATTAGGTTTTGAGCATTATTGCCATTTCACTTCTCCAATACGTCGTTATCCCGATGTGCTTGTACACCGTATCGTGCAAAGTGTATTGATGGGCAATGCCATGAATGACGAAGGCTTAGAAGAAAAATGTGTGCACTGTAGCATGCGCGAGAGAGCTGCGATGGAAGCAGAGCGTGCTGCTAATAAGTACAAACAAGTTGAATTTATGCGTGATTATTTGGGACATAGTTTCGAAGGGATCATCAGTGGGGTAGCTAGTTTCGGCTTCTTTGTAGAAACAGTGGAACACAAATGTGAGGGCTTAGTGACTATTGCTAGCTTGTCTAAATTTGATGACTTTAAATTAATTGAAGCAGATTATGCTTTAGTAGGTTCTAGGTCGGGTCGTAAATTCAATATGGGGGACAAAGTCATTGTCAAAGTAGCTGCTGCCAATTTGGATAAACGCCAATTAGATTTTGAATGGGAGATCAATGGTAAGCTGAATTAATAAAATCAAACAAGTTTAATAACTAGTCAAGGTTTCCTGAAAAACAATCCCTTCTTCTGCCAAGCTTTTTAAAATTGGTTGATAAATTCTAGCGTCAATAGGGATATGTAAACCTGTCATTTGAATTTCACCTTTTAAATAAGCACATACGCCCATCGCCAATGGTAAACCCACTGTGGTGGCCATGGCAGTGTTGATTGCATCTTCTCCAGTTAACACCATACTACTATCTAATTTAAATTGACGATCTCCAATGCTGTATTCAATTTCATGCAACATCACCACCAAGTCTTTGTCCGTGTCTGCTAGTTTCCATTTGCCTTCTAATAACCATTGCAAGATGCTTGCATTGGAATTGAATTGAGCTGGAATTGTTGCAGTCTCATACAATCCAATGAATTCAAGTTGCTCCTTAATGATAGCATCTTGCGTATATTTTTCTAAAATTTTTTCTAATCCATTTTGTTGAATATGTGTAGCAAACCAATTTTGAACAGTGGTATTTGGTGCTAATTCAATCACCGTTTCATCGGTTAAATGCAATTGCACAATGGCATTCCAGCCAATACAAAATGCAGGATAGCGAAGGGTCGTGCGTACAAAATCTTTTACTCCATGTAAATGGTAGGTGTCAATATAGGATAAAGAATTTCTATTTGGATAATAGGCCAAATGACCTATTCCTGGCAAGTCCACCACAGGTACTTGTTCAAATATTGTTGCATAATCTTTAGAAACAGTGGCACCATTTTCTAGATAAATGGCTCCAGCTTTCCCGGCTAAAATGATGTTTCTAGGATTCCAACTAATTTTATAATGCCAAGGATTGTCATCACTTTCTGGAGCCACCAATCCTCCACAATGCGATTTAAAGCTGGTAATTTTGCCTCCTTTTTCATGAATCTCATCTATGATGGCCATGGCGCTCATATGGTCAATTCCGGGATCTAAACCCATTTCACAAAGGAATAAAAGCTGTTTAGATTCAATTTCTGCAGCAATCGAGCGCATATTATCGTCTACATAAGAGGCAGTAAACAATGGTTTCCCAAATTCTAAGCAATCTTTAGCCACTAAAAAATGCAGTTGCGCAGGCAGCATAGAGACCACGATATCCGCTTTTTGAACCAAATTTTGACGATCCAATTCATTTTCAATGTTGATACCAAGGGCATTTCCATTGGGGGCATTATTCCACTTATTTTTAGCGTTTGCTTCATCCCCATCTGCTAGTATAACATACCAGTCATTTTCAACCGCTTTTTGTTGTAAATATTGGATTAAAACGGTGGCAGATTTGCCAGCTCCAATAATGAGAATTGTTTGGCTCATTTTTGAATGTATAAGTGGTTAAAAATGTATGGGTTAAAGTTAGTATTTATTACCAAAAACTGTGGATAAAATTGTGTAAATTAATACTGATTTTAAGCATAAAAAAGGGGTCAAAAAGGTATCTTCGTAAAGGTTCGTATCCTAGGTCTTTTTGGGCACAGGAAATAGACTATAAGAAACAAAAAATATGGAAGAAAATTTAGGTGGAAATTTAGGTCTTGAACAGACCCAAGACAATGATCGAGTGATTAGAGTCAACATCGAAGAGCAAATGAAAACCTCTTACATTGACTACTCCATGTCTGTGATCGTAGGGCGTGCTTTACCCGATGTGCGTGACGGTTTTAAACCAGTTCATCGTCGTGTGTTGTTTGCGATGCATGAGTTAGGAAACAATAGCAATAAAGCATATAAAAAATCTGCTCGTATTGTTGGAGAAGTGATGGGTAAATTTCACCCACACGGTGACACCGCTATTTATGACACTTTAGTGCGTATGGCACAGGAGTGGACAATGCGTTATAGATTGGTAGATGGACAGGGTAATTTTGGTAACCA
>CAXNMZ010000059.1:0-10338 GCA_964203125.1 Chitinophagales bacterium | reverse complement strand
GCATTGACAGATAGTTTAATTGCAGAGGGTATCTCAATTCACTTTGAAGATGATTTAGATCAAATAGATAAAGCGGCTACCGTCATTGTCTACACACCGGCTATTCCTGCAGAACATAAAGAGTTAAATTTTTTTAGAGACAACGCTTATTTAGTAGTAAAGAGAAGTGATGTATTGCAATGGGTGACAGAAAATGCATTTACAATTGGGATTGCAGGTACGCATGGTAAAACAACTACAACCTCGATGACAGCTCATATTTTGAGACATACTGGTTATGGTTGTAATGCATTTTTAGGAGGCATTGCTTCTAATTATGATACTAATTTTTGGAGTCACGAAAAAAATGTAGTGGTTGTTGAAGCAGATGAATACGATAGAAGCTTTTTAAAATTATCTCCCAATATTGCTGTTATCACAGCTGTTGATCCAGACCATTTAGACATCTATGGTACTGCAGAAGAAGTATTAAAAGCGTTTGGACAATATGCAGATAAGATTAAACCAGGGGGAACATTGATCCAGAAATTTGGCACGACGGTGCATACAAGTGCAAGCAATAAAACAATTTCAACTTATGGCTACAATCATATAGAAGCTGGCTATCATACAAGTGCATTAAAAGTGGTGGATGGTTCTTATCTATTTGATGTAGTGCATCCAAATGGAGTACTTAAAAATGTGGTATTGAATATGGGTGGTTTGCACAATGTAGAGAATGCAACAGCTGCCATTGCGATTGCACTGAGTCTTGGGATTGAGGATGAAAAAATTATTGCTGCCGTGGCAGATTTTAAAGGTGTTAAACGTCGATTTGAATATAAAGTAAAAACAGCCAATAAGGTATTGATAGATGACTATGCACATCACCCAGAAGAATTGAGTGCATTAATAAGTGGTGTTAAAAGTATTTTCCCTAATCAAAAAATGGTCTTAGTCTTTCAACCACATTTATACAGTAGAACACAGGACCAAGCTGCTGGTTTTTCGGCTACATTGGATCAAGCAGATGAAGTTATTTTATTACCTATTTATCCAGCAAGAGAATTGCCTATACCAGGTGTGACAAGTGATATGTTATTAGCTGCAATGACCATAGCGCAAAAGCAAGTGATGTCAAAAGAGCAACTTTTGGCATGGGCTGCATCCACAGAAGACAAGTTAATCGTGATGGCAGGAGCAGGTGATATAGATGTATGTATCAATCAAATTCAAGACATCCTTACAAAATAGCAGATGAAACAATGGCAAAAAATAGCAATTAGAATTATTTGGAGCATCGCTGCTGCAGGGCTTATTGTGCTTTTTGTGGTTTCATGGAAGGCCAAGAGTGCAAAGCAATTGAATGATATACAAGTTGAATTAGTTGGCGAAAGTGCTCAGGCTTTATTTATGGATGAAATTTCTATTCGAGTTATTTTAAATGAGCAAGGTGTGCAGGTTGGTATGCCAATTGAAAAAATTAATTTAACACAGTTAGAACAATTTATTGAAAAAACAGAATGGGTAAAAAATGCAGAATTTTTTATTAATAATAAATTGGTCTTAGAAGTTAAAATCGAACAGAGAATTCCAATTGCTCGGATATTTACTGCAAGTGGTGCCTCGTTTTATATTGACAATGAAGGTTGGAGACTGCCTTTGAAACAACTGACGGTGCTGAATCTTCCAGTATTTACAGGTTTCCCTACAGATCAGCCAAAATTATCAAAGCCAGATAGCATATTGTTAAAAGAGGTTTTATTTTTTGCAAAGACCATTCAAAAAGATAGTTTTTTCATAGCTCAAATAGCGCAAGTGAATATTGAACCCAATGGCAGTTTACAAATGGTACCAACCCTTGGCGATCATCTAGTTTTATTGGGATCGGTAGATCAGCTAGAAGATAAATTAAATCGATTGTTTACTTTTTATAAAAAAGTGTGGGTAGGTTCTGGCGTCAATGCCTATCAATTCATTGATTGCAGATTCGATCATCAAGTGGTTGCTTTGAAAAAAGGCCTACAGCCAATTCAATATTCTGGCGATTTTAAGTTGCTTGTAGGGGATTCAACTTTACTGATGCAAGCTCCAGTTATCAATACAGATAGCATAGTGAAAGCTTCACCTGTCTTGATGGACTCAGCCAGCCCCGCAGTAGTTCCTTCATCATTGAAAGTGAATAAAGCTGTTCCGGCTAAATTGGCTAAGTCCACATCAGCGAAGGCCAATCCAAAAAAGGCCTTATCAAAGCCTAAAACAAGCAATAAACCTAAAAATAATTCGTTAATTAAAAAGAACAAGACTGCAAAGGCCTTAATGCCTAAGAAGTCGAAGTCTCCAACTAAGAACAACTAACAACTAAAACCTATAAAAATGAGTCAGAACGATTCTCCCATCATTGTGGGTCTTGACATTGGTACAACAAAAATTGCTGCGATTGCCGGAAGAAAGAATGAATTTGGGAAATTAGAAATCCTAGGTTTTGGGCGTGCAAATAGCAATGGTGTTCAACATGGTCAAGTATTAAATATTGATCAAACCATTAAAGCCATTCAACAAGCTTTACAAAATTGCCATTTAAGCAATCCAGATTTAGAAATCCACGAAGTATATGTGGGTATCGCTGGTCACCATATTAAGAGCTTACAAACAAGAGGAGATCAAGTAAGACAGGATGCTGAAAATGAAATTCAGGCTTGGGAAATTGAGCAATTGATCAATAACCAAAGAAAAACCTTTATTCCTGCAGGCGATCAAATCATTGATGTGATTCCTCAAGAGTTTCATGTAGACAATAACCAAAATATCAAGGATCCGGTTGGGGTAAATGGTGTTAAAGTGGGTGCCAATTTCCACATCATTACAGGAGACAGAAATGCGATCCGCAATATCAATCGTTCTGTAGAAAGAAGTGGGTTGATTACAAAAGATTTAGTGCTTCAGCCATTGGCATCTGCTAGTGCTGTGATGAGCGATATTGATATGGAAGCGGGTGTTGCTATTTTAGACATCGGTGGAGGTACAAGTGACCTTGCTGTTTTCTATGAAGGCATTTTAAAACATACTGCGGTGATTCCATTTGGTGGCGAAAACATTACCAATGATATTAGAATGGGATTGGGGGTATTAAAAAGCCAAGCCGAAGCGATGAAGGTGCAGTTTGGAAGTGCATTATCTGATGAAGCAAAAGCAAATGCTTATGTAACCATCCCTGGTTTGAAAGGGATGCCTGCAAAAGAAATTAGCGTAAAGAATTTAGCTGCAATTATTCAAGCGAGAATGAGTGAAATTCTTGATTTCGTGACTTACCATTTAAAACAAGTTGGATTGGATAGTCGTATGTTGAATGGCGGTGTGATTTTGACTGGTGGAGGGTCACAATTAAAACATTTGATTCAATTAACTGAATATATCACTGGCTTGAATGCAAGAATTGGATTACCAAATGAACATTTAGCACCTAATCATATTGATGAATTAAAGAAACCAATGTATTCAACATGTATTGGTTTAATCTTGAAAGGATACAATGATTATGAGCAAAATTATAAAGTGTTTACAGAAACCTACAAAAAAGTGGAAGTGCCTAAGGCATTAACTGTAAATGCACCCGTTTCAAATCATACAAATACATATCAAAAATCTAATTCGCAACCAGTGGCAACAACGGTTTCGGAGGAGCAAATTGAAAAAAGAAAAAGTAAGTTCTGGGATCGTTTCAAGAACAACTTAATTGAAATTTTTAACGAAGAAGAAGATAAACCTTTAGCATAAAAATTACCCACATATCGTTTATAACTTATAGAACTTAATCGATTGAAATCAAGTAATTTAGAGCCAATTACGACCAACTAACCTAACAAAAAAAACAATTTCGAATGATACAATTTGACTTACCTAAACAAAAATCATCCATCATCAAAGTGCTTGGTGTTGGCGGAGGAGGAAGCAATGCCGTTAACTTCATGTTTCAACAAGATATTGAAGGGGTAGATTTTATCATATGTAATACAGATTCTAAGGCGATCGAGCAAAGCCAAGTACCCAATAAAATTCAATTAGGACCACATTTAACCCAAGGTTTGGGTGCTGGTGCGGATCCTTCTGTAGGCAAAATGGCGACCGAAGAATCTTTAGACGAGATCAAAAAAATATTAGAAGTGAATACCAAAATGGCATTCATTACAGTTGGAATGGGTGGCGGAACTGGAACAGGTGGTGCGCCAATCATTGCAAAAATCTGTAAAGATTTAGGCATTTTAACCGTAGGTATTGTGACGACTCCTTTTGGTTTTGAAGGACCACGTCGTCAAAAGCAAGCCGAAGAAGGAATCAATGAATTAAAGCCCTATGTAGATACTTTATTGGTGATTTCAAATGACAAATTGCGTGTGCAATATGGTAATTTGAAAATGAAAGAGGCATTTACCAAAGCAGACAATGTATTGGCAACTGCTGCAAAATGTATCACAGACGTGATCAACAGCCGCGGTCATATCATTGTTGACTTTGCAGATGTTTGTACTGTTATGAAGAACGGAGGTGTTGCCATTTTAGGCAAGGCAGAAGTGGCAGGAGAAAATAGAGCAGAAAGGGCCATCGAAGAGGCTTTGAATTCACCATTGTTGAATGACAATGATATCAAAGGCGCAAAATGGATTTTATTAAATATCAATAGTGCCGAAGGGGATTATGAATGCAGTATGGATGAATTAGAAACCATCAATACTATTTTACGTGCGCGTACAGGAGAACACAGCGATGTGATCATGGGTATGGGCTATGATGAAACCTTAGGTGATAAATTAGGCATTACTTTAATTGCGACTGGATTTGAACATAAAGATCCATTTAAAAAAGAAGCAGTGAAGGAAGTAGAAGCTCCATTGGAAGAAAAAATAATGATGACTTTACAATCAGAACAATCAGAACAAGCGGCTCCAATTGAACCAACTGAGATAATTGAGCCAAATGATCTAACAGCACCAGAATTTACAGAAGCTGCAGCAATATTGGATGAGGTTGAAATTCCAATGGATGAAGTTGAAATTACTTTGGATGAGATTGAAATTCCAATGGATGAATTAGCACCTACAATGCAAGAGTTCGTTGTAACTGAAATGAGTAATGTATATGTTTCATCACCAGACTATGACGAAGAGGAGGAAACAATTTTTGAAGAAGAAGTGATTGTTCAAGCTATAGAATTAGATGCATTTGTTGAAGAAGAATTAGAGGCATCTGCTGAAGTATTTGAATTGAATATGGAAGAGGAGGAAACAATAAATTTCACTTCAGAATTTGTGTTGAACAAGCCTTTAAACATTTATGCAGAAGCTGAAGAACAAGTTGAAGAACAAGTTGAAGAACAAGTTGAGGCAGTAACTGAACAAGCAAGTGAACTCATTGCTGAAGTAGTTCTAGCAGCAGATACAGAAAACTTAGAGACCTCATTCAGAAGCGTAGAAATGCATATCGAAGAAGAACCTACTATGCAATTGGTCATGCGTGAAGAATCAGCTGGATCGCAACAGAACAGACCACAGCATTTAAGTTTTGATATCTCTTTAGATAATTCAGAAGATCAAAGACGTAAAGTGGCTGAGCGTATACAAAAATTAAGAAATTTATCTTTCAATATTAACAATGGTTCAGATCCTGGTGTAGAATTTGATGCAGTACCTGCCTATGTTAGAAGAAATTTGGATTTATTTGGCAATACTATGGCTTCCGTAGAAAACTATTACAGTAAGTATACAGTGGAGCAAGATGAGCATAACCAAACACAGATTTCTACCATTAATTCTTTCTTGGATGGCAAAAAGCCAGATTAAAATAGTTTTTATAGAACAGTTGATTTAGTTGGAACCCTGCCTGTAAAGGCGGGGTTTTTTTATTTACCTTTAGGTATGCAAACAATACTCATTACAGGTGGAACAGGGATGGTTGGACAATCTTTAACCAACTTTTTATTAGCCAAAGGGTATCAAGTGATTGTGTTGACTAGACAAAAAAAGCAATCCAGTCGTGCACATTTTTCTTTCGCACAATGGGATCTTAATAAAGGCTGGATCGATCCTGCTGCCATTGCTGCCGCTGATTATATTATTCATTTAGCAGGAGAGGGTGTGGCAGATAAAAGATGGACTGCTGCAAGAAAAAAAGCCATTTTAGATAGTCGCGTTCATTCCAGCGCATTGCTTGTAAAAGTATTAAAAGAAAATCCAAATAAAGTAAAAGCGATTGTTGCTGCGTCTGCGATTGGTTGGTATGGTCCAGATAATGAAAAAAGTAAACAATTAGGTTTTGTAGAAACGGATCCAGTCGATTCAAGTTTTTTAGGAGACACATGTCAACAATGGGAGGAAAGTATGCACCCAGTAAAAGTATTGGGGATTCGACTTGTCACCATTCGAATAGGCATTGTATTTAATAAAATGGGCGGGGCATTGGCTGAATTCATGAAGCCAGCAAAGCTAGGCGCAGCGGCTATATTAGGGGATGGTCAACAAATGGTAAGTTGGATTCATCAGCAAGACTTGAACCGTCTAATGTTGTTTGCCTTAGAACAGGAACAAGTGGCTGGCGTGTACAATGCAGTGGCGCCTGATCCAGTCAACAATGCCATCTTAACAAAAGCGATTGCGAGGCG
Organism: Chitinophagales bacterium; assembly: GCA_964203125.1. Classification (GTDB taxonomy): domain Bacteria; phylum Bacteroidota; class Bacteroidia; order Chitinophagales; family Chitinophagaceae; genus Sediminibacterium. The sequence goes on along the minus strand of CAXNMZ010000059.1, from coordinate 3,704 downwards.
TTTTCATACATGGGCCATTCCATTCAATGTACCAAGCTTTATTTTAAAAATCATGCTTGGAGAAATGAGTGTAGAAATATTGAAAAGTGCCAAAGTAAGCGCATCAAAAATACTTGCTGCCGGATTTAGCTTTGACTTTGCAAGTATGGATGAAGCGCTAGACGACTTATTAATTTCTAATTGGTCTACCAGAAGTCATCACTGATTGAATACGCTCTAAAGTTTTCTTTTCACCACAAAGACTTAAGAAAGCTTCACGTTCTAAATTCAATAAATATTGTTCGTTCACAACAGTTGCTTCACTAAGATCACCTCCGCACATCACATAAGCCAATTTACGCGCCACTAGTGCATCATGGTCTGTTGCATATCCACCTCGCCACATACCATTGATACCTGCGTACAAAGCACCAAGCCCAGCTTTGCCCATCACTTTAATATCATTGCGTTGAATGGGTTGTGTATAACCAGCGTGATAAAGTTCAAGCACTTGTTCTTTTGCTTTTGCGATACGTCTTGATTGATTCAGAATAATTTGATCCTGTCCTTTTCTAAAGATACCCATCTCCATTGCTTCATGCGCCGAAGTCGCCACTTTAGCAGTTGCAATTTGAAGGAATCTGTTTTTTAAAGTAATTGTTTCTGGTTCTTCTGCATGCATTTCGTCAGAAGCGCGTAATACCAACTCTTTGGTACCACCGCCACCAGGAATCACACCAATACCTAATTCAACCAATCCTATATAAGTTTCTGCAGCCGCACAAATAGCGTCTGCATGTAAATTTAATTCACATCCGCCACCCAAACACAATCCATGTGGTGCAGTCACAACGGGGATAGAAGAATAACGCACACGCATCATGGTGTTTTGAAAAGTACGAACGGCCATATCTAATTCCTCGTAATCTTGTTCAATGGCTAACATAAAAATCATACCCACATTTGCACCAGCACTAAATAAATTGCCTTCATTGGCAATGACTAAGCCTTTACTTTTTTCTTCCGATAACTGAATGGCTTTATTCAATCCTTCTAATACTTCTCCACCAATACTATTCATCTTGGTGTTCCAATTAAATCCAAATACATCCTCCCCAATATCTACCAAGTTGCAAGCACTATTTTTCCAAATGGTTTTTTCTTTAAAATCAGATAAAATAATAAAGGATTCAGCGCCTGGAATCAACACATAGTCACTTGTAACAATATCGTAATAAAAACGCTTACCATTTTTAGTGGTGTAAAAGGAGAAGCCTTTCCCCACCATTGTTTCAACCCATGGTGCAACTACATGCCCTGCTGCTTTCATGTCCTGAATTACAGATTCTATACCTAATTCATTCCAAGATTCAAATGCACCAATTTCCCAACCAAAACCAGCTTTCAAGGCATCATCTACACGATACAATTCGTCACTGATTTCAGGAATGCGGTGACTGATATAAGAAAATAAAGCGTGGTGAAAAGCTTGAATAAATTGTCCAGCTTTATCTTTTGAATGGTACAATACTTTTAGTCTAGCAGGCAAATTGTCTACCGCTTTTGCCGCGTCAATAGAAGCCATTTTAGTTTTCTTACGAGGCTCATATTCAAGGGTTGCTAAATTTAAAGTCAATATTTCTTTACTTGTAGCTGTCTTTACTTTTTTGAAAAATCCTTGACCCGTTTTATCACCCAACCAATTTTGTGCCACCATTTTTTCCAGCCAACTAGGAAGTGTAAAAGTTGCTTTTGCTTCGTCATTCGGACAATTTTCTGCTACACCAGTAGCTACTTTTACTAAAGTATCAATACCAACCACATCAGCAGTTCTGAAAGTGGCAGATTTTGGACGACCTAAAATGGGACCTGTCAAGGATTCAACTTCATCAATGGTTAATCCTAATTTTTCCATGATATGGATTACGCTCATCATGCTAAAAACCCCGACTCTATTGGCTATAAAGGCAGGCGTGTCTTTACATAAAACAGTTGTCTTGCCTAAAAACACATCCCCATAATGCATATGAAAATCAATCACCGATTGAGCTGTTTTAGGAGTAGGGATGATTTCAAGTAATCTTAAATACCTTGGTGGGTTAAAAAAATGTGTCCCACAAAAATGTTGTTGAAAATCTTCTGAACGACCTTCTGCCATTAAATGAATTGGAATACCAGAAGTATTAGAACTCACCAAGGTACCTGGCTTGCGGTATTGTTCTACTTGGTCATAAATTGTTTTTTTGATATCCAATCTTTCCACCACCACTTCTATGATCCAATCTGCATTTGCAATTTTGGACATATCGTCTGTGAAATTTCCTGTACGAATATTTTTAGTAAACACACTTGAATAAATAGGAGATGGATTCGATTTGATCGAAGCCTGCAATGCATCATTTACTAGTTTGTTTCTTTCTTTACTATTGGTACTTTCTTCGGCACCTGGTTGTAAACGATCTAACAATAAAACTTGCACGCCAATGCCTGCAAAATGACATGCAATTCTTGAACCCATCACACCACTTCCAAGGATCACGACCTGCTTTATAGTTGGTTGCATAGTATAGCTTTTCGTAAAATTAGTTAGTTATGCAACTATTTTCAAAAATTATTTTCATTTTTGCAAAAAAAGGGTCAAAATCACCTTTGGTTGCCTCTTTTAACCTTTCAACAAAACCAGGTGGAGGGTTCGGCGCTTTAGAGTACATTTGTAAAAAGCAAGAAATTCGAAAATAATATACCATGTCAGCAGTTATTGAACTTAGAGCGATTCAGAAAAATTATTATATGGCCAACCAAGCCATTCCTGTTTTAAAAGGGATCAATTTGGATATCAATAGAAACGAATATGTCGCCTTGATGGGTCCGTCCGGTAGTGGTAAAAGTACATTGATGAATATATTGGGTTGTTTGGATTCTCCAACTGGGGGGACATATAATTTAAATGGGCATGATGTAAGTGCGATGGCGGATGATGAACTTGCAGGGATCAGAAATATTGAAATAGGATTCGTATTCCAACAATTTAATTTACTACCAAGATTAACCGCTGCAGAAAATGTGGCTCTGCCATTGGTTTATGCGGGTATCTCCAAAAAGGATCGTATCGAAAGAGCTTTGGTCGCTTTAGAGAAAGTAGGTCTTGCAGATAGAAGTCATCATAAGTCAAACGAGTTGAGTGGAGGACAGATTCAACGTGTGGCCATTGCGCGTGCGTTGGTGAACAATCCATCAATTTTATTAGCGGATGAGCCTACAGGTAATTTAGATTCAAAAACATCTGTAGAAGTCATGGAATTATTTGGAAAAATTCATGCTGCAGGCAATACAGTTATTCTTGTTACACACGAGGAAGATATTGCTCGATATGCGCACCGTGTAGTTCGTTTAAGGGATGGTAACGTAGAGACCGATACCTTGAATACGCATCATATTTAATTTACTAGATACTGAACTAAGTGTCTTTAGATTTGTTATAACGTTATGAAAATTTACACCAAGGCAGGAGATCAGGGAAAAACATCTTTAATTGGCGGTACGAGAGTACCTAAAAGCCATATTCGTATTGAATCTTACGGTACAGTGGACGAATTGAACTCATTCATTGGATTATTGAATGATTTAGTAGATGACGCAAAAATCAATGCAGATTTAAAAGAAATTCAGGATAGGTTGTTTACTGTGGGGTCGAGCTTAGCTTGTGATCCAGAAAAAGAGTCTGC
>CAXNMZ010000058.1:0-10396 GCA_964203125.1 Chitinophagales bacterium | reverse complement strand
TGATTGAGCAAAGAAGTTTTTCAAGATTTGGTTTGAGTTTAGTGACCTTAGTATTCAATGATGATATTGATGTTTATTGGGCAAGGCAGCAGGTTTCTGAACGCTTGATTACTGTAAAGTCTCAAATGCCAGAAGGCATGGGCATTCCGGAACTTGGTCCTTTAACAACGGGATTGGGTGAAATTTATCAATATGTAGTCAGGCCCAAGAAAGGGTATGAAGGAAAGTATAGTTTAACTGAATTAAGAACAATGCAGGATTGGATTGTTCGTAAGCACTTATTGGGTACACCTGGTGTGGCTGATGTGAGTAGTTTTGGAGGTGCAGTGAAACAATTTGAAGTGAGTGTGAATCCTGAGTTATTAAAGCAATATGACTTATCAGTGAATGATATTTATACTGCCTTAAATGACAACAATCAAAATACAGGTGGTGCTTATATTGAACATGGACCAAATGTATTATTTATAAGAACAGAAGGGATGGTGGATAGCATGGATCAGATTTCAAGTATCCCTGTCAAGACTTTATCAAATGGAATGCCCTTGTTAATTAGGGATGTGGCAGAAGTTAAATTAGGCGAAGGGACTAGATTTGGCGCAACAGGCTACAATGCGGATGGAGAGGTTGCTGGCGCTGTTGTGATGATGCTGAAAGGAGAAAATAGTAATCAAGTCATTAAGGAAATTAAAACTAAGATTGCGACCATTCAGGAGACCATGCCAGAAGGAGTGGTCATTGAGCCTTTTTTAGACCGAACAAAAATGGTGGACAATGCCATTGGTACCGTCGCTAAAAATTTATTAGAAGGTGCATTGATTGTTATTTTCATTTTAATTTTATTCTTAGGAAATTTAAGAGCAGGTTTAGTGGTGGCCTCTGTGATTCCATTATCTATGTTATTTGCATTTATATTGATGCATCTTTTTGGCGTTAGTGGAAATTTAATGAGTTTAGGTGCATTGGATTTTGGATTACTAGTGGATGGGGCTGTCATCATTGTAGAAGCTGTCTTACATCAATTATACCATAGTTCTAAAAAAGAGGGGCACAATCAATTGGATAAAGCCGAGATGAATACGATTGTGGGTCAGGTATCTAATAAGATGATGGGTGCTGCTGCTTTTGGACAAATCATTATTTTGATTGTCTATCTGCCAATTTTATCCTTATCAGGTATAGAAGGCAAGATGTTCAAACCAATGGCACAGACTGTTTCATTTGCATTAATTGGGGCATTTATATTGTCTATCACTTATGTTCCTATGATGAGTGCATGGGTATTGAATAGAAATAGAGTGCAAAAAGAAACAATGACGGACAAGTTGATGCAAAACTTAGAAGCATTCTATGAACCATTATTGATGAAAGCATTGAAGATGCCAAAGCAAATTATTGGATTGACTATTGCTTTGTTTATTGGGGCAATTATTTTATTGACCACATTAGGTGGAGAGTTTATTCCAAAATTAGAAGAAGGCGATTTTGCAGTAGAAACAAGGGTTTTGAGTGGAGGTTCAATTAATACTACATTAGATGCAACACAAAAGGCATCCAAATTATTAATTGATCGTTTTCCTGAAATAGAAAAAATAGTCACTAAAATTGGTTCCGGAGAAATCCCAACAGATCCAATGACAATGGATGCATCTGATTTGATGATCATTTTAAAGGATAAAAAAGATTGGGTATCTGCTAACACTTTTGATGAATTAGCAGATACGATGGGCAAAGTGATGTCACAGGTGCCTGGGATTACTTCAGGTTTTCAATATCCTGTTCAAATGCGATTCAATGAATTGATGACAGGATCTAGGCAGGATGTTTCTTGTAAAATATTTGGCGAAAACCTAGATAGTTTATCAAAGTATGCAGCGTTGATGGGTAATATTATCAATCAAGTAGATGGTGCAAAAGATTTATACACCGAAACGGTTACGGGTATTTCACAAGTGGTGGTACATTTTAATAGAACAGCGATTGCAAGGTATGGTGCAAATATCAAAGAAGTCAATCAAGTCATCCAATCTGCATATGCAGGAGGCGTTGCGGGTAAAGTATTTGAAGGAGATAGGCGCTTCGATTTAGTTGTAAGACTTAATAGTATTCAAAAAAAGGATTGGCAACAAATCAAAAATTTAATGGTGACAGTGGGCAATGGAAAACAAGTACCATTGTATGAGCTTGCTGAAGTCAAGATGGAAGAGGGTCCATATCAAATACAAAGAGAGGATGCAGCAAGACGTATTGTAGTTGGATTCAATGTAAGAGGGAAAGACGTGAAGACCGTCGTGAACGAGGTACAAGAAAAAGTTAAAAAGTCCATTCAATTCCCTCCAGGATATTATGTCGTTTATGGTGGACAGTTTGAAAATTTAGAACATGCTGTGAGTCGATTACAAATTGCAGTACCTGTTGCTTTATTATTAATTTTAGTGATGTTATTTTTTGCATTTAAAAATATCAAACATTGTTTATTAATTTTCTCGGCAATTCCTTTTTCTGCCATTGGCGGTGTATTTGCATTATGGATAAGGGGGATGCCTTTTAGTATCTCAGCAGGGGTTGGCTTTATTGCCTTATTTGGAGTAGCTGTATTGAATGGTATTGTATTGTTAACAGAGATGAATAAATTAGCGATGGAACCAAGTAGAACAATTGTAGACATCATTGCAACGGCTACTAAAACAAGATTAAGACCCATTTTAATTACTGCAGCGGTTGCTTCTTTAGGTTTTATTCCTATGGCAATTAGCAGTGGAGCTGGAGCGGAAGTTCAAAAACCTTTAGCAACAGTCGTGATTGGCGGATTGCTATCAGCAACTTTATTGACTTTATTTGTATTACCTATCTTTTATCAATTATTTGAAAAGAAAAGATTGGGTCAATCTACAATGGCCATCATACTATGCATCATTGGTTTGAATGCAACTACTTTACATGCACAGCAATTGACAGTCAAAAAGCCTTTGGTAAAAGTGGTTGAACAGGCCATGTTAGTGTCTCCAACTTTAAAAACAACCGAAGCACAAAGTGCTTATTATCAAGCATTATCAAAATCAAGTTTTGATCCTGCAAAATTGGCTTTTAGAGGTGAATTAGGAAATGTAAATAGTAGTTTAAATGATTCTAAATATGCAGTTGAGCAAGTGTTTGATCTACCAAAGGTCTATCAAGCACAAAAGAACTTAAACCTTTCTATTAGTCAAAATTATAGTTATCAAACAGTATTGGATCAAAAAATGATCCAACATGTGGTGGAGCAATTATATATACAATTACAATCTCAAGTAGCTAAGGGCAACTTATTAAGTCAGCTTGATTCCATCTACGCCAAACAATTGGCTGCAGTGGATGCGAGATTTAAAGCTGGACAAGACAATGGATTGGAACAATTGAATATGCAGAACTGGGTAAGCCTGCACAAGCAGTTAATGATAAAAAATCAAAACGAGCAGCTTGGATTGCAAAAGCAGTTTGTTATTTTGTTACAAGATCCATCCTTACTCATACCAGCAGAAAGCTTAATATTTGAACCTAAGTTATTAGATACTGTAATTGATGCTGGCCATCCAATGAATTTGTTTTGGAAGCAAAAATTACAATCAGCTATCGCAGAGACCAACGTGGCTAAGTCTAAAATTTTACCTCAGGTGGCAGTCGGCTATACCAATCAAAGTTTTCGAATGAATCCAAATGATCAAAACAGGTACAATTCAGTGAACCTTGGCCTAAACGTCCCATTGTTTAGATCAGGATTAAAACAAAAGGTGAAAGCAAGTCAGGCGAATGAAACTGTCATGATGCATGAAAAAGAAAAAGCGCTACTTGACTTAAATATGCAAATTCAAAAAGCATGGTCTAATTATCAAGAAACAATGGATTTGTACCAGCATATACAAAAAGGACTTATTCCGAATGCCAATAAGATGGCTAATATGGCGAACCTGTCTTTTAAAGAAGGGCAAATAAGTTATATTGAATGGTCCAATGCAATGAGTCAAGTGCAACAAATACAAATGCAAGCCATAGAATCACTAGCATTATTTAATTTAAATCAATCCACATTGTATTATTTGTTATCAAAATAATATATCAAAATAGTCTATCATGAAAACAATGTATACCATTTTACTGACCACAATTATTTTAAGTAGTTGTGGCACGAATCCAAAATCAACAACCACTAAGGAAGACTCAGTCGATGTTGCATCCAATATGGTTCAATTAACCAAAGAACAAGCAAGCCTTGCTCAATTAGAACTTGCACCTATTGTACAAGGTAAAATGAAAGGCATGACGCATCTAAATGGTATCATTGATGTGCCGCCAACAGGTATCGCATCTGTTAGTATCCCAATGGGTGGTTATATACAAGACATCAATTTAATACCTGGCACATTTGTAAAAAAGGGGCAGGTATTGGGTACGGTGAAAGACCCTGCTTATGTTCAGTTACAAGAAAATTATTTAGCGACTAAAGCGAAGCTAAATTATTTGCAACAAGATCTAGATCGTCAAAAAACATTATTGACACAGGAGGCAGTGAGTAAAAAATCTTTCCAACAAATTCAAGCGGATTATAATACCAATGCAATTCAATTAAAAGCCCTGTCTGAACAATTGAAGCTCATTAATATCCAACCAGAAAACTTAACGACCGAAAAAATGTCAAGTTTGGTGCAATTAGTGGCACCTATTGCTGGTTATATAAGTAAAGTAAATATCAATAGAGGTAAGTACGTTACGCCTTCTGATATCTTATTAGAAATCATCAATCCAAATGACATCCATGCGGCTATCACTATTTATGAAAAAGATATTGCAAATTTTAAGGTAGGCATGAAAGGCACAGTGACTTTAACGCAGGATCCTACAAAAAAATATCCTGTTTCTGTTCTTGCAGTTGCGCACAATATCAATGAAGATAAAACAGCACTATTACATTGCCATTTTGAAAAAATTCCAGCCAATGTTTTACCAGGTATGTTTTTAACAGCAGATATGGTCGTTGAAACTAAGGATGCTGTATTAATACCAATCGCATCGGTGCAAAGATTTCAAGGCAAGGATTATATTTTTATACAATCTGCAGAAAATGTATTTGAAGTTAAAGAGATACAAGTAATTCAATCCAACGAAACGTTTGTGACTGTAAGCAATGCAGATGCGAATGCCTGGATAGGAAAACAAATTGTAGTTAAAAATGCCTTTAGCTTACTTGGCAAGATGATGAACATCTCTGAATAAAATAATTTATTGTTCAAAATAGCTGATACTGCCACCTATCCAGGTGGCAGTATCGTTATAGCTCACACCTATCATTGTTCCTTTACTTAATCTAGTTAAGTTATTGGTAGGAATGTATCGATTCAGTTTTCTATCCCAAAAATAAAATAACCTTATTTCTGCTTTAGAAGGTCCTGAAGGTGTTTCAATCACAGCGGCATAAGTTACTTTCTTTTGTAGGATCCAATTTGCTTGATCAATGATTGCATTGATGGTATCGATGCTAGGATCTAGCATCACACCTTGGCCTCCAAAAGAGAATAAGGGTTTACAGATGTATTCAGCTAAATTCAATGCAGTGCCAATTTGATTATTTCCCCAATCAGCTAATAGATATGCTTCTGGAATCAATGGATGATTTAATAGGGGTAATATATATTTACTAATCCTAAAAAAATGATTTGGATGATTGACCCACTCTATATTTTCTGCTTGTTCTAATAATTTGAATTGTTGTTTAAAAATTGGTGCTTGTTGCATCAATTCATCATATACCACGCGATTATAAATGCGTTCAATCTTGAATTCAATTCCATTTTTTTGATAGCAAAGACTTTTATCTTTTAAGTAAATTTCTGAAAGACACACAATTGGCACATTCAACCATGCTTCGGTCAGCAATAGATCATGTCTTGTCTTTTGTTCATAAGGTTTGATCTCTAATAAAATAGTATGCTTCCCTTGATTCCCGAGTACCATTGACTTTAAAAAATCGAGGTAGCTTGATTGGTTATATCCGTTTAAAAATGGAGAAAAGTTTTTAGGTAAATGATACACCTTTTCTAATGCTTGTGCTTGTAATAATTCAAAAGCGAATAAAGAAGGGAATCCTTGTAATTCAATCAATTGAGGTTGATAGGTTCCGCCCGGTCCTTCAGCTATTGCAAAATCAATCACGATGCATTCAGGCAACACTTTTTCACCTGGGATATCCATTCCTTTGGGTATTGAATGGGTTGTCTTAGCTGAGAAGCTTGGATCTGTAATAAAATCACAAATGTAATCCCCTGCATCTAGCAACTGATCTTTAAAATGCTGATCTATAAATACAGGTGTCTCTGCAATTCTAAAAGGAATAGGATCTTTAAATGGTGCATTTAAAATAGAAAGGTATTGTTGATACTTAGCTTCTGTAAATTGGGCGTTGAATGCTACTCTAATTTTGGGAATCATACTTCTAGCATTTGTTGGAGGAAGTTCGGAATAAACTGACTACAAGTATGTTTGATTTTAGAATCGTCTTGCAATGATAGAATTATTTGATTCCATTTATCTTCGCTAAAGTCATTTACAACTGTTGTTTTAATACTGTCTGTATTAAAGTAGTTAAGGAGTCTTTCTTGAGTTGCTTCAGGATGAAATTGAACCCCAACCATTGTATCACTAAATGCAACAGCCATGAGCGCCCTTTCATAGGGGAGTTGAGGTCTTATTTTTTCTAATGCGATGATGGTTGCCCCCATCAATTCAATTTTTTCATCATTGGGTTCGGTTATTTGATACAATCGACTTTCCATTGCAAAAAATGGATCTGGTAATTGTTCAAAAATGGAATGGGACGCTGTTGGATGGATTGGAAGAATACCAAGCTGTTTGGATTTTCTTAAACCGACTTTTCCGATATTAAAATGCCTACATGCTAACTGAAAACTATGACAAATTAGAAGGACTGGTTTTTTCATCGCATACATTCGTTCTAACCAATTGCAATAGGCCATATCCCATGCATGTGTTTGTGTGTCAACAGGAGAACCTGGTCCACCTGATGAAATGTACAGATCAAATTCATCCTCAGGTAATTCATTTTTAACTCGAACATCAAATACGGTGGTCTTGATTTCAACGGAATGCTTTTTGCTCCAATCATCCAATATATCCCTGATACAATCCATCCCCATATTAGCACTACCATCATATAGATCAAGGACTGCAATATGTATGGGAGTGGATTGGGCCATTATAAATAATTCAAATTGGTCTTAGGACTCAATTGTAATAAGGTTTCATACATTAATTGGATGGTATCTACGATGTCTTTTTTGTGGATCATTTCTACCGTAGTGTGCATATATCTAAGGGGGATAGATATTAAAACAGAAGGGCATCCATCATTGGCATAGGCAAAGCTATCTGTATCGGTTCCTGTGCTTCTGCTGAGTGTTCTAAATTGTACAGGAATTTTTTTATTTTTTGCAGTGGCTTCTACGATCGCTAAAAGTTTATTATGAATAGCAGGCGCGTAGGCTAATGAAGGGCCTTTACTACATTGAATATCTCCTTCGATTGCTTTATTAATCATTGGGGTATGTGTATCATGGGTCACGTCCGTTACGATTGCAATATTGGGTTTGATTCTTCTAGCAATCATCTCGGCCCCTCTTAATCCAATTTCTTCTTGAACTGCATTGACAATGTATAAGCCAAATGGTAATTTCTTTTTATTTTCTTTCAGCATTCTTGCCACTTCTGCAATCATGAATCCACCAATTCTATTATCAAATGCCCTACCAATAATAAAGTCATGTGCTAATTCATCAAATCCTTCTTCATAAGTAACCACTGCACCAATATGAATCCCCAATGCTTCCACTTCTTTTTTAGATCTTGCCCCACAATCTAAAGTCAAATTATCTACTTTAGGTTGTGGCTCTTTTTGTTCAGGATTACTCATTCTTGTGTGGATAGCAGGCCATCCAAACACCGCTTTAACCGGCCCTTTTTTTCCATGAATCCATACACGCATAGAAGGTGCAATTTGATGATCTACCCCGCCATTGCGTTTAAGATGAATTAAACCTTGTTCGTTGATATAATTTACAAACCAACTAATTTCATCTGCATGTGCCTCAATGACCACTTTAAAAGGCGCATCTGGATTAATCACGCCCACTGCAGTGCCATAGGGGTCTGTAAAAGTGGTGTCTACAAATGGTGTCAAATAGTTTAGCCAAATTTTTTGACCACTCGTTTCAAAACCTACTGGTGAAGGATTATTGATGTAGGCTTTTAAAAATTTGTAAGAGATTGGGTTGATCAACTCTTTTTTCTTAGAGCTACTTACTTTATTTGTACTCACTTTTTTTGTTGTTGCTTTTGCCATAGTTCGTTTAATTATAACCCTTGCAAGATACTACATTCTGTATTTATTAATACATTTGTAGCAAACCTAGGTAGTATGAAAGGCGAAACTTGGAACATGGAGGATTTAAAGGACTTGGCGCCCTCCAATTTCTTGCGCACTGCCTTGTCACTTATGGCGTTTCAAGCTTCGAATAATGCAGTATATAGGGAGTGGATTCGATCTATGAAAGTGCAATTAGATACGGTAGAATGTCTGGAGCAAATCCCATTCTTGCCCATTGATTTTTTTAAGACGCATGCTATTTATACTGGATCGGAATGTCCAAGTTTTTATTTTGAAAGCAGTGGTACTACCCAGGATTCTGTAAGTAAACATTTTGTAAAAGATTTAAAGGTGTATGAACAAAGTTTCATGCATTGCTTTGAACAATTTTATGGAGCACCAAAAGAGTATTGTATACTTGGTTTATTGCCCAATTATTTAGAGCGACAACATTCTTCCTTGGTGTATATGACCCAACATTTAATCCAAGCAAGTAAAGATGCAAGAAGCGGATTTTATTTATATGATTTTGAAAACTTGAATCATACTTTGGCTACTTTGGAAAAAGAGCAACAAAAAACTTTATTAATAGGAGTGAGTTTTGCCTTAATGAATTTTGTAGACGCGTATCCTCAAACATTGAATCATACGATGGTGATGGAGACCGGGGGCATGAAAGGCAGAAAGCAAGAATTAACAAAACCTGCCTTACATGCTTATTTAGCAAATGGATTTGGTCTTGAAACAATTCATTCAGAATATGGTATGACAGAATTACTAAGTCAAGCTTATTCTAAAGGAGGGGGCATCTATGCTTGCCCGCCATGGATGAAAGTATTAGTCGCGGACGAATCCGACCCAACTGCCTTGAATGCAACGGGAAGGGGCGTCTTGCATATCATTGACCTAGCTAATTTTAATAGTTGTGCATTTATAGCCACAGAAGATGTGGGGGTAGTACATCCAGATGGAAGTTTTGAAGTGCTTGGTAGGCTAGATCAAAGCGCAAGAAGGGGTTGCAGCTTATTGGTTGTTTAAAACCAATTCTTCCATTTGTTTTAAAAATTGGGGGTTGATATTATAGTTAAATTGTCTTTTATCAGTTTCTTCTCTTTGTTTGATAATGAGTAATTCTTTTGATCTCGTTGCCAGCTTAAATTTTTGATTGATACGTAAAAAGTAGTCGCTTCTGCTTTTGTTTTGCGTGAGAATATCTTTCTGCTGCACACCAATTATTTTATTGATCATTTTGATAGAGATTTGTTCATTGCTCATCTGGCATTGAAATATCGTTTGAATCAATTCTTTTTCAACAATAGTTATTCCACTGTAAAAGTTTTTATACAGAATCGTCTGAACTTCACTTGGGATCGTTTTTTTCTTTCTTCTATTTTGAATGAAATTGTACATAAAAATTAGGGAAAAGACAATTAAGGCATTGACAATAATTGGATCCCCTGGTTCCAATACTTTCATAATTTGAACAAAGCGATTATTTGAATAAATTGCTGTACCAGCCTCTTCTTTAATATCATTTAATGACAAGGAAATACTTTCAAAATTCAATTCGCCTTCTTTGGTAATTTTAACTAGGTAATAGTTTGATCCAAGTACAAATTGAATAGCATAATCACGATTATTATTGTATAGTTTCAAATATTTTTCTCTAAATTCTGCTTGTTTACTAGTCGAAAAAGCACCGTAGCTATTATTTGAAAAATTTAACCAATATAATTCAAGATCTGAGTGAAAAACTAAATAGGAGCCAAATGGGTTTAGTTGGCTTTCTTGTTTTTTAATTAATTCTTTTAGTGTTGGATTGAGCGCACCTAAATTTTCCCATTTTCTCTTTGCAAAATCATAGACGATAGAACTATCAATGTCACTAATGGTTAATGTTTTGGGAAAATCTTGCTGTTTAATGGAATTAGAAAGGTAAAGCTTACCTAATTTTTCATCCATAAAATAGAGTATGCTATTTTT
>CAXNMZ010000057.1:0-10402 GCA_964203125.1 Chitinophagales bacterium | reverse complement strand
TCTCTGTATCTCCTAAAAAGATCAATTTAAAGAGTGCCACAACAAAAGCAATTACAAAAAATGCTATCCAGATGATATTCAATGCCATATCTAATTGTTTATGGTACTAATATAGCCCATTTTGCGATTAGAATTGTATTTTTGCATCCATAAAACAATCTAAAATAACATGGCTTTACAGGCAGGCATTGTAGGTTTACCCAACGTAGGCAAATCAACCTTATTTAACGCAGTGAGTAATAGTGCAAAAGCACAAGCAAGTAATTATCGTTTTTGTACCATCGAGCCAAATGTTGGCTTAGTAGATGTGCCAGATATTCGTATTGGCCAACTAGCAGCATTGATTAATCCAACAAGAGTTGTCCCAACACAATTAGAAATTGTGGATATTGCTGGTTTAGTGAAGGGTGCTAGCAAGGGCGAAGGATTGGGTAATAAATTTTTGGCAAATATTAGAGAAGTGAGTGCCATTATCCATGTAATACGTTGTTTTGAAGATGAAAATGTATTAAGAGAAGAAGGAAAAATAAATCCCATTGGAGATAAAGACATCATTGAAACCGAATTGCAATTAAAGGACTTAGATAGTGTTGAGAAAAAGATGCAACGTTCGGAGAAAATGGCTAAAACAGATCCTAAAGCTAAAGTAGAACTAGAAGTATTACAAAAGTGTAGAACCCATTTAGAAGCTGGGAAAAGTATCCGTTCTTTAGATTTATCCAAGGAGGATCATGCCGCCATTGCAGATATCTTTTTATTAACGGCTAAACCAGTCATGTATGTGGCCAATGTAGATGAAGCTTCCATGCATACTGGCAATGCCTTCTCGGAACAATTGGTGTCCATGGCTAAACAAGAAGGTGCTGAAGTGATTGTAATGTGTAATAATATTGAGGCACAAATTTCTGAAATGGAAGATCCAGATGATAAGGCTTTATTTATGGAAGAATACCAAATGAAAGAGCCAGCTTTAAATAGATTGATTCAAACAGCCTATAAGTTATTAAAATTAGAAACTTATTTTACAGCAGGTGTACAAGAAGTTCGTGCTTGGACAATTGGTTCTGGTTGGAAAGCACCACAAGCAGCAAGTGTGATCCATACAGATTTTGAAAAAGGTTTCATTAAAGCCGAAGTCATTGCATTTGACGATTTTATTAAATTAAAAAGTGAAGCTGCTTGTCGTGACAATGGTAAATTAAGAATAGAAGGAAAAGAATACATTGTAAAAGATGGTGATGTAATGCATTTTAGATTTAATGTTTAAAAAACATGAAAAAATACTTCATCATATTGATTGGTTTATTTGCAATTGCTTGTAACAATACAAACAATGCTGAAACAGCTAATGACCTCAATGAAACTGAAGGGAATACTGCGATTACTGCACCCATCGCATTGAATTATACAATACAAAAAGTGTATCCACATGATACGACTGCCTATACACAAGGTTTAGTTTGGCATAATAATAATTTAATTGAAGGCACTGGATTAAAAGGAAAAAGTGTTTTATATCAAATGGACGATCAACTTAAATCATTTGGTAAAAAAATCAAGTTAGATCAACCCTTTTTTGGTGAAGGGATTACTGTTTTCGATGGTAAAATTTACCAATTAACATGGGAAGAGCATGCCGTATTTGTATATGACGCAAACACATTGAAGAAGATCAATACACTCAATTGGCCTTATGAAGGCTGGGGTCTGACACAAAATGATACTGCATTAATCGTATCCACGGGTAGCAGTAATCTTTATTTTGTAAACCCAACAGATTTTTCAATCCAAAAAACATTAGGTGTTTTTAATGAATACGGTTACCAAAGTATGCTCAATGAATTAGAATATGTAGATGGAAAAATCTTTGCTAATATTTATGGTCAAAACATTATCATTGTGATTGATCCAAATACTGGAAAAATTACTAATAAAATTGATTGCAGTAATTTATTAGCACAAGCAAAAGTAAATTACAATCCCCTATCGATTGATGCTGGTTATGTATTAAATGGGATTGCTTATAGGAAAGCAACCAATACTTATTTTTTAACAGGGAAATGTTGGCCAGTTCTTGTTGAAGTTAAATTGAACTAATTACTCTATTTAGTCCCATTAAAATAAATAAACCAATTCCTCTAATTGTTATTTGAATTGGATTGCTTTTTAAATTCGTAAATAATGCTACTCCCTTTTGAAGCATCCTTTATGGCAAATAGATTAGACAGTAAACCTATCATACCCGCTACTAGCATGCCTAATTTTCCAGATTGTTTGTATTTTTCGCTCAATAAGCTTACATAAAAACTATCGTACCACATTGGCCTCATGGAAACTAATTCAAAGCCCATTTCATTTAATAAAGTTGTCATTGCTTTAGGTGAAAAATGGTATAAATGTCTAGGTAAATCATAAGCTGCCCAATATTTTTGGTAAAATTTAGCATCAAAACTGGTATAGTTAGGAACTGCAATGATTAATCTACCATTGTACTTTAAACTTTTTAAACATTGATGTAGGTATGGTTTTAATGCATGCACATGCTCTAAAACATGCCACATGGTAATCACTTCATACTCATTTTCAGGTAAATCAAAGATGGCTTCTGTGGATTTTAAATTCAGTTTATGAATTTCTAATGCCTTTTCCCTAGTTAGCGCATCTGGTTCTAAACCTGTTACTTTCCAAGCTTTTTGCTGCATTGCATGCGCAAAAGCACCTGTTCCAGCTCCAATATCTAATAAATGTCCCTTATGCCCTGTAAACAGCGATTGAACCCATTTAGTTTTTTGTGATAAGGTTTTGGTTCTTACAAAATGGTACATCTGATTCATCCATCCCTCCTTCACATCGGTATGGGAAATATATTCTTTGAATTTATAGTATTGCCCTATTTCATCTTGACTTGGAACTGGTGATGTAAATCGAAGACTACATTTTGAACAATGTACAATAGTAAAATATGCTTGGGTTAATGAAAAGTCTTGACTTTCTAATGCGATTTGCGGATTGGAATGATTGCAAATTGGACAATTCATACTTTTATTTTAAAAAGATTGCAAGAATAGCGATGATGGCAATGATCAAAGGCAAAATCCACCATTGCTTTGATGTAGTATTGAAATTATTTTGAGATTGGTCTTCTAACTGTACTTTTTCTAATTGAATAGTTTGAAAATAATGAGTACTATCAAAATTGGACTTAAAGGTATAGGCTTCATTAGAAATAGTTAATTGACCTAAATTACCTAAATCTATATTGTTAGATACTGATAATTGATTGGTAAAAAATGCTGTATAATCTATGATGGCTTGTTCAATGGTGCAATCTAAATGATCTGATAAATAAATATAAAACAACTTACTTGGCTTGGTCGTAGGTTCTATAATTGTATCAAAAATAATTTGATGTACTGGTGGCTGGAATGCACCATTTGAATGAATAGCATCTGTTTGGGTTAAGTTTAATTGACCAATGCCAGGTAAAACTAATTGTCCATGTGCTAAAAAATATTTTTCTAAGATTGGTAGCAACATTATTTTCTAAATTTATATTGTATTCCTGCAACAAATTGTACTCCTAGTGAAGGATAATTAGCCCATCGTTGGTATTGTTGGTCTAACAAATTCTCCCCTTTTCCCCAGAAAGTCCAATGGTCTGAAACGGCATATTGCATTCCTGCATTGAGGACAAAGGTATTGTTTAATTGGTAAGCATTGCCCAAACCAGCGCTGGTTTTAGCACCGGTCCATAATTGTCCAGAGGCATCCAATTGCAAGTTTTTACTGAATATCCAATTCAATTGTGAATTGAATTCAAAAGGTAGTATCCCCCATGCTTGTGAATTTTCACGAATTAAATTAAATTGAATGTACTTAAAATGATTCTTCCATAAAAGTTTGTCACTAAATTGATACCTGATATTTCCAATTAATTCAATTGCAATAGCTCTTTTTTCAAAAATTACATCAAATTTTAAACCCTCTTGAATTGGGTTATTCAATAATTTAGTTTGGTTGAAAAAAGGGAGTTCTCGGTAATCATTTAAAGCCATATTCAAGCCATAATTGAAACGTTTATTGACTGTCACATGTACATTGATGTATTTCTTTTCAAGAAAACTAATTGGCAAATCAGTAGGTGCAGATATCCAATGGTTTTGTCCAATTAATTGAATCAGTTGATTGTTTGTAAAACTAGTAAACCATCCAGCATTAAACACATAATTGGTATCTTTTAATTGTTTAGTCATTTCAATTTTAGGATAGATTGTAAAATATCCATTTGCAATAGTTGACCTTATGCCTACATTAAGCTGAAATTGTGTTTTATTGATTTCGAATGAAGGGTCTAATTGAATAATTGTATACTGTATGGATGGTTTATTAGAAGGAAGATACTGATTATAACTAAGGTTAAAATCAGCGTGTAATTTGATATCGTTATTGTATCTATACGCTATTGGACTGTTCAAATCAATAGCTGTATTTTTTGCTTGATCCAATAAATTACTACTATTCAATTTTAAATTTGGATTATAACTAAACGGTTTTGTTGAAACTTGTTTATTGACAAGTGAAAAGTTAGCGCCAATGACTGTATATTTTTGTTCAAAATTCTTGAGTGGTAAATTAGTTGTATCTGGGACTAAACCATAGCGGTATCTATTAGATTGGTTAACGAAGGCTTGAGTCACTAAATACTTATTTTTATTCATTGATAAAGTACCATTATAATCTAGTCCTATCGTATTCCATTTTTGAATAGGATGCGCACCAGCTATAGATTCATTCAGAATGCGTATATGGTGTTGTTGGTCTTTTAGGTCTACATAACTTCCTTCTAATTGAATAACTTGATTAAAATAATTACCCATGCCAATTTTGATATTTGCTGATTGAGTTGTTTTTAAATTTGAATCAATTTTAATTGCCCTAGGAACTAATGCAATTGGTTGATATTGAAAACTTAAATTCTGACTTGGAACCTGGTAGGACAATACCACTGAATTGGTATCTACCATTGCTGTGGCATTTATGAAACCTATTTTTGCCAAATTTTTTAATTGAGGCTTAAAAGCAGAAATAATGGTAACCACTTTTTCTGGTATAGTATCAATAACCTTATTTTTGTTTTGTAAATTAGTAATTGGAACAATTTGTTCAATTGTTTTAGCAATTTTAGGTTCAGGAATGATATAGGTGCTTGCTACAGGTCTTTTTTGAACCGTTTTCTTATTTTTAGAACTTATTTTCTTCTTTTTTGAAACGGTTTTTTTACTAGGCTTTTTCTTAGAGCTAATTGACGTTTTGGCTTTCTTTTTGTTCTTTTTCTGAGCAATTGCCATATTGCTAAAACAAATTAAAGCGATAATGAATACACCGAGTCTTATTATTGATTTGATCATATTATTGTGCTTTAATTGTTTCATTGATTGCTTTAAGTTTATCCGAAGCAATTTGTTGTAAGGATTGAATAGTCGCATTTTCTGCAATACTCTTATAGGTTGCTATGGCATTGAATGTATCATTTTGTGCTAAATAGATATCACCTAGTAGAATATAAGTTTTAGTCACCCAAAACTCATAGGAAGCTTGTTTTTTAATGACATCGAACGCTGTTTTTTCAGCAAGATTGTACTTTTGTTGATTGTAATATATTAAAGCTGTTAAATAATGTGCCTCAGCTGTATACAATGAACTATTTGATTTTAATACTGTATTTAATAATTCTAGAGCCTTTACCGTATCCTGCTGTGCTATAGTTTGATGGTATAAAGCCATATTGGCCATTAAAATATCATCCGAAGCACTATTCTTTTCTGTTAAAATAAGTACAGCAGTCTTAGAGGCTTCTGCCCAATTTTCGGCTTTGTATTGACATCTTAATAAACCTTTAACGGCTTCATTTTTTTGTTCTTGTTGGGTGGCATACTGTAAAACAATCTTAAAATATTGTTCTGCCGCAACGTAATCTTTCAAATTAAAATAATGTAATCTTGCTGCAACAATAGCTGCTCTTTCCGCAAATTGATTAGGTGCTTTCATTGCTATTTTCCCAAAATAAATGGCTGCAGAATCATATTGTTCCGAAGCATACGCCATTTCGGCTAAGAAATTCATTGCATTCAATTGGTATTTACCTTCTGGATAAAAGGAGACATACTTTTTGAATGCTAAAGCAGCATTGTTTAATTTTTTATCTTCATATTGAATGATCGCTGCTCTGAAGATGAGTGAATCTTGTTCATTATAGGACAATGATTTACCAAATTCATTCATAAATTGAACATACGCCTCTGGTTGTTGCTCCTCTATATAAATATTACGAATGTATTCTAAAGCATTGTTACTCTCCTCTGCATTTGGATAGGCACTAAATAATGATTTAAAATTTTGTAATGCTTCTTGATTTTTATTTAGATTAAAATAAACAATACCTAATTTATAAAAAGCCAATGGATAGAACTCTGTAGCTTTATTATCTCCCAATACTTTAGATAATGGACTAATTGCTTCTTGAAATTGTTCTTTGCTAGTATAGGTATCTGCTAATTCCATTCTAGCATCACTTAAATAGATTGACTGGCTAAAATCAGCCTCATAGTTCAATAATATTTTTAGTTTTTCTTTATTTAATCCAATGGCTCCATAAATAATGGCTTTTTGCAAGTTGGCATAATCTTCAAAACTCCAGCCTAAGTCAATGATTTTTTGATAAGATTTCAGCGCTTGTTTGTATTGTTTTGTCATGAATTGACAATCTGATAATCTTACTAATGCATCTTTTTGATATGGAGACGATTCGATATAGGGATTAAAATCTGCTGCAATTGTAAATAACTGTATTGCTTTTGAATAGTTATTGTTTTTTAAATAACAGTATCCTAAAGTATAGCTGGCGTGTTTTTTGGTGATTTCACCAATTTCGAATGGGTCTAATAAATATTTTTCTAGGTGTTCAATCGCTTCCTCTATTCTACCTATTTTATAAGCAAGCTCCCCTATCCAAAAATGTGTTTGTGCTAAAACTTTATCATTATATGGTAAATTTTTAACTTGGTTAAAGAGCTCATAGGCTTTTTCATTTTGACCATCATTGATCAAAAGTGCTGCTTTACCGTATAAAATATTAGGATATAATTTTAAAAGTGACTCATTTAAGGTATCCATTTTTTGATACACATCATATGCCTTATTAAAATCATTGCTATAGGCCAATGATGTTACATATAAACTTTTGGCTTCATTAAGATATAAACTACTTGGATATTGAAGAATAAATTTATCTATCGATTGTAATGCAACACTATATTCTTTTAATTCTACAGACAATTTCGCATAATTGAATAGGGCAATTTCTTTTTGAGATAAATTTTGGCTTTTAGTGGCACAAAGTAAAAAAGCATTTTTAGCACCTATTTTGTTATTGACCTTCAAATAGGAAGTAGCCAATAAGTACATACTATTCTGTCCTAAAGAATCTTCTACATTCGCTAATTGTTTAAAGCCCAGAATGGCCTCCTCCCATTGTTGAGATTGAAAATAACAAAAGGATAATTGGTATAAATCCTGAGATTCAACTTCTTTTTGTGATTTTACAAAATTTGCTAAATAAGGTAAGGCTTTTTCATATTGTTTTTGTTCAAACAATAAGTGCCCCATTAATTGTGCTAATTGGTCGGTGTAATACTGCCCTTTTTTTTGTAATGCTTGTTCTGTATTCTTCAATGCCGCATCTATATCCCCTAAAAAATAATACAATTGACTAATGTAAAATGGGGTTAAAGTTTTATATGCATTGCTTTGTTCAGCAATCTTAAAACAACTCAAAGCCAAATTGAAATCTTTTTTTTGTAAAGCCACAAAACCAGCATAATAATTTGCATCGGTGTAAAATGGACTAGTTTCAACCTGTCTAATACTCAATAAATAATTAGTGGATTCATCCCAATCTCCTTTTTTGAAATATAAATAACCCAATTGAAACTGCATTAAAGCCAACTCTTCATTTTCAAGATCATCCATACTTATTTTTTTATAAGCTTGAATGGCAGACTCTACTTGTTGTTTTTTAAAAAAATACTTTGCCAATTCAAAATTTAATCTTGAATGATAGATCTTATTTGAATTTTTTGTTAACCAATTTTCGGCAAGTGGGATGGCATTTTCTTTGTTTAATGCAATTGATAATAAATGATAATGAAAAGCCATATCAGCATCAGATGATTCAAAAAAATGAGCTGATTGTATCTTTTGATAAGCTGTTAAACTATCCCCTTGATTAAGGGATTTTAATCCATTTTGATATAATTTACTAAGAGGTGCGTCAAATTTCATTAACTGACTCGATACTGGAGTATAGAAAAGCAGCAAAATGCATGAAAGCATTGAGATTGGACTTGCTTTTGAGATGGTTTTTAACATAGGAGCCTGTATTTTGGATAGTATTATAAAAATACACTATGATTATAAAACGCTTAGTTAAATAAGCTTATTGTGGAAAAACAGATATAATCCTTAAATTTGTTAACAAATACAATAAATATCTACGAACATTCGACAACAGTAAGGGTCAGGTATGCAGAAACAGATAGAATGGATGTGGTTTATTATGGAAATTATGCGATGTACTTTGAGATTGGTCGTGTAGAAGCCATCCGACACCTTGGAGTATCCTACAAAGACATAGAAGACATGGGTATTATACTGCCAGTTGTTGAATTAAATATTAAGTATTTAAGGCCTGCTAAATATGATGATCTAATTACCATTAAGACTCAAATAAAGACCTTACCTACCGATCATAAGATTGTATTTGACCAAGAAGTGTTTAATGAAGCTGGTAAGCTTTTGACCATTGGACAGGTTAAACTCTATTTTATGGATGCAAACATGAACAATAGAACTGAAATGCCTTCCAATATGAAGGAAAAACTCAGTGTCTATTTTAGTTAAACCGCCTTTTTTTGGTTTACTTTGCAACCTAATTGAAGCATATATAAGATGGATCAAATTCAGGCAACTATTATTACCATTGGGGACGAGTTATTAATCGGTCAAGTAATAGATACCAATAGTGCTTTCATTGCTCAAAAGTTAAATGCAATTGGTGTGCAAGTCCAACAAAGAATTGCTGTTGGGGATGATGCACTATCTATTACTAAGGCTTTAGATACAGCCATTGAAAATAGCCAAATTGTACTACTCACTGGAGGATTAGGCCCCACTGCAGATGATATCACCAAACCCTTGCTAAATCGTTATTTTGGCGGAAACATGATTGTAGACCAAGCTTCATTAGACCATATCACATACATTTTTGAGCAGGTCCACAAGAAACCAATGATTGAACGCAATCGTAAACAAGCTGAGGTGCCTGATGTTTGTGAAGTGTTGTTCAATCAATCAGGCACAGCACCAGGTATGCTTTTTAAGAAAAATGGTAGTTTGATTTTTTCATTACCAGGCGTGCCCTATGAAATGCAATGGTTAATAAGTGAAAAAGTGTTACCAATTTTACTTGATGCATTTAAATTAGGCGTGATCGCACATAGGACGCTTTTAACAGCTGGTGTTGGGGAGTCCTTTTTAGCAGAATCTATCCAAGAATTTGAAAAAAATCTTCCAGAAAAGATCAAATTAGCCTACCTCCCTTCTTATGGCATGGTAAGGTTAAGATTGACAGGAAGCAGTGATGATAAGGCTAGTTTGGATCATCAATTAGATGTCTTATTCGAAGAATTGAAGGAGTATGTAAAAGAATATATTGTTACAGATAAAGATGAACCTATAGAAGTGGTGGTTGGCCGTCTTTTAAAAGACCAGCATCAGACTGTTTCGACTGCTGAAAGTTGCACAGGTGGGTATATTGGACATCTCTTATCCAAACATGCAGGCTCATCTACCTTCTTTACAGGTAGTATCGTAAGTTATGACAATCGTATCAAAACTGAATTTTTAGACGTCCCTGTTAGTATCTTAAAGACTGTTGGTGCAGTGAGTAAGGAAGCGGTGGAACAGATGGCGGTAGCAATAAGGGCTAAAATGAACACTGATTATGGAATTTCAGTGAGTGGCATCATGGGCCCATCTGGTCAAACCGATGAAAAACCACTTGGCATGGTATGGATTGGGGTGGCCAATCAAGAAAAAGTGGTCTCTAAAGTCTTTTACCTAAGATTTGATCGACAAAAGAATATATAAGTGACCGCCAATCAAGCTATAAATTTACTTAGGTTACTCATAATCAATAAGATTTAGTCTTATTTTTGCTAAAATTATTCCCTATGTCTGTAGTTGACTTGATTTTGCCAAAATTGGGTGAGAGTATCATGGAAGCAACCATCTTAAAATGGCATAAAGCTGTAGGAGATACCATCCAATTAGATGAAACATTACT
>CAXNMZ010000056.1:0-10425 GCA_964203125.1 Chitinophagales bacterium | reverse complement strand
GAGATAGTAGGTATAATCCACAAACCTATCACTTAACCTACCTGGCTGTTCCATTATTGGTTCAAGTAAAACCATTCTCTTCATTGCTTTTACAAGCTGGGCCTCAATATGGTATATTAATAGACCAAAAGAAAAACGCTAAAGAGAATACAGAACTAGCATTCAATCAAGGCGAGTTCTCCTTTGTAGGGGGCGCAAAAGTCAATCTTGGTGGCTTTTTTGTTTACGGTAGATATGTGGTTGGCTTACAGAATATCAATGAATTACAAGATCGTGCTAAATGGAGAACAACCCAATGGCAGCTTGGTATAGGGATGAGTCTATTTGGCCTTTAAAGCTTGCTTGAATTCGATGATCAATTGGTTCAATTGCTTTTGATCAGCATTTTGTTTTGCAATAAAACTATTGTCATTTAAGTCACCCACAATAGCATCCATTTCGGCTTGGTTTTCGTACACCATTTTTCTAAATGGATTGGTATAATCTTTTGCTCTGGAGCTTTTTATCTTTTGTGTCACCTCTTCTTTGATCGCTTGATAACGATCTAACCAATCATTCAATTTTTTATTGCTCAATCCACTAATGGACACCCCTTCGATTAATTCTAGACAATATAAAGCATGTGTATTCTTTTTATCTAAATATTTATTGGTCTGAGTTTGATAAAATTGATGCACGTCATGCCAGCTATTTAATTTGTCTGATTTTATTTGCTGTAGCATGGTTTGAACAGATTTAGTTGGAATCAACTGTCCACCAATATTGCTCCATTCAATCGCTGCACCAGTTGTTTTGATTGCTTTAACTTTAGCGGATAAACCCTTTAATCCATTTTGATTTAGTTTGAGTATTAATTGATCCATGCCATACATGAAAATCATTTTTTCAAACATTGCAAAAGCATCATGGCATTTAATCAATCTAGTTTTACGCTTGCTATTTTCAAATCCATCTACAAAAATATCTAACTGGTCAATTTCTTTTTTAGTTTTTGTCTTGAGTAGTTTATAGCCTAGTTGCACTAATTGATCTTCGGCAATAGTGGTTGACTTCTTTTCTTTTAATAATTGTGCTTTTGCAACTGCCAATGCAATCACATCTCTGCCTTTCATTAATTCATTGACGCTGTCTGGTGCTAAATAGTCGTACTCAAAATATTGGTCTATATTTTTTCTACTATCTCTGTCTTGGTATTTCCAAGCATTTCTAGCTAGTGCATAAAAATTGTATAAAAACCAATAACCTGGCATCACCACTAATTCGTCTTTGACATAGTCATTGCTAATCAATGAAAAAGGAATTGGAATATTCAATTCATAATTGTAATCCCCTTTGTTTAAAATGGTGAAACTTGGAAAAATAGAATTGTGCTTAATGCTCACACATAACCCAGGCCAGAAACCTCTACCCATAATCACTTCACCATCCGCCCCACGGCTATTGTGGTTGGATCCCAATGTGGCACCAGCAGCAATATTGCTTTGTCCCATCACAAGTGCTGCACAAAGAAAGGAGTTGTTATGATGCTGTTCATGTGCTGGATAAATTAATGAGTTCAATACCTCACAGCATGATATGGTGGCGTTTGGTCCTAGGAAGGAGTTAATCAATCTTGCACCATATTTTAATTGAGAATAATCCGACATAATAAAACGAACCGCTTTAATGCCATAGAATACCCGACAACCATAGCCAATAATACCATTCACTAATTCAGATCCTTCGCCAATTTGTGTCCTGGCAATTTCATTGGAATTGATGGTAATATTTTTTATTTTATTCGCTCCTTTTAAATAGGCATCTGTACCAATCCAAGTATCTTTAATGATCCTACAATTCTTAATAACAGTTCTGTCTCCAATTTTTCCATAATAGCCTCGCTTGTTGTCAAATTGTTTTTCGGTCAACTCGATGAACTTATCTTGTAAAACTTTATCATGCCTGTTTCTAGTCCATAAGTAAGCATCTGCGGTGGTCATCCCATTGAAAGGAAGAACTTTTCTGCCCGTATTTTCATTACATAATTCTAACCAAATTCTGACAGACTCCGATTCGCCTTTCTTAAGAATACCATTTCCAAATTTTGCATGGTTGGTTGTCACCAATTCATTGACATTATTGATGATTACTTCGTCTCCAATAATATAATGTGATAAATAATTCACACTATGAATGGCTATATTGTTACCAAAATCGCAACTAATAATAGTAGAATTATATAAGCCTACAGGCACCATTAAATCACTAAAACATAGACAGGTTGTCTCCAAATTACCAATACGTACCAATCCAAAAAAAGAACAGTTCTTGACTAGTTCGGGATTAAAGGCATTCGATACCAATAATTTTGACCAGTCGTCACTTGAATTTCCATTACGTACTAAAATTTCAATCTCTAATGCAGTTAGGGAGCGGTATTTTATGCCACTTCTATTTTGTTGATTGCGTAAATAGTATTCGTCTTTGCCCTTAGGTAGATCCTTTATGAAACCATAACCTAATTGTGGAATCGCTACTTTCTTAATTTCATTCATCGTATTTGCAATTTATTTGAACATGGTAGGATGCATCTCATCCCAGCCAGTTGCTTTTTGATATTGATGTGCAATATTTAAAATGGTGCCTTCGTCAAACAATTTTCCTACAAAACTTATACCAGTAGGTAATTGCCATTTTGCATCTAATCCAGTGGGCACACAAACCACAGGATGGCCTGTTAAATTGGTGATCGCCGATTGATTACCTCCGCCTCTTGATGGACAAATGATTGCATCATATTGCGAGATGACTTCATTGACTTTTTGCATGAGTATTGTTCTGTGCCTTTGTGCATTAATATACTCTACAGCAGGCACAAACCTAGAAGTTCTAAATGAATTTGGCCAGTCATTTTTTGTTTGTCTTGTCAATGCATCATCTAATCCTGAACGCGTCATATCGTCAAATTGTGCACCAGCTTCAGCACCAATCACAATGTCCATGATATTAAATTGATATATACCACTGTCTGGAAAATTAATAGGAATTAATTCAATGCCCATTTTTCTAAATTGCTTCAACACTTCAAATTCGGAACGATTGGTGTCTTTAATTTTATCAAAATAGTTTTTTGCGTAGGCAATTTTGTAAGTTTTAAGATTTGTCTTTGGGGCGTAATTGAATGGCATATCAACAGCAGATCCATCTTTACCATCTGTGCCATGTAAATAATGAAATACAATGGCTGCATCATTGGCTGAACGTGTAATAGGTCCTACTTTATCTAAACTATAACTCAATGCCATGGCGCCCGAACGGCTAATGCTTCCAAATGTAGGTCTTAACCCTGTGGCGCCGCAAGTCGTTGCAGGAGAAACAATGCTTCCCCAGGTTTCTGTTCCAATTGCAAATGGCACCAATCCTGCCACTGTTGCTGAAGTTGAACCAGCAGATGATCCAGAAGAACCATAATTTAAATTCCAAGGATTCTTTGTTCTTCCACCATACCAATAGTCGCCCATCGCGAGTGCACCTAAAGTAAATTTAGCCACCAATACAGCGCCAGCAGCTTTCATTTTTTCATATACAAAAGCATCTTCTTGAATGATTTGATTTTGGTAAGGTGCGGCTCCCCAAGTGGTCTTGGTATTTTTTACAGCAAATAAATCCTTTAAGCCATAAGGGATACCATGTAATTGACCTTTGTATTTTCCAGCTGCAATTTCGGCATCTGCTTGTTTTGCTTGCGCAAATGCCAAATCTTCCTGAAGACTAATGACACATTGTAATGTATCACCGTACTTTTTAATTCTATCAATAAAGAATTGTGTTAATTCAACCGAACTGATTTTTTTATTTTTAATTAAATATGCCAATTGTTCTATTGAGTAAAAAGCCAATTCATTTTTATTAGCTGGTAATGTAACAGTAGTAGCTGCGTCCCAAATGATAGGCTTTTGAACTTTGTTTAATTTCATGCCTGGAAGAATAGCAGTATGCCAAAGACTGAGTGGTGTACTATTATTCAAAGACAATCCATGCATGGCTTTGTAGTTCGCCAAATTGTCTATTACATCATTGAATAAAGAATCAATTTCTGGATCTGTGAATTGAAGGTCTATTAATTTAGCACTACTAAGAAGATCTGCTTTTGTAATAGGACGTTCTTGGGCAAATAGGGAATTAGTGATAACTGTGAAAAGGAACAAAAAGCCAATCAGCATTTTTTTCATAAAAAACGATTTAGGTAATTAGCTCAAAGATAATATTACCTAGTCGGTTTTGAATTAGGAAAACGCCTTTTTTGTCCTCCGTTTTGTCCACTATTCGGTCCGCCTTCACGTGGGGCCCTACCTCGGGTATTATTGGGTTTGCCCCATCCTGCGTCTTTTGAGGTTTTATTTGCGTGAAACTGCTGCATTGGGTAAGGATGGCTTTCGATCACTGGGATGGATTTGCCAATCAGCTTTTCAATATCTTTTAAGAATACTTTTTCTTCATAATCGCAGAACGAATAGGCTGCGCCAGAGGCACCAGCTCTTCCTGTTCTTCCAATTCGATGTACATATGTTTCTGGAATATTCGGAATCTCAAAATTAATCACATGCGCTAATTCATCCACATCAATTCCTCTTGCAGCAATATCAGTAGCAACTAATACTCTTGTAGATTGATCTTTAAAATTACTCAATGCCCTTTGTCTTGCATTTTGAGATTTATTACCATGAATGGCTTCTGCAGAAACATTATTTTTTACTAAAAGGTTGACCACTTTGTCAGCACCATGTTTGGTTCTTGTAAACACCAATACATTTTTAATATTTTGGTCTTTCAATAATTCCATTAACAAGGAATTCTTATTGGCTTTATCTACAAAATAAACCGATTGTTCAATGATTTCTACTGTAGATGAAACAGGCGTAACTGATACTGAGCTTGGTTTATTTAAAATAGCATTTGCTAAACTCACAATTTCAGAAGGCATGGTTGCAGAGAAGAATAGCGATTGTCTTTTCTTTGGTAAGACAGCTAATAGTTTTTTGATATCATGCACAAATCCCATGTCTAGCATACGATCGGCTTCGTCTAACACAAAGAATTCAACGTCCCTTAAACTAAGATGACCTTGATTCATTAAATCCAATAAACGACCTGGTGTAGCAATCACTACATCCACACCATTTCTTAGTGCAGTCACCTGAGGTCCTTGACCTACACCGCCAAAAATAACAGTGCAATTTAAAGGCGTGTGTCTACCATATGCTTCAAAATTTTCTGCAATCTGAATAGCCAATTCTCGTGTTGGCGTAACAATTAATGTTCTAATTTTTTTGCGCCTCTCTGCAGGCTTATGTTGTAACAATAACTGGATAATAGGAAGGGTGAAAGCGGCAGTTTTACCTGTGCCGGTTTGTGCGCAACCAAGTAAGTCTTTTCCATCTAATATAATAGGGATCGACTGTGCTTGAATAGGCGTTGGGGTGGTATAGCCTTCTTCGAAAAGGGCCAATAGGATAGGCTCAATTAGGCCTAATTCTTTAAAATTCGTACTCATAATGGACTGCAAGGTACGACATTTTAAACGGAGCCTTAATTATTGGGCAAAAGGCTGTACTTACGCATCTGTTGATGCATAATTTTGAACCAAAGAGGAGGGAAGAGAGAAAGGATGATCATGCCAGGATAACCCGTTGGCATTTGTGGTGCTTCATCCATATTTCTTAAAACTTGGTACTTGCGAGATGCCATATAATGATGATCACTATGTCTACTGAGTTCAAATAGCATCAATCTTCCAATAATATGGTTGCTATTCCAGCTATGATGAGGTTGCACTCTTTCAAAAAGTGCACCAGCGCCTTTTTCTCTTTGTAAGCCATAATGCTCAATATAGTTGACTGTTTCTAATAAGATGGCGCCGATCAAAGCTGCAAGTATAAAATAAGCTGTAATGATGAAGCCAAAATTGATAAAGATCAAAAGCAATAGTCCAATTTGAATGACTTGAAACAACATCATTTCATTGAATACAATTGGCATGAAGCGTTGTTTCTTTTTTGCATCCTCAATCGCAATATGCCAAGCACTTAAATAAGTACCAATAAAAGTTTGTACCCAAAATGCGTAAACAGTTTGTCTGAATTTAGCAGTACTAGGATCATCTGGTGTTGCTACATGTTTATGGTGTCCTTTATTGTGTTCGATAAAGAAGTGCATGTATAAGCTGGTTAGCAATAAAGATTTTGCTAAGAATTGTTCAAATTTATTGGTTCGATGTCCTAATTCATGCGCCACATTAATTCCAAAAGCGCCGCATAACAAACCCATCCCAATGATGCTACCCAAGGTGTCTAGATTTGATTGACTGGAACCAATATGGGTTAAGAAAGTGTACAATAAAAAATATTGAAAAGGGATGGTGCACCATAAAATAAAATCATACCCTTTATTGGCTTTGGCCAATTGTTCTTCGGCCGCATCTAAATTAACAGGATTTGGTGCAATAAATAGTTCAACTAAGGGCACCATAAAAAAAGTATACAGTAGTGGGGTCCAAGCATACAAACCAGATTTCGTAAAGCTTAAATAGCCTAAGATATACAATACGAAAGGGGTGGCGTATTTGAAAATTTTGATAAAATTTTGCATGACTAAATATAATAATAAGTTTTTAGAAACTTATTAAAGCGTAGCTAAATTTTGTGGAGCATTTTCAGACCTACCTGTTTTGTTTAACAATCTATCCCTTCCGTTCTATTCCACGGTAACAGATTTCGCTAGGTTCCTTGGCTTATCTACATCAATGCCTTTTGCAACGCCTACATAGTAACTGAGTAATTGTAAGGGGATTACACTCAATAATGGAGCAATCACTTCGTCAATATCAGGTACAAACATCACATTGTCCGACATAGATGGCAAGACCGTATCTCCTTCTGTGGCAACGGCAATAATCTGTCCTTTTCTTGCTTTGATTTCTTGGATATTGGATACCACTTTTTCGTAGTATAAGTCTTTCGTGGCCACAAAAACAACTGGTAAGTTTTCATCCACCAAAGCAATTGGTCCGTGTTTCATTTCAGCAGCTGGATACCCTTCGGCATGGATATAAGTGATCTCTTTTAATTTCAATGCGCCTTCTAAAGCGATGGGGAAATTAAAGCCTCTTCCTAAGTATAAAAAATCCTTAGCGCCTTTATATTGTTGTGCAATGGCTTCAATTTTTTTAGTGTCTGCTAAAATGGTTTTTACTTTTTCTGGGACAGAGGCCAATTCTTTGATCAAGTGTTCGTAGCGTTCGTCAGAAATACTGCCTTTCGCTTTTGCAATTTTCAATGCCATCATAGTCAATACAGCTAATTGCCCTGTAAATGCTTTCGTGCTTGCCACGCCAATTTCAGGACCTGCGTGGGTATAAGCCCCAGCATGACTTAATCTTGCGATACTACTTCCTACTGCATTCACAACACCAAATATAAATGCACCTTTTTCTTTTGCACTTTCTAATGCTACCAATGTATCAGCAGTCTCTCCGCTTTGAGAAATGGCTATAATCACATCCCCAGGATGAATTACTGGGTTACGGTATCTAAATTCTGATGCGTATTCTACTTCCACTGGGATACGGCATAATTCTTCAATCAAATATTCTGCTACCAAGCCAGCATGCCAACTAGTGCCACATGCCACAATCAAAATTCTCGAAGCTTTTGTCAATGCTTCTAAATGATTGTCTACACCCGCCATCACAATTTGTTGTTCCTCTTGTAATAGTCTGCCTCTTAAGCAATCAAAAATAGTGGCAGGCTGCTCAAAAATTTCTTTCAACATAAAATGGTCATAGCCGCCTTTTTCAATCGCCGCCAATTCCATATCTAGTTTTTGTATAAATGGAGTTTGTTTTTCGTTCCCTAAATTTTTCAAAATCAATTCACCCTTTTTCACAATCGCAATTTCATAATCGTTCACATACACCACTTCTTTGGTGTATTCAATAATTGGAGAGGCATCACTTGCTAAAAAATGTTCGTCCTTTCCAATACCAATCACCAAAGGGCTTCCTTTACGCGCAGCAATGATGGTTTCAGGATCTTCTTGGTCAATTAATAAGATACAATAGGCACCTACAATTCTTTTTAAAGCAATGCGCAAGGCTTCTTCTAAATTACTATTGTTATTTTCTTGGATGTCTTGTATAAAATTCAATAATACTTCGGTATCCGTATCACTTTTAAAACTATAGCCTTTGGAAAGAAGTTCTGTTTTGATTTGCGTGTAGTTCTCAATAATACCATTGTGTAACATGGCCAATCTGCCATTGTTAGACAAGTGCGGATGTGCGTTGCGATCAGATGGTTCACCATGCGTTGCCCAACGGGTATGTCCAATACAAATATGGGAGTGCATATTTTTACCCACCACAGCTTCTTCTAATTCAGCGACCTTCCCCTTTTTTTTATGCACTTGCAATTGACCATCTTGAATGATGGCTACACCAGTACTATCATAACCACGGTATTCTAATCGCTTTAATCCTTTTAATACAATTGGGTAGGCTTCTCTATGACCTATATAACCTACAATTCCACACATATTTTGATGATTTGAACTTTATTCAATAATTTAAGCAAAAATAAACATTAATAATTTAATGCATGCATCCCAAATTGGTTTTTGACACAAATTCAGATATCATTTTAGAAAACGAACGCGTGTTATTGCGTCCTTTGATGCAAGAAGATGCGGTTTATCTATCCGCTTATGTCAAAGCCGAACCAACACTTTGGAAATATGCACTAACTCCAATCACAACAGCACAAGAATTTGAGCAGTATATCAAAACAGCGATTGAATCAAGAGCTTTAAAAACTGCCTATCCATTTATTGTCTTTGATAAATTGCAAAATAAATATGTAGGTAGTACAAGATTTTACGACATACAATTGGAAAATAATTCTACACAATTTGGTTATACCTGGTATAGTGAAAAAACTTGGGGGACAGGTTTGAATGAACACTGTAAGTTATTACTCTTAACTTATGCATTTGAAACAATTGATTTTGAGCGCGTAGAGTTTCGTGCAGACAACAGAAATAAGCGAAGTATCGCGGCCATGCAAAAAATAGGATGCACCGTTGAAGGAATTTTACGCAATCATCTACCAACAAGTGATGGCACAAGACGAGACTCGATTGTATTGAGTATGCTAAAAAAGGAATGGCCTACAATTAAAGCAGGGTTCCTTGCAAGAATAAAAATGCTAGACCAAAATAAATAAGGATTGCAGTGACGTCCACCAAAGTGGCCACAAATGGTGCAGATGAAACGGCAGGATCGGCGCCCAATCTTTTTAAAACCATTGGCAACATTGATCCAGTGATCGTACCCCAAATAACAACACCCACTAAGGTTAATCCAATGGTACTCGCAATCAAGATCCAATGTTCTCCATAAAATCCTGGAGCAATATAATGCCAAACCATCACTCTAAAGAATCCAATCACACCTAATACCAAGCCTAATAATAAGCCACTTACAATTTCTCTTTTTAA
This sequence comes from Chitinophagales bacterium, assembly GCA_964203125.1. Taxonomy (GTDB): domain Bacteria; phylum Bacteroidota; class Bacteroidia; order Chitinophagales; family Chitinophagaceae; genus Sediminibacterium. Next base: position 894 of record CAXNMZ010000056.1, on the reverse strand, counting down.
AATTTTCCACCAATCTTCAATGGTGATTTCGCCAATAGACATGGCTTGTATAATTAAAGTAGAAGCTTGTGAACCAGTATTACCACCGCTGGATAAAATCAAAGGGATAAAAGTCGTCAACACAATCACTTTTGCAATCTCGCCTTCAAAATAACCCATCGCGGTAGCAGTCAACATCTCACCTAAGAACAGCACTACCAACCAAGTGATTCTTTTTTTGAATAAATTAAAAATAGACATGTCTAAATAAGGTTCGTTCAATGCTTCTGTACCTCCCATCTTTTGCATATCCTCACTGAACTCCTCATTGGTTACCCATAAAATATCATCAATGGTCACAATACCTAATAGCACATCATTGTCATCGACTACTGGAATGGCAACCCTGTTATTCATTTTAAAAACCTGACTCGCATGTTCTTGGTCGTCATACACATTCAACGCCACATACCTGCCATCAATGATATCTTTAATAACATCGGTTGGTTTTGCTAATAATAAATCTCTAATTCGAATATCATCCACCAAGCAACCCAATTCATCAATAATATAAATCACATCAATGGTCTCTGAGTTCTTGCCATATTTTCTGATATTGTCTAAAACTTGAGCCACAGTATAATGCGGATATACATACACGTAATCGGGCGTCATCATACGACCCACAGAATCCTCTGGATAACCTAAAAGGGATAAAGTGATTTTACGTTCTTCTGGATCTAATAATTTAATAAGGTCACGAATAGCTGCTTTTGGTAGTTCTTCAAAAAAGTCAGTACGGTCATCCGGCGGCAATTCATTTAAGATTTTTGCTGTTTTTCTTGCAGGCAATTCTTTAATGATATCCTTCTGCTGATTGATGTCCAATAATTTGAAGACGCTCACCGCACGGTG
>CAXNMZ010000055.1:0-10640 GCA_964203125.1 Chitinophagales bacterium | reverse complement strand
ACATCTTGCAAAATAAGGCTACCACTTTGGTAAATATTTGCATGCTCAATTTGTACAACAATTTCACTCATATGGTTTGTGTTAATAGATTAAAATTAATAGCTAAATACTTCCTTTCCAAAACTTCCTTCTAAAACCAACTCCTTTTTTTCTGAAGCTTCTACAAAGCCCACCACTTGCGCTTCTATCCCTAATCCTTTTGCAATAGCAATCAAATTGTTGGCAGATGCAGGATCTGTAAATATTTCTAAACGATGCCCCATATTAAAAACCTGGTACATCTCTTTTGTATTGGCTCCAGAATTGGCTTGTATTAATTTGAAGATGGGTGGCGCATCAAATAAATTATTTTTTACAATACGCATTGTGCCTGGTAAATATTTCATGCACTTTGTTTGACCACCGCCACTGCAATGGATCATGCCTTTGACTGCATCAAAATATTCGGTCAAAATAGCTTTCACCAATGGTGCATAAGTACGTGTAGGACTCAGTAATAATTTACCAACACTGATCTCGCCAAAACCTTTGATAGCAAGCATATCCGTCATCCTATTTTTTCCTAAATAAACTACTTCATCCTTTAAAGTTGGTTCAAAAGATTCTGGGAATGCAGTGGCATAATGGTGTGATAATACATCATGTCTTGCACTCGTTAAACCATTGCTCCCTAATCCGCTATTGTATTCTGTCTCGTAATTTGCTTTTCCAAAACTTGAGAAGCCAACAATCACTTGTCCTGGTGCTATTAAGTCGTTGGTAATTAATTTTGATTTAGGCCATCTAGCAGTCATGGTGCCATTCACCGCAATGGTTCTTACCACATCACCCACATCTGCAGTTTCCCCACCCAAGAAGGCTATTTCAACGCCAAATGATTTTAAAGTATTAAAAAAAGCTTGGGTACCGTTGATCACCTGGCTGATCACTTCACCTGTAATTAATAATTTATTACGATCAATCGTAGATGAAAATAAAATTTGATCATAGATGCCTACGCACAATAAGTCATCTAAATTCATTGCAATGGCATCCTGCGCAATGCCTTTCCATACAGACACATCACCAGTTTCTTTCCAATATAAATAAGCTAAAATACTTTTAGTACCTGCGCCATCTGCATGCATGATATTAATGTGGTCTTGACTGCCTCCTAAAAAATCCGCATACAATTTACAAAAAGCGTTCGCATATAAGCCTTGATCTAAATCCTGAATGGCGGCATGAACTTCTTCCTTTTGAGCGGATACGCCGCGCTGAGCATACAATGACATGGCTATAAATTGATTTTACAACAAAGGTACAATTGTTTTACATTTGTACCCTATTTACAAGATAAAGATGAAGGTTCACAACGATTTAACTTCCCTGCCCCAATTTAAAGACGCCATTGTGACAATGGGCGCTTTTGATGGTGTACATAAAGGACACCAACAAATCATTCAAAGAATGAAGCTATTAGCCCAGCAAGTGGAGGGAGAAACCATCATCATCACATTTCATCCACATCCAAGAAAGGTTATCTCTTCTGTGCCAGGTGAAATCAAGCAATTGAGCAATATTAAAGAAAGGATTCAATTACTAGAAGCAGCAGGAGTAGATCATCTGGTGATCATCAATTTTGATTACAAGTTCTCTAATTTATCTGCAGCGCAGTATATAGAAGACTTTTTATACTATTATTTTAAGCCCAATACTGTCATCGTGGGCTATGACCACCATTTTGGTAAAGGTAGAAATGGCAATATTGATTTATTAAAAACAATGGGGGCAAGGTTGAATTTTAAAGTAGAAGAAATCAACGAACAGCTTGTTCAAAATGAAATAATCAGCTCCACATTAATCAGAAATTATATTGCTGAACATGAAATCAAAAAGGCCAATGATTTACTAGGCTATGCCTACTGCTTTGAAGGCTTTGTTGTAAGAGGAAATCAATTGGGTAGAACCATTGGTTACCCTACTGCTAATTTACATATCAATGACGAAGAAAAATTGATTCCAGCAAATGGTGTCTATGCTGTGAAAGTAAAAGGAGATTGCACCAATCATACAATTTTAGACGGCATGATGAATATTGGCATTCGCCCTACTGTAGATGGACAAAAGAAAGTGATCGAGGTCCATATTTTTAATTTTGATCAAGATATTTACGAACAATATATCACCGTATTGGTCTATGAGTTTATTAGAGGGGAAGTTAAATTTGATGGATTAGATGCTTTGAAAAACCAACTGCATCAAGACAAAATAACTAGTTCAGCCATCTTAGCTAAGTACGAATCAAAATTAGATTAAGACATTATTTTCACCACCAATTCCTTTAATAAATCTGCATCGGTATTGCTTGCATCATTGATGCCTAATACCCTAAGATTGTATTCATGAATCAATAAGAGTATTTGTTCCACTTTGGCAGGGTTATAATGCCTAGTAGCTGCCATTGTGGTCTTGATAGAAAAGAAATTTAACCCAACTTCTGCCATGATTCTTTTTTCATCATTGGTTCCTAAACCATAGACTGCATATAATTTACTAAAAAAACCATAGAGGGTCGGAAGGATCAACTGAATGGGTGCCGCTTTTTGATTGGATTCAAAATATTGAATCATCTGGATCGCCTTAGAGAATTTTTTATTTGCAATAGCGTCCTGAAATTCAAAGGCATTGTATTCTTTGCTAATGCCAATAAATTTTTCGATATTGTCTTCGGTGATTTTTTTTCGATCCCCTAAATTCACCATTAATTTTTCTAATTCATTTTTAATCCTGCTCAGATCATTGCCAATATGATCCACGATAATTTGTACTGCTTTAGGGCTAATTTGATAGCCATTTTCAGCCACCCACTGATTGACCCAATCAGGTAGTTTATTGTCATACATCTTCTTGGTGCTAACAACGACCGCTTTTGTTTTAAGTAATTTAGCCAATGCGGAACGCCCATCTACATTTTTGTCTTTATGGGCTACAATTAAGATGGTAGATGACAAAGGATGCTCAATATAGGAAACCAATTTCTCAATTGAATTCATATGTTGGGCCTCTTTAATAATGACTACCTGCTTTTCTGCAAAGACGGGATAACGTTTACAAGCATTGACTACCTCGGCCCAATCGGCATCTTTGCCATAAAAAATAGTCAAATTAAAGGCTAAATCTGCCTCAGGTAACAACTTATTTTCTGCATACTGTACTACCTGATCTATATAGAATGACTCTTCCCCTTCCAGCCAATAGACGGCGTCAAAGACGTTATTTTTCCAATTGGATAAAATTTTAGAAATAGGCATCCCCAAAGATATACAGGAATGGCGTTTTTTTTATATCTTTGCAAATAAATAAATACATTTTATTATGAGTAATGAAAATTCAGGTAACGGAGGCAAAATTATAATTGGCGCTTTAGCGGTTGCCCTTATTGGTTCATGGATCTACTTTAGTACTTCTAAGACTGAAATCATCAGCAATTACACCACTCAAGTAAATAAATTAGATAGTGCTAAAAATGTTTTACAGGCCGATTTTATTGCAGTTTCTGCAAAAGCAGATTCATTGACACAGCAAAACACAGCATTACAAGGAGATTTATTATCTAAGTCAAAAGATATCCAACAATTAAAATCTAATATCAGTACCATCTTACAAAAAAAGAATGCAACTGATAAAGAATTAGTAGAAGCTAAATCTATGATCGCTGAATTAAACGGAAAAGTGACTGGATTATTCACTGATTTAGCAAAAGCGCAAGAAGAAAACAAAGTATTGACAGTAAAGAACGAAGTATTAGCCACTGAAAATACCAACCTAAATACAAATTTAACTTCAACTACAAAGGAAAAAGAAAGATTACAAGACATAGGTTCTACCTTAAATGCATCTGCATTTAGTATCCAAGCTGTTTTAGTAAAAGAGGATGGTTCTGAAAAAGTAACTACCTCTGCAAAAAAAGCAAATACCATTCGTTTGTCTTTCCAAATTGATAAAAATAAAATCACCCCTTCTGGTAATCAAGATTTATTTGTTTGTATCACTGCACCAAATGGTGTGAGTTTTAGCGAAGGCGGCAAAATCAATACTAGAGAAGACGGCACTAAAGCCTATTCAAATAAAATAGCAGTGCAATATGTACAAAATGCTATTTTACCAATTAGCTACGATATCAAACAAAATGGTAAATTGATTGAAGGTGAATACTTAGTAGAAGTATACAACAATGGTTTCAAAATTGGCGAAGGAAAAACGACTTTGAAAAAAGGTGGTTTATTCTAACCCTTAAAAAATATCTATAAAAAAAGCCACTCAAATTTGAGTGGCTTTTTTTATACTTGTAACCATCTATCCTAATACGTCAACTCTATATTGTTGTCTTGTAATTCACTTCCTACATTTAATAAAGAGAAATTATTATAAGACAATGCATAAAACCATAATTGGATTGCTGCAGGAGAAATATTTTCTACGAAAAAATTTACTTTATTTAGATAAACAAATAGTTTTTCATTTAAAGTAATTCCATTTTCTTCTGCGACCCATTGATTTAACACATTTTTGAAATTAGCCAATTCAGCATCCAATAAATGATCAAATGCATGTAATTGAATCATTTCAGAAACAGCATCATACATTAAAGCTTTGTTACTTGTTTTCATAACATAGGGTTTGATTATGTCATAAAGTTCCAACCCTTATTTAAACTAATTGTTAACTTAAGCCCCGTTTTCCACAATGTGCAAAACTTGCAAAAAAATGTGCTTTATTTCAAAACCACTGCTGCTAATGGAGGTAAATCTAGCTGTATTTCCATTGATTGACTTGTGCCATCCACTAATACGCATTGAATAGGTGGATTGTTTACATCCCCCGATCCCCAAAAGGCTTTAGCATCAGTATTAAAGATTTCCTTCCAAATGGTTTTACCTCCCACATGAATCGTAAATTGATGCCTTGGTACAGGCGTCATATTCAAGACCACTAAAATATCCTGGTTTGGGTCCTTCCCTTTTCTTTTAAAAGCAATTATACCCTCTTGACGTTGATTCAATTCCACCCATTCAAATCCACCTTCCTCATATTGTAGTTCATACAATGCTGGGTGTGCTTTATACAATGCATTTAATTCCTGCACACAATATTTCATGCCGCCATGATTTGGATATTGTAATAAGTCCCATTGTAATTCTGATTGAAAATCCCATTCCTTCGTTGCTGCAAATTCATTGCCCATGAACAATAGTTTTGCGCCTGGGTGCAAAAACATATAGGCATATAATAATCTAAGGTTTGCGAATTTTTGCCATGCATCGCCTGGCATTTTATACAACATGGGACTTTTCCCATGCACGACTTCGTCGTGACTTAAAGGCAACATAAAATGTTCATCATGATAATACATCATGGAAAAACTAAATTTATCCTGTGCTCCAGAACGCATAATTGGATCTAATTTAAAATAATCCAAAGTATCGTGCATCCATCCCATCATCCATTTCATACCAAAACCCAATCCATCCATAAATACTGGCTGACTAATGCCTGGCCAATCAGAAGCCTCTTCGGCAATCGTTTGTATTGCTGGGAAATCTCGGTATAAAGTAATATTCAAGTCTTTAATAAATTCAATCGCTTCTATGTTTCCATTTCCACCAAAAACATTAGGTTCCCATTCGCCTTCGGCTCTACTATAGTCCAATCTTAACATAGAACTTACGGCGTCTACCCTAAGGCCATCAATATGAAATTGATCGCACCAAAATTTAGCACTACTAATTAAGAAGGATTTTACTTCACCTCTTTTATAATTAAAAATATAGGAATTCCAGTCGGGATGATAGCCTTTACGCATGTCAGCATATTCATAAGTATTAGCCCCGTCAAACATAAATAAACCATGGCTATCATATGGAAAATGCGATGGCACCCAATCCAAAATCACGCCAATACCTGCTTGATGAAAAGCATCCACTAAAGCCGCAAATGCTTGTGGATTCCCAAACCTAGAAGTGGGCGCAAAAAAACCTGCTCCCTGATACCCCCAACTTCCATCAAATGGATGTTCCATTACAGGCATGAATTCTACATGCGTGAAACCCATTTCTTTGACATATGGTACCAACAAGTCTATTAACTGCGTGTAGCTATTGTAACTGTCGGGATTGTTTTTATCTGGTCGCATCCAACTAGCTAAATGCACTTCGTAGACCGAATAAGGTTGGTCTATTCGATTCTTGATCTTTCTATCTTCCATCCATTGTTGATCCTTCCATGAAAAGTCAGTCTGCCAGGTAATAGAAGCTGTTTCTGGCCTTAATTCCCAATAATGCGCATAAGGATCCCCCTTGTCTAATTTCACCCCTTTATAGCCATGGATATGGTATTTATACACTTCGCCTTGTCCGATATTCGGGATAAAACCTTCCCAAATGCCAGAAGATTCTAAACGCACTTTTAAAGGATGCGCCTCATTGTTCCAATCATTAAAATTGCCTGTAACGAATACCGCAGTTGCATTAGGTGCCCATACACTAAAATAGGTTCCCTGCACCCCCAACACTTCCATCTGTTTGTTGCCAAATAATTGGTATAAAGTAGAATGTGTCCCATGTTGAAAAGCATGCACATCTTCGTCTGTAAAGAGCGAATAATTCCACACTGCTTGTGCCGTATCTACAAAATGTATTGATTCGTATTTTGACATGACTATTTTTTATTCAGCTCAATGATTTGCATCGTGAGCGCTGGAATAGTAAATTGTTTTGTAATAGCCTTTCCTGAAACGACTTCTTTTCCACTATCAAATCCATTCGTCCTTTCCATATAATCACTAAAATCCACCATTCTATCTTGTTCACTCGTATTCATTACGCACATTACAGTTTGATTTTGGTCATATCTAAAATACACATACAAGCCTTCATTTGGTAAGTATTGCATCATCTTGCCTTTTGTAATCGCAGTGGAAGACTTTCTAAATTGACCTAATTTTTTTGTATAAGACAACATATCCAATTCAGCAGGTGATAATCCAACTTTTGTAAATGCATTTGTTTGATCCCCCTCCCATCCTCCTGGGAAATCTAATCGAACCCAACCATCAGGATTAGAGATGCCTTTCATCAATACTTCAGTTCCATAATACAATTGAGGAATTCCTCTACATGTCATTAACCAAGCTACCCCCATTTTAACTTTAGGAATACTTTCCCCTACCTGAGACAAAATACGGGTCATGTCATGATTGTCTAAAAAAATAACATTGCGTGTTGGATCTTTGTATAAAAAATCATTCGATAAGGTATTGTATAATTTACTCACCCCTTCCATCCAACCAAATTTTTCATTTAATGCTGGTTGTATCCCATACATCAATGTTTGAAAATCTGCAACGCCTTGTAAATTACTTTTAAACGGCGTATTGATATTATTTTGTGCAAAATAAGCTTGATTGGCTGTGCCATGCACCCAGCACTCTCCAAATGCGGTAATTTTAGGATACTCTAATTCCAATGCTTGATTGCAACGATTCATGAATGCCAAATCATTGTAAATATAGGTATCAATTCTCCAGCCATCAATTCCAAATGTTTCAACTGACCAAATTGCATGTTGAATTAAATATTTTGCAACAAATTCATTTGAATGATTTACGTCTGGCATTTCAGTTGTGAACCATCCATCTGCTGTTTTTATTTTATCCTGATTAGAAGCATGGGGATCAAAAAGAGGCTGGTCTTTGTAATTTGTTTGAGTAAATTTTGGCCATTGATGTAACCAGTCTTTTGCTGGTGCATCTTGAACTAAAAAATGAAAACGACCAACATGATTGTACACCGCGTCTTGTATCAATTTCATCCCTCTTGCGTGAAGGGCATCACTTAGTGCTAAATATGCGGCCTCTCCTCCGAATCTTTTCTCTACAGCATAATGGTTGGTTGCAGCATAACCATGTTCTGTCCTGTTAGGCATATCATTTTCTAGAATTGGCGTCATCCATAATGTTGTTGCCCCTAAATCTTGTAAGTAGTCTAAATGATTTTGTACCCCTTTTAAATCGCCTCCATGTCTTAAAAAAATTGAATCCCTATTCAAAGACTGATCTTTCAATCCGGCAATTTGATCATTGCTTGCATCCCCATTGCTAAATCGATCAGGCATTAAAAAATAAATGAAGTCAGATTGATTTACGCCTTGAGCAAAATTTGTTCCATTGCCTTTACGTCTAGGTTTTAATGACCATAGATGTGTAGTGATTCGACTCCCCTCTTTAATTTGAATCTTGACTTGGCCAGGTGTTGCATTCGCTGCGATAACAAGATCCACTGCGATATAATGTCCATTTTCAAAATGATGTATTTTTTGAACCTTCACTCCAGGATAATTGATTGCAACGGTTGCTTTGTTAAAATCTGCATCCACCGATCTCAATAAAACTTGTACTTGATTGTGCTTCATACCAACAAACCAATTACTTGGATAGGCTTCGGTAGCAGTTGCTTGTATTGTCGACAATAACAATCCAACAATGGTTAAAACAGGAACATAGAATGCTCTTTTCATAATTTCTGATGCTTATGTAATAAATAAAATAAAAAGCCTACTCGAATGACTAAGCGTCATGCTTTTCTTCTTTGATGATCAATGCACAAACCAGGCCTGCTGTAATTAATAAGCAACCACCAATCAGCACAGCCATTAGTCGATCATTGTTTAAATAGGTAGACATGATTTTTCCAAAAAACAAAGAAGCAATGATTTCAGGCAACACAATAAAGAAATTAAAGATGCCCATATACATCCCCATTTTTTGCTCCGGTATAAAACCCGCTAGCATGGAATAAGGCATGGATAAAATAGACGCCCATGCAATACCTACCAAGCCCATGCTTACATATAAAAGATTAGGTTGGTCTACAAAATAAACTGAAGCCAGCCCCATGCCTCCAATAAGTAAACATAGTGTATGGGTATACTTTTTACCAATACGACTTACCCAAAAAGGTAATGTAAACGAAAAACCAAAAGTGACTAAATTCAAGATGGCAGAGGTAGTGTTGGCATGTTCTAATCCCAATGTAAAGACTTCGCTATTGGTTGCTGGGTCTCCATGGAATATTTGTGTTGCGACCCCTGTACTATAATAAAACCACATTAAAAATAAACCAGGCCAAGTGATAAAATTAACCAATGCCAATCTTTTCATTTGTATAGGCATGTGTTTGATCGAATGCACTATTTCTTGAACTAAACCTAATTGAGGCGTTGTTGTATCATTTGTTTTTGAGGGATTAGAAGGAGGATACTCTTTACTAGTAAGGATGGTATATAAAACAGAAATAAAGAAGACTGCACCACCAATATAAAAAGACATTAAAATATTCTGTGGGATAGACCCATTGATTTTATCTCTAGACACATCGAACCAATTGGCTAATAATTGAGGCAAGTAACCTGCTATAAAAGAGGCCAATCCAATAAACATACTCTGCATGGCAAAACCAAATGAACGTTGTTTTTCATTTAAATTATCCGCTACAAAAGCCCTGAATGGCTCCATGGTGATATTAATACTTGAGTCTAAAATCCATAATACCCCTGCTGCCATCCATACAGTTGGAGAATTGGGCATCACAAACAATAATGCAGAACTTAAAATAGCACCAATTAAAAAAAACGGGCGACGTCTCCCTAGTTTTGGATGCCAGGTTCTATCACTTAAATAGCCTACAATGGGCTGTATAATCAACCCAGTCATTGGAGCCGCTAACCACAATCCTGGTATTTCATCTGGTGCTGCACCTAGGAATTCATAAATCGCACTCATATTGCCCATTTGCAGGCTCCAACCAAATTGGATACCGAAAAACCCAAAACACATATTCCAAATTTGCCAGAAACTCATCTTTACTTTCTCGCCTGTATACGCTGTACTCATTGTTGGTATTTATATTTGCTTCAAATTACTAAAAACTAGCTATAATAATTCATTTTTAGTAAGGAAGGATTAAATAAAATTGATTATTTTGGGGATTGATTAAACAAACGATTGCTATGAACCAAACAAAACAGCCAACGAATACCGGCGCACTGACCACCCTAATTGTAGTTTTCTTTTTCTGGGGATTTATTGCAGCTGGTAACAGTGTCTTTATTCCATTTTGTAAAAATTATTTTGCACTGGATCAATTTCAAAGTCAATTGATTGATTTTGCATTTTATCTAGCCTATTATATAGGTGCACTTGGCCTTTTCGCGTATGGTGCGCTAGGAGGTAAAGACTTGGTTGGAAAATGGGGCTATAAAAAAAGTATTGTATATGGATTATTATTTTCAGCCATTGGAGCTGCGGCAATGATTGTTGCGGTTAATGCCAATACTTTTACAGGTATGTTGGTTGGTTTATTTATCGTAGCACTTGGATTCTCTTTACAACAAACTGCTGCTCAACCTTTCGCCATTGCCTTAGGTGACCCTTCTACAGGAAGTAGTCGTGTAAACTTAGGTGGTGGTATCAATTCATTTGGAACTTCTATTGGGCCAATTGTCGTTGCACTTGCTTTATTTGGATCTGCCGCTGCCATTACAGATGAACAAATCAAACAATTAAGTTTAGACAAAGTCATTATTTTATACACTGCAGTAGG
>CAXNMZ010000054.1:0-10845 GCA_964203125.1 Chitinophagales bacterium | reverse complement strand
TGCTGCATTTTTAAAACTCTTTTTTTAAACTCTTCTGAAACATAATTTCCTTTTGTAACTTTTAATGTCCTTATTGTACCATCATTTTGGTCCTTCCTTAACTCAAGTACTGAACGCATTGAGCTTTCAATTCCAGATGCCCCAAGTAGGTTGATTTTACTAGGAGTATTATTTGTTTCTCCTTTCTTAGACAAGTGGTGTATAAATAAGAAACTAGTACCATACTCAGCTGCTAGTGCTTTAAAAGGTTTAATAAATGCCCTAAAATTTGATGTAGAATTAAGATCACCTGTAAATAGGTCAGGGAGTACATCAAGTACTACTAAATCAACTGGATTATTTAAAAATTCTTTCGTTAGCAGTGGTACTATATTTTCATATTCAACAATAATTGACATGTTGCTACCAATTTTTTCTTTTTCCTGTTCGTTTAAATTTAGTTTTTGCATTTTAAATACCCAGTCACTTTTTGTATCCTCTGTTGACACATAAATAGACTTGTGGTACTTGAGGTTCAGCTTTTGGTTAAGTAATTCACTGTCTCCATTAGCTATTGCAATACAAAGTTGCCTTGCTAGCATAGTCTTACCACTGTCTGAGGGTCCTGCAATTGTAGCTAGGCTTCCAGTTGGCATTAAGTTTTCCCAGAGGAACATTACATCTTTGACTTCTTGGTTGAATAAGTCTGTTAATGAAATAAATCGTTTATCCCTAACATAACTAGGGTTTAAGGGTATAATCTTGACTTCTTCAGGATTAACTACCACATTAATTACTGCACCAGCATCAGGTGTTTGCTTTTCATTTAAAATCATAATATTAAGTTTGGTATAGTAGAATCAAATACCAAACCATGATTTTGGACAAAATGTCTTATTTATTTTAAAAGTCTTTGTAGTATGCTTCTATGTCTGCATTAAGAAAAAACACCCGTTTTTTGAGCAAACACTTACTTCCTTATATCATGATTGCGTTTTATCCAGTTTTATTTTAATAATTGTTGATAAGTTTAAGTTTATTTTTTTTCAATCATAGCATGACAATATTACATGCTGAAATGTTGGCAGAAAAAATGAGGAGTATTATCACTCCTCATTGTCAGTTAACCTGTTAATTTTTCTTCCAACTTTTTCATCTCAGTAGAAATAAGCTGCTCACCAACCTTGGCATAAATCTGGGTGGTAGAAATCTTTAAATGCCCCAAGAGCTTGCTTATAATTTCAATAGGGGTACCGTTTTTTAATAATACAGTACTTGCAAAAGTCCTACGTGCTAGATGGCATACCAGCTTTTTATTTATTCCAACTATGCTTCCTATTTCAGCAAGGTAACCGTTCATTTTTTGGTTACTTGGGATATTAAATAATTTGATATCACTATTAGGCATGTGAACAGGTTGCATTTTATTTAGTACCTCAGTAGCATGTTTTAATAAAGGGAAGCAAACGGGTACTTCTGTTTTAGTTCTTTGTATACTTAGCCATAATAAACCATCAGCTCTTACCTCTAAGTTCTTGTGTTCAAGCTGCTTTAGGTCAATGTATGCAAGACCAGTATAACACATAAATAAAAAGCAGTTACGTACTTTTTCAAGTCGTTCTATAGTAAATGATTTCTCCATTAAAGTTCTTAATTCATTTTCATCCAGTACGTCTTGTAAAGTGGGTTTAAAGCCACATTTAACGCTCATAAAGGGGTTGTAATTAATCCACTGCTGTTCCATTGCATAGTTTAAATACCTACGGAAATTCTTGGCATGTTTCATTACAGTATTATGATGGTAAGACTGCTTTAATAAGAACTGCTGGAAAGATAGTAAGTGACCAGCATTTAGTGTTTGTAAAGGGATGTTAGTAATACCAAGTTCACTTTTAAGGTATGATTTAACATGGTTGGTTGTAATTAAATATTTGTTGTAAGTAACTTTTGATCTGTCCGTGGATAACCGTTCTTTTAGTTTTACGTTGTGAGCATCAATAACTTCGTTAAGTGTTGTAAGCTTCCTGTTTTTACCAGAATATGCAGCATAAATATCTAGTACATTAATGCTGTTATCCTTAACTATTAAGCTTGCGTAAATCTGCCTTATACGGCTTTCAATGGCATCCATTTGGCTGTTGATACCTTTAGCGGTATCTTTTTTACCAACTACTCTGGAAGTATTATTATTCCATTGTGGTTCATCAATACATAGTCCTGTGTAAAATTCTACACGTTTAGGATGGATTGAAAGTCTGCATACGATAGGGGTCGTTCCCTTTTTAGTGGTTTTTGATTTCTTCAAAAAGAAGTAGATCTGTAGACGCTGATTCATACGTTTGGTTTTGCGTGTACAGTAGGAGGAACTAGTAGATTTTAAAGAAGCTAGAGGGTCGTAGTAAATAGTCCACCTGGTTTTTTGGTATGGTCCACCAATAGTCCACCAGTTAATAGAACTTATTACAACAAAAAAAGCCCCTAACTCATTGAAAGTTAAGGGCTTTTGCGGACCGGACGGGACTCGAACCCGCGACCTCCGCCGTGACAGGGCGGCATTCTAACCAACTGAACGACCGATCCAAGAACTCCGTATCTAGTTTCCTATTTCCGGGTTGCAAAGATAAGGGTAAAGAAGTTTTTTAAACAAATCTTTTATTAAAAAAGGTTGTATTATTTTTACACCCCAAACTAAGCTTATGCCAGTATATCCAAATAGACAGTTTTTAGAATTTGAGCAGCCAATTAAGGACTTATATGAGCAAATAGATGCAACTATTAAATTGGCCGAAAAGAACCCTAAAATAGATTTATCTGCAACCATTGCACAGTTAGAGCAATCCATCGTTGAAAAGCGAAAAGCAATCACAGAATGCTTATCCCCATGGCAACGTGTGCAATTGAGCCGTCATCCAGATAGACCGTATACTTTAAAATATATCCATTTAATGTGCGATCAATTCATCGAATTGCATGGTGACCGAAATGTGAAAGATGACAAAGCGATGGTGGGTGGATTTACGGAATTCAATGGCCAAACGGTGATGATGATTGGTCAACAAAAAGGAAGCAATACCAAGGCTAGACAGATGCGTAATTTTGGTATGGCGAACCCAGAAGGGTACAGAAAAGCCCTTAGATTGATGAAATTGGCCGAAAAATTCAATAAACCTGTGGTTTGCTTGATTGATACGCCAGGTGCGTTTCCGGGGCTAGAAGCAGAGGAAAGAGGCCAAGGTGAGGCCATTGCCCGCAATATTTATGAAATGATTCGTTTACAAGTACCTATCGTGATTGTGATCATTGGCGAAGGTGCTAGTGGTGGTGCATTAGGCATTGGAGTGGGAGACAAAACTTTGATGATGGAAAACACTTGGTACACGGTGATTTCTCCAGAAAGTTGCAGCTCTATTCTTTGGAGAAGCTGGGATAAAAAAGAATTAGCCGCAGAGCAATTAAAGTTAACTGCAAATGATATGAAAGGCTTTGGTTTGGTAGACGAGATTGTGCAGGAGCCATTGGGTGGTGCGCATTGGGATTATGAAGCGGCTGCTGCGATGCTTAAAAAGCAAATTATTAAAGCCTTGGACGAGATTAAAGATATCGCGCCTGCAACAAGGGTTGAAAATAGAATCGAAAAATACAGCAAAATGGGCTTCTGGGAAGAAGCTTAGTTGCGCTTAATTGTTACTTGATTTTATTTTTTATTTCTTGTAATTTTTGAAGCGCATCCAAAGGCGTGAGTTGGTTGATGTCTATCGCATCCAATATTGAACGGATGTTTTCAAAAGTTTCTGTATGGGCATCAAATATGGATAGTTGAAATTTTTCTGTTGTTGCTTGCACCGTTGGACTATTTTGTTGATGGTCCTTATTTTTTAATTCCATCTCATGTAAAATCGTATTAGCACGATCCACTAATTCATTGGGCATGCCAGCCATCTTAGCCACATGAATACCAAAACTATGAGTGCTTCCGCCTTTGTCTAATTTACGTAAAAAAATAATTTTGTTGCCCACTTCTTTATGTGTTACATGGTAGTTGTGGACACGGGATAATTGACCTTCTAAATCATTCAACTCATGGTAATGTGTTGCAAATAAAGTTTTAGGACGATGCGCAGATTTTTGCAAGTATTCTACAATACTCCATGCAATAGAGATACCATCATAGGTTGAGGTACCTCGGCCAATTTCATCTAATAAAATTAAACTTCTTGCACTTAAATTATTTAAGATGCTCGCAGTCTCAATCATCTCCACCATAAAAGTGGACTCGCCTGCATTTAAATTATCACTCGCACCAACACGTGTAAAAATTTTATCTGTTAATGGGATAGACGCAGCAGTGGCTGGCACAAAGGAACCCATATGCGCCATTAAAGTAATTAAGGCAGTCTGTCTTAATACCGCACTCTTTCCGCTCATGTTAGGCCCTGTAAGAATAATGATTTGTTCTTCGGAAGGATTCAATAATGTATTGTTGGCTATATAGGGCGTATCAATTGGAAGGGTTTGCTCTATCACGGGATGTCGACCATCGGTGATGGATAAAATACCATCGTCCGTCATGGTGGGTTGGCAATATTTATGTTGCTTGGCGATATGTGCAAAACACAATAAACAATCTATCACACCTACAAACTGTCCATTGGTTTGAATGGCATTCAGATCGGATAAAATAAGATCTAATAAATGTTGGTATAACTGTTGTTCTAAAGCAAAAATTTTATCCTCAGCGCCTAATATTTTTTCTTCGTATTCTTTTAGTTCAGGGGTGATATACCTTTCAGCAGTGGTTAAGGTTTGTTTGCGAATCCAATCAACGGGTACTTTATTTTTATGCACATGCGTCACTTCTAAATAATATCCATACACATTGTTGTAGCCAATTTTTAAAGAACTAATGCCAGTGATTTCTGCTTCTTTGTTTTGTAATTGAGTCAAATATTCCTTACCACCACTGGATATATTTCTAAGTTCATCTAATTCGGTGGATACCCCATTTTTTATAAATCCGCCTTTCATGATGGTGGCAGGTGGCTGCTCCATGATATGGTATTGAATGGCTTCAATTGTTTTTTGACAAACCACTAAATTTTCTGCCAATGTCTTTAAATAGGGATTCGTGCTTGGTGTCAAGTTTGCTTTAATAGCAGCCACAGCAGTCAATGATTTTTCCAATTGCACCAACTCTCTTGGCTGAATTTTTCGACTTGCTAATTTACTCGTTAGTCTTTCCAAATCTCCGCAAGACTCAATGGTTTCATGGAGGGTACTCGCTATTTCTTTTCCATTTACAAAATAGGCGACTGCACTGAGTCTTTGGTTAATTTGTTCCAAAGATTGTAAAGGGAAAATCAACCAACGTTTTAATAATCTAGCACCCATTGGACTCTTAGTAGCGTCCATGATATCTATTAATCCCTTTTGTCCAGCTCCATTGCCAATCAATTCTAAATTACGAATGGTGAATTTATCCATCCATAAAATTTCATTGCGATCGATTCGGCCAATGGTATGGATATGTTGCAGATGAGGATGTTCCGTTTCTTTTAAATAATGTAGGATCGCACCTGCAGCAATGATGCCTAATTTTTGGGATTCAATGCCAAAACCTTTTAAGTTCTGAGTTTGAAATTGTTTTAATAACAATTCAGTTCCAAACGCTTCATCAAAAATCCAGCTGTCTAAACCATAAGTATAAAATCCAGCACCAAAAAATTCTTTGAATGCATTTTGATAATTTTTAGGGTAGAGGATTTCTGCAGGTTGCAAACTTTGCAATAATTTATCTAAGTATTCCAAATTGCCTTCTGCAATTAAGAACTCGCCAGTGGTGATGTCTAAGAATGCAATACCACCATGTTCATTTTCTACAAATAAAGCTGCTAAAAAATTATTTTGTTTATGCTCTAATAATTTATCGTTGGTGGCAATACCTGGCGTCAACATATCGGTCACACCTCTTTTCACAATACCCTTCACAGTTTTTGGGTCTTCTAATTGGTCACAGATAGCAACACGATGTCCCGCTTTTACCAATTTATGTAAATAAGTATCTAATGAATGATAGGGGAAACCAGCTAGCTCACTTGAGGAGGCTGCGCCATTGTTTCTTTTGGTTAAAGTGATGCCCAAGACCTTAGATGCAATCACCGCATCTTCACCAAAAGTTTCATAAAAATCACCCACTCTAAAGAGTAAAATAGCGTCCGGATATTTTTGTTTAATAGCCCGATGCTGTTGCATTAGAGGAGTTTCTGAACTTGATTTTGCCATGGGTGACAAACCTACATAATTTTTTAATATTTGAAAAGCTTACTTTTGCACTATGCGTAAATTAAGCATGGAGGAATTGGGTAGAAAGTCGGTCGAAGACTTTAAACTGGCGGATAAAAAGCCATTGGTGGTGGTGATGGACAATATCCGTAGCATGCACAATGTGGGCAGTGTCTTTAGAACAGCAGATGCGTTTTTAATTAGTGGTATTTGTTTATGTGGTTTCACGCCTCAGCCGCCACATCGCGATATCCATAAAACAGCTTTAGGCGCCACTGATTCAGTGGATTGGTTGTATTATGAAAATACTGTTGATGCTGTATTGGATTTAAAGGCAAAAGGGTATAAGGTGCTTGCCATTGAACAAACAGAGGGGAGCATGATGCTGGATGCATATACACACAAGGATGCTCCAACTGCATTTGTTTTTGGTAATGAAGTGGATGGGGTTAGTGATGAAGTGATTCAAGTATGTGATGGGGTGATTGAAATTCCGCAATGGGGTATCAAGCATTCATTGAACATTTCGGTTGCTGCTGCTGTTGTACTATGGGAGTTTGTAAGAAAAGTAGAGTAGATTTTATTATATAATCTTTTGGTTGAATTTAAAATATGAGTACAGTTAAAAATTATTTGAGTTTAGTGAAGTTTTCACATACCATTTTCGCAATGCCTTTTGCGTTGATTGGTTTTGTGTTGGGTATGGCTGCTTTAAAAAATAATAATATAGCATTACAGACCAATGAGGTCATCCTTCGTTTTTTATTAGTGCTAGTTTGTATGATTACAGCAAGGTCGGCAGCGATGGGGTTCAATCGTTATTTAGATCGTCATTTTGACCAGCTGAATCCAAGAACGGCCATTCGTGAAATTCCTGCAGGGGTCATCAAAGCAGAAAAAGCATTAGGCTTTGTGGTGGTGAATGCATTCATTTTTATCATTGCTACTTATTTTATCAATCCAATTTGTTTTTACCTTTCGCCAGTTGCCTTATTTGTGATTTTATTTTATAGTTATACAAAACGTTTTACGTATTTATGTCATTTGGTTTTAGGGGTAGGACTCTCCTTAGCACCTATTGGCGCTTATTTAGCGGTGACTGGAGTATTTGATATATTGCCATTGCTTTTTTCTTTTGCGATTATTTTTTGGGTGAGTGGCTTTGATATTATCTATTCTTTACAGGATGCTGAATTTGATAAGTCTCTTGCACTTTACTCTATGCCAAGTCATTGGGGCGGAGACAAGGCATTGAAAATGGCTAGAGTCTTTCATTTTTTCTCTAGTGTTTTTTTATGGACTGCCTATTTTTTGGGAGATTTTCATTGGTTGTATTTAATTGGAGTTATTTTATTTAATAGTATGCTTGTCTATCAACAAAGTATTGTGAAACCAACCGATTTATCCAAAGTCAATCTGGCTTTCATGACAGCAAATGGGATTGCAAGCATTGTCTTTAGTATCTTTGTGATTACGTCGATCATTTTAACTTTTTAACACATATCAATTGGCAAGAATCATTTGTATAGATTACGGGGGAAAGCGATGTGGATTGGCGGTGACTGATCCCTTTCAAATGATTGCGACTTCTCTCATCACTGTAGACACTAAAAGTTTATATACTTTTTTAGCAGACTATACCTCCAAGGAACCTGTTGAATTGATATTGATAGGAGAGCCATTGAACTTAGATGCTTCTCCAACCCATGCCACGCCCTTGGTCAAAAAAGCTATCCTTGAATTAACCGAAAAGTTCCCAAACATCCCCATTCAAACGGTGGATGAGCGATTTAGTTCAAAAACAGCGGTGAGGGCCATGATCGAGATGGGGATGAAAAAGAAAGACCGTCAGGTAAAGCAAAATGTAGATCTAATTGCTGCGACCATCCTTCTACAAGAATACCTCAATCATAAGGATCTAATGCCTTAGGGAAAGCTGAATCTATTTACGACCTATTTATTGTAACTTTGCACCCATAATTGAACTACTATGACCTTACCAATTGTAGCCTATGGTGCTGCTGTATTAAGAAAAGTGGGTGAGCCAATCAATGCGGATTATCCCAATTTGACTAAGCTCATCGAAGATATGTGGGAAACCATGTACGATAGCAATGGGGTTGGCCTTGCGGCACCTCAGATCAATCGTGCTATCAGGTTATTTGTGATGGATAGCCAACAAATATTTGAAAATGCCGAACCAGGGGATGCCATTTATCCGGATGCGCCAGGAATCAAAGCTGTATTTATCAATGCCGAAGTCCTAGAATTAAGTGGCAATGAATGGGTCTACAATGAGGGTTGTTTGAGTATCCCAAAAATTAGAGAAGATGTGTTAAGACACGAAAAAGTGACACTTAAATACATGGATGAAAATTTTGTAGAACATACAGCTACTTTTGATGGCATGACAGCTCGTATTATTTTACATGAGTATGACCATATTGAGGGTAAGTTATTCATAGATTATATTAAGCCTCTTAGAAAGAAAATGCTACAGGGCAAATTGAATGACATTCATAAAGGCAAAATAAAAGTGGATTATAAAATGACTCAAATTAAATAAATATGCGTTCATTCTTATTTTTAATTTCTATGAGTTTAGTGGGTCATACTTTGGCACAGGATACCACATTGAGTTTTGATAATAAAACTTTTACTTTAGCAGATGTGATTGTTAGAAATAATTTTGAGTACAAAGATATTTTAGAAAGAATTAAGCGCGATACTAGTTTTTATAAAGCCTTTAAAACCTTAAGAACAATAGGTTATAGCTCCTTCAATCATATCGAGATGTATGATAAAAATCAAAAAATGGAAGCCTCTTTGGATAGTCGTACCCGTCAAAATAAAATTGGGGACTGTAGAACAATGGATGTTCTTGAAGAAAAAACTTTTGGAAAATTAAGAGATAGTAAAGGGGAATACAATTATGTCACACCTTCCTTGTACGCAAGTTTATTTTTTACAAAAGGAAAAATTTGTGGTGAAACCAATATTGTAAAAGGCAAAAAAAGAACCATTCAAGGGTCTGGTATTGAAAAAGCTAAAGAGCAATTGAAAATGTTGTTTTTTAATCCGGGTGAAAAAATTCCTGGCATACCCATGATTGGAAATAAATTAGATTTATACGATGACAATGCTCATGAATTGTATACCTACAGATTGGATTATGTAGATTACCATGGCAAATTGGCGTATGTATTTGAGATCAAGCCCAAAGAAGATCTTGGTTTTTTTGCAAAAGATAGAGTGGTGGTAGATCAAATGATCACTTGGTTTAATCCAACCACATTGGAGGTTTTAGGTCGTAATTACTCATTGAGCTATAAAGCTGGGGTCTATGATTTTAATGTACAAATGGAGGTTGAAATGACTTATACTCCTAACGGATTGTTAGTGCCTAAAATTTTAAGGTATAAAGGCGATTGGGATGTAGTATTTAAAAAGAGAGAACGTGGGCTTTTTACAGCCACACTATTTGATTTTAAAGTAGGAGAATAAACTAAGGGGAAAAAATTAAAAACAATTTAAATACCCCTAGTGTTGTAAAAAACTTCCCTCAATATATTTCACCACTTCAACTAAGCTGCCAGTTTCCTTAAACACTTTTAATTGTCTGTCTGCACCAGTGCCATTGGTAAAAATGTCTTGCACTTTTTCAATATGTTTTCTGCTTCCTAATTCATCCACCACACCATCTACAAATTCAAGTAATTCGTCAATCAACTCCTTCACAGGCACTTCTTTTTCTTTACCAAAGTCAATCAATAATCCATCTATACCATATCGGCTTGCACGCCATTTATTTTCATTGATCAAGGCACGTTGGTAATTGATGAAATTGATATTCTGTCTTCTGAGTGTATAAATTTTAGCACATAAAGCCTGAAACAAAGCAGCGATAGTAGCCGTTTCTTGAACGGTCATAGGGACATCGCAAATCCTAAATTCAATGGTATTGAAAATAGGGTGTACTCTTAAATCCCACCATATTTTTTTAGCATTGTCGATACAATTTGTTTTGATCAATAATTGTATAAAACTTTCGTAGGCTTCGATACTTTCAAAATAGTCTGGGATACCGGTTCTAGGAAATTTATCAAATATTTTAGATCGGTATGATTTATACCCTGTATTACTAGACTCCCAAAAAGGGGAGTTGGTACTTAATGCATAAATATGTGGCAGAAAATACCTGGCTGTGTTGGCAATATGAATGGCCATGCGGCGATCTTCCATGCCAATGTGCACATGTAGACCAAAAATCAAATTACTCCTTGCAGCTTGCTGTAATTCGTTTAAAAGTGCTTGATACCTGCTTTGATCCGAAATCAATTGTGTTTCCCATAAACTAAAAGGGTGGGTGCCTGATGCACCAACACTATATCCTAATTCATTGGCAATTTTAGCCACAGAGGTTCTTAGTTCAAACACTTCCTGAAAAGCGGCTTCTACATTTTGGCAAATACCGGTCCCTACTTCGAGTACTGCCTGGTGCATTTCGGCCTTGATCTTATCTTTAAAGACTTTCTCTCCCTCATTGACAATAGCTTGCTGATGGCTTTTTAATTCCTTGGAAGCAGG
>CAXNMZ010000053.1:0-10918 GCA_964203125.1 Chitinophagales bacterium | reverse complement strand
AAATTTCACCCACACGGTGACACCGCTATTTATGACACTTTAGTGCGTATGGCACAGGAGTGGACAATGCGTTATAGATTGGTAGATGGACAGGGTAATTTTGGTAACCAAGATGGTGATCCACCGGCAGCGATGCGTTATACGGAAGCACGTTTACAAAAGATTTCCGAAGCGATGTTGGATGATTTGGAAAAAGATACAGTCGATTATCAATTGAACTTTGATGATAGCTTATCTGAGCCAAGTGTACTACCTACAAGGATTCCACAACTTTTAGTGAATGGATCATCTGGTATTGCGGTGGGTATGGCGACCAATATGTTGCCACATAACTTGAATGAAGTAGTAGACGGATGTATCGCCTACATTAACAATAAAGATGTCACAATCGAAGAATTAATTGCCATTGTAAAAGCACCCGATTTTCCTACAGGGGGTGTGATATATGGTATGGAAGGCGTGAAGCAAGGCTTGATGACAGGTCGTGGTCGTGTGGTGTTGCGCGGAAAGTGTAATGTAGAAACGAAAGCCAACGGTCGTGAGATGATTGTGATCAATGAAATTCCTTACCAAGTGAATCGCGATCACTTAACAGATCGTATTGGTCAATTGGTAGTAGATAAAGTAGTAGATGGCATCACGCATGTTAACAATGAAAGTAACAAACGTGAGGGAACTAGAATTGTAATTGAATTGCGTAAAGATGCAGTCGCACAAGTGATCATCAACCAATTATTTAAATTCACAGAATTGCAAACCAGTTATGGTATCAACAATGTGGCGTTGGTAAAAGGTCGTCCAAGAATTTTGAATCTTAGAGATTTGATTTTAGAGTTTGTTGATTTTAGAATGGAAGTAGTGATTCGCCGTGCTAAATTTGAATTAAGAAAAGCCGAAGAGCGTGCTCATATTTTAGAAGGCTATTTGATTGCCTTAGATCACTTAGACGAAGTAATTCGTTTGATCAGAAATTCTCCAAATCCTGATGCAGCTAAGGAAGCTTTAATCACAGCAGGATGGGGTATTTCAGAGATCCAAGCCAAAGCAATTTTGGAATTAAGATTGCAACGTTTAACGGGCATGGAGCGTGAAAAAATTAAAGAAGAATTTGACCAATTGATGAAATTGATTGCTTCTTTAAAAGAATTATTAGGCAGCGAACATTTACGTTTTGAATTGATCAAAACAGAATTATTAGAAGTGAAAGAAAAGTTTGGTGACGAGCGTAAATCTGAGATCCAATACTTAGCAGATGAAATGCGTATCGAAGATTTAATCGAAGAAGAAGATGTGGTGATTACCATTTCTCATTTAGGGTATATCAAGCGTACATCTGCTACTGAATATCGTCAACAAAAACGTGGAGGTCGCGGTGCCATTGGTTCTAAGACAAGAGAAGAAGATTATGTAGAGCATTTATTTATTGCATCTACCCACGATACGATGTTGTTCTTTACAGAAAAAGGAAGATGCTTCTGGATGCGTGTGTATGAAATTCCAGAAGGTGAAAAAACAAGTAAGGGGAGAGCCATCCAAAATTTAATTCAACTACCACAAGACGATAAAGTAAAAGCGATTATCGAAGTACGTAATTTGGCAGATAAGGATTATGTGAATAACCATTTTATCATCTTATGTACTAAGAAAGGGATCATCAAGAAAACATGTTTGGAAGAATTTAGTCGTCCAAGAGTCAATGGTGTAAATGCAATTACAATTAACGAAGGCGATGAATTATTAGCAGCACGTTTAACGGATGGTAATAATGAAGTGATGATGGCTGTGAAGTCTGGTCGTGCCATTCGTTTCCCAGAAGAAAAAGTGAGACCAACAGGAAGAGGTGCGATTGGTGTTGCTGGTATCGAAGTAGATGATGAAACAGATGAAGTAGTTGGACTAGTTTGCGTAAGCAGAGAAGATAAAGACCGCACTATATTAGTAGTGAGTCAACAAGGATATGGTAAGCGTACTCCAATTGATGATTACCGTATCACCAATCGTGGTGGTAAAGGCGTTAAAACAATCAATGTGACCGAAAAAACAGGATCCTTGGTGGGCTTAATGGATGTGTTAGAAAAAGAAGATCTAATCATCACTTGTAAGTCTGGTGTAACCATTCGAACTAGTATTGCTGATATTAGAGAAGCGGGTAGAGCTACACAGGGTGTTAAATTAATTCGTTTAGACGAAAACGATGAGATTGCCGCCACTTCTAAGATCGAAGAACAGGATGTGCCAGAAGAAGGAGAAATTGCTGAAATAGAATCAGTTACAGATGATACTTCAACTAAATCAGACCTAAATGTAGGGGATGATGCAGCTTCTCAAACGGATGATTCGATGAATAATGAAGGTGACGATACGCCCGAAGCATAAATTAATTAACTTAGAACTTTAAAATAATCATTATGAAAAAATGGATTGGTGCAATGTTTTTGATGACATTGATGCAAACAGCTTTCGCTCAAGACTTTAAAAAAGTGGAGACAGGCTTATTGTTAAATAATTTTGAGGTAGCCAAGACTGAATATGAAAAGGCGGTTGCTAAAAAAGCAAGTCTAGAAACATCTGCGGAAGGGTATTACTGGAAATCAAAAATTTATGCAGGTTTATCTAAGGATCCAGCTGCAAAATATCCAGATGCTGCAGATAAATTATACAAGAGTTTAGAAGACTATATCAAAGCCGATCCTGAATTCACTTTTGCCATTAAAAGCGGCCAAGAGCCATTTTTTGAAGTCTATATTAAAAGCTTTAAAGATGGTGTAGCTGCATTTGGAGAAAAAAAATGGAAAGAAGCTGCTGCAAATTTTGATAGAGGTGTGGTTTTAAGTGATATCATTTTTTCAAAAGGATGGTCTACTAACAAGCAACCATTTGATACCACAACATTAATGTATGCAGGTTATTCAAACCAAAATGCAGGTAATGATGACCTTACTATCAAGTATTATACTAGAATGATTAATGCAAACATGAAAGCGCCTGATTTGTTGGACATGTATAAATTTGTTTTAATTAAGGCAGCCGATAAGAAGGACAAAGCCTTATTTGATCAATACTATACCATTTCAGAGAAGAATTATCCAGAAGAAAAATGGTTTGAATTTAGAGCAGATTATATAGATAAAAATTTGACTGCTGAGGAAAAAGTGGCTGCTTATGAAGCTCAAATAGCTGCGAATACGATCAATGAAACAGAATGTCAAATGTATGGTGATATGTTTATGGCTTCCAGAAATGTTGATGGCTTGTCTGACGATAAAGCAAATTATTTCTTAGATAAAGCTGCGGATGCTTATATGAGAGCCTATAAATTAAACACTACAAACTTTGCTGCTGCTTTTAACGTTGGCATTAGTTATTACAACCAATACACGGTCTTAGATGACCAATTTGGTAACAATATCAGAGCCTTACAACAAATAAATGCGAATAAGCCAGTTGCTCCTAAAGATCCAAAGAAGAAATTGGCTTTTGATGCTGCATTCAAAGCACAACAAGATTCTATCAAAAAATTGAATGCAGCTTTAGATGCACCAATGAAGGCAAAAGTGGACCAAGCCATTGAGTGGATCGAAAATGCCTTTAATATTATAAAGGATAAAGCCACTTTAAATAGAAATGAGAAGAATGTAGCTTCTAGATCAGTGGATTTCTTAGCGACTTTATATGCTTCTAAAAGAGATAAAAACAGAGCCAATCAAAAGTTATATGATGAGTTAGACGCTAAGTTTAACAAATATGATATGCTACACGATAAATACCAATAGATTTGAATACGATATTGAAAGCCTTCCCAAACGGGAGGGCTTTTTTTATGCCACAATATTAGCCAGCCATTGGTTAGACAAAAGCTTCCTTATTACAATCATATCTATAAACAGGGTATTATCTTCAATATACTATTTAACATAATGTTAATTATAAGCAATTAATATAGGTTTAAATCTATCCTTATACTGTTTGTTCAATACAAAATAGGTTGTATTTTGTAGGACAAACATATCACAGTATGCCATCACATTCATCTAGAAGAAAATTTGTACAAGACGCTAGTTTAGCATCGATCGCTTTAAGCTTAAGTCCACAGTTGATCAAAGCACAATCCAATGCTAAAAAAGACATCATTAAAATTGGCATCATTGGAACAGGATTTAGAGGCCAAAATCATATCGAATTATTGGTTCAACGTCCAGATGTGGTGCTTGTCGCATTTGCAGATCCGGATGAAAAGATGATGGCAGATGCCCAAAACATCCTTAAAAAGGCTGGTAAAACAGCTGCTATAGAGTATAAAAATGGCAAGGAAGACTATAAAAACCTATTGAAAAGAACGGATATTGATGCGGTAATCATTGCTACTCCATGGGAATGGCATATCCCACAAGCCATAGAAGCCATTAAAAATGGGATCATTCCAGGCGTAGAAGTTTGTGGTGCTATTAATATAAAGGAGTGCTGGGACGTGGTGAATGCCAGTGAAAAGTACAATATACCGGTGATGTGTCTTGAGAATGTATGTTATCGTCGCGATGTATTAGCTGTTTATAATATGGTTAGAAAAGGCCTATTTGGGGAATTATTGCACCTACAAGGTGGATATGAGCATGATTTAAGGGGTGTTAAGTTCAACAATGGCGTTACAGCTTATAATTCTGGGGCGGAATTCGGTGAAAAAGGATATAGTGAGGCAAAATGGAGAACAAACCACTCCTTATATAGGAATGGAGAATTGTATCCTACCCATGGACTTGGGCCCGTGGCTATGATGACCGATATCAATAGAGGCAATCAATTAACAAGGCTATCTTCTGTAGCAACTAAATCAAGAGGTTTACATAAATATATAGTTAACCACCCACAAGGTGGTGAAAATCACCCTAATGCGAAATTAAATTTTAAATTAGGAGATATTGTAACAACCAGTATTCAGACATCTAATGGAGAGACTATTTTGTTAACACATGACACCAATTCTCCCCGTCCTTATAACCTGGGCTTTAGAGTTCAAGGAACACAAGGCCTTTGGCAGGATTTTGCAGCTGGTCAATTTACAGCAGGACATATCTATATAGAAGGACTTTCTCCTAAAGCACATCAATGGGAAAACCCAGAAGCCTATTTAAAGCAACACGATCATCCATTATGGAAGCGTTTTGAGGCAGACGCCACTGGTGCTGGACATGGTGGAATGGACTTTTTTGTGATCAATGCCTTCTTAGAATGTATTAAAAGAGCGGTACCATTCCCGATGGATGTATATGATTTAGCGACTTGGTATGCGATTACGCCTTTATCTGAAAAATCGATTGCAGAGAATGGTCAGGTGCAAGAAATCCCAGATTTCACAAGAGGTAAATGGAAAAATAGAAAGCCTGACTTCGCAATGGATGACCAATTCTAATTATAATTAATTGGACCTAAATAATTGATTTAAAAGTATTTATTATAGTATAATTGAAATTAATATTAAATTATTTGATTGAACTCAATCAACAATTGGTTCTGATTTAAAGTGCGGTCTAAGTTTTGCCTTGGTCTATCTACTTTATAATATTGGTCTAATTGTAGATAGTCAGTTAAGAAACGAAGGGCCTGCATATAGATGATAAACTGGCCCGAAAATGCAAAATGGTCTTTCTCAAAATTTGTCAAGAACTCCCCCATCGCTGCTAAGTAGCCATTTTGAATCGCAGTCCATCTTTCCGGAAGCACTTTTATTTGATTTAAATCCTGACATGCTTCATTCACTGGACAGAGGTAGGTTCTGCACATATCACCTACATCACTTATATAATAACCTGGCATAGTGGTATCCAAATCAATGACACAAATTGCATGCTCCTCTTTAAATAAGACATTGCTAATTTTTGTATCATGGTGTGTGACCCTTAAATGTGCCTCTTTATTTGTTGTAAAATCGATCCATTTTTTTACATAAGCTTGATGGGATTGTAGAAAAAGGATGGCTTCTTTTGCGGTTTCAATTCTTTTGGCATCACCATGTATCAAAGCTTGTTCAAATTGATGGTACCTTAAAGCAAGGTCATGAAATTGAGGAATAGTAACTTTCAAGGCCCCGATTGGAAATTCATTTAAACTAGCAGTGAATTGTCCAAATTGGTGCGCAGCTTCTTTTGCTTGTCCTGCAGTCGTTAATACATCCAATGCGATACCCTCGATTTTCTTAAATGCACGGTAATGCTTCCCGGCCCATTCGATCAAGGTCTCCCCTCTTAAATTGGGCACTAAATGTGTAAAGAGTTGATCCTTTTTATTGGTGTGAAAATACTGACCAATGGTTTTGATATTATGATCAATCGCAAAGGGATCCTTAAAAACTTGGGTATTGATATTTTGTAGAATAAATTCACCTTGCGCAGTATGCACTTCAAAAGTTTGGTTGATTAACCCTTGATTTAATGGGATTGCAGACGCATTTCCCCATCCATACTGATCAAATATTGATTGCATCATAATCTTGATAAATGTACAAAATTAACGGCTTACTGACTATCTTTAAGAACTGAATATTAAAAGCATCATCACCATGGACAGAAGAAAATTTATCAATTTAGGTGGATTAGGGATCACCAGTTTTTCGATTCCCAATTTCATCCAATCCACAAATCCATCATATTTAATTCAACCCATTGTTGCTTCTACCTGGGATGCAGGTATCAGGGCTAATGTAGCAGCTTGGGAAGTATTAAAAAATGGAGGTCATGCATTGGATGCGGTAGAACAAGGTGTGATGGTCACTGAAAATGAAATCAATTGTTGTGTTGGTTTAGATGCCAACCCAGATAGAGATGGTTTTGTTACATTAGATGCTTCTATTATGGATCATGAATTCAATTGCGGTTCTGTGGCTTTTTTAGAACGCATCAAACATCCTATATCAGTGGCAAGAAAAGTCATGGAAAAATCTCCCCATGTTTTTTTAGTGGGAGCAGGTGCACAAGCATTTGCTTTGGCCAATGGGTTTACTTTAGAATCGGGTGCCTTATCAGAACAAGCCAATAAGAATTATAAAGATTGGTTGAAAAAATCCAATTATCAACCCATTATCAATGTAGAGAAAAATCAATCGGCTACATATAATGATCCTGCATTCGATGCTCCAAAAAAATTAACCGATGGTCAGTGGAATCATGATACCATTGGTATGATTGCAATGGATCAATTTGGGAACTTAAGTGGTAGCTGTACAACCAGTGGTGCTGGATTTAAAATGCGTGGCCGTGTGGGCGACTCTCCTATTATTGGTGCAGGTTTGTATGTAGACAATGAAGTTGGTGCAGTGGTGGCGACTGGTCAGGGTGAAGATGTGATCAGGGTTGCGGGCGCTAGTGCTGTAGTGGAAAGGATGCGTCAGGGTAAAAGTCCAGAGGAAGCATGTAGACTTGTTGTTGAAAAAATAAACCGAATCAAAAAAGAAAAGGCAAAAGACATTCAAGTTTGCTTTGTAGCCATCAATAAAAAAGGAATAGTTGGTGCATACGCTTTACAAAAAGGGTTTAATTTTTCTGTGTACAACAAAAAAGGTAATACATTGAATGATGCAGGATATTTAATTTAACAGTTGATTTGAATTTGAAAACCATCCAATATTAAAGTTGTTAAAATTAAATTCGTTCATTAAAATTCAAAAAATATAATTAGAGATGTCAAAAGTATTACTTGAAATTGCTGCGTTTAATATAGAAGCCGCCTTGAATGCATTTGCTGCAGGGGCTGATAGAATTGAATTTTGTGAGAATCCGATGGAAGGGGGCACTACACCTTCTTATGGAAGTTTACTTTTAATGTCTCAATTAACCAAACAGCCAGTCTATCCTATTATTCGTCCAAGAGGCGGAGACTTTTTATACACAGACAGAGAATTTCAGGTGATGCAAAACGACTTGATAGCTTGTCAGCAATTGGGATTTAAAGGTGTAGTGATTGGTCTTTTAAATGCGAATGGAAGTATTGACACCAAAAGAACAAGTGCTTTAATTCAAGCTGCAGGCCAAATGGAAATTAGTTTTCACAGAGCATTTGATCGTTGTCAAGATCCATTTTTGGCATTAGAACAATTGATTGATATTGGTTGTAAAAGAATTTTAACAAGTGGTCAAGTTCCGAATGTTGGCAATGCCATTCCAATGATTCAACAATTGATTGAAAAAGCAAATGATAGAATCATTATTTTACCTGGAAGTGGTGTGCGAGCAGATAATATTGCAACCATTGTTGCGCAAACAGGTGCAAAGGAAATGCATAGTTCTGCAAGAAAAGCGATGCCTTCTAAAATGGCATTCAATCAACCAAGCATGCAAGAAAATATGCAGTATTTTGATGTAGATCTAGATGAAATTAAAGCAATGATTGCCGAGATTAATAAAGCATCCTAACCTTGATGGTCTCTTTGACTTCTTTTAATAGCGCCATGGCTTGTTTGGATAATTTACTATCCACATCTAACACCACGTAGCCAATTTCATCATTTGTTTTTAAGTATTGACCAACAATATTGATCTTATTTTTAGACAACAATGTATTGATCGCGCCCAATACACCTGGTACATTTTTATGGATATGTAAAATTCTATGTGCGCCGTCTACTGGTGGTAAACTCAATGACGGAATCGTATGAGAACCATTAGAGACGCCTCGCTCCAAGTATTGATATAATTTAATACTTACATCTTCGCCAATATTTTCTTGTGCTTCTTCAGTGGATCCGCCAATATGTGGAGTCAATAAGACATTGGATAAACCTTGTAAAGGGGTTTTAAATGCATCTCCATTTTTTTCTGGCTCCACAGGAAACACATCAATCGCTGCACCAGCAATATATTTTTCTTTAATCGCTTCTGCTAATGCATCCAAGTCCACCACTTCTCCCCTAGCATAATTCACTAAAATAGAACCAGATTTAAAATGCTTGATCATTTCTTTATTAATCAAATTTTTAGTTTGGTTGGTTTCTGGAACATGCAATGAAATGATATCTGAACTACTCACAATTTCTTTAATCGACTTTCTTGCCTGCGCATTTCCTAAAGGCAATTTGGTTTCAATATCATAAAATTGCACACGCATCCCCATCGCTTCTGCCATCACACTTAATTGTGTACCGATATTGCCATAACCAATGATGCCCATTGTTTTGCCTCTTAATTCAAAACTTCCTTTAGCCTCTTTATTCCAAATGCCATTGTGGGCTGCTTTGTTTTTATCTAAAATTTTTCGAATCAAAAAGATGGAAGCACCAATCACTAATTCAGCGACACTTCTGGTATTGCTATAAGGCGCATTGAAAACTGCAATGCCTTTTTGTTTACATGCTTTTAAATCCACTTGGTTCACCCCAATGCAAAAGCATCCTATCGCTTGTAATTTTTTTGCACTATCCAATACTTTCTTAGAAATAAATGTCTTTGAACGAATACCCAAAATATGAACGTCTTTGATCACTTTAATCAATTCTTCCTCGCTTAAAGCCCCGGCTACCTTCTTCACATCCGCATACCCTTGTTGTTTGAAGTATTGTACCGCTTTATCACTGATGTTTTCTAAAAAAAGTACTTTAATTCTATCTTTGGGATAGCTGGTAAGGTCAATTTTGCTCATAAAACAAAGTTAATTTAAAATTGCCGTTTTGACCGCAATCACAATATTTTATATCTATTCTACGTTCTATAGATATACCCTATAAAAACTAACAGATGATCGTTCGATGCTTTTTATTATGTCAAATTTTGTTGCTGACTGCTTCTTGTGGATCGAGTCAGGGTCCAAATTATTTAGGTGCTGCCAATCCTTTCACCTACAATAAAATATCTACTGGAGAAAAGGAACAATATGCCGAAGCGATTAAATTAAAATACCAATCCATTTTAGGGAATAAAAATTTTAGTGGTCAAATTTTAGTCGCTAAAAATGGTGAAATTATATTTGAAGATTACAAAGGTTTTGCCAATTATAAAACTAAAGATACCTTAATCGCAGCAACCCCTATTCATTTAGCTTCTGTCTCCAAAACTTTCACAGGGATGGCTGCCCTACAATTATGGGAAAAGGATGAATTGGACCTGAAAGCATCTGTAGACCAATACCTGCCGGGATTCCCTTACAAGAATGTAAACATTGAAATGTTATTATCACATCGAAGTGGCTTGCCTGATTATGCTAATTTCTTGGAGACCAAACAATATAAATCGGTTAGATACAAAACCAAAAGAGGCCGATGGGCTAAGAAATTGGTATTGGTTAAAAATCTAGCACCTTTTAGACCAGGTTTATATACCAATCAAGATGTATTGGATTTTATGATTCAAAAAAAACCTGCTGTTGCTGCCAATCCTGATCGTGTTTTTAAATATTGCAATACCAACTATGTCTTATTAGCCTTGATCATTGAAAAGATCACTGGTCAAGACTTCCCTACTTACCTGCAAGAAACCATCTTTAAGCCATTGAAAATGGAGCATAGTTTTGTGATGAGTCAGCAAAGTATGGACAAATACCTGCCCTCCTACAATGCACAAATGGTGCCTTATCAAATGGAGAAATACGATATGATTTATGGGGATAAAAATGTCTATAGTACGGCAAGAGACCTCTATTTATGGGACAAAGCTTTAACAGAAGGTCGTTTTTTACAGCCTACCACTTTAGAAATGGCTTATGAACCCAAAAGTCCAACCGATAAATATTGGCATAATTATGGTTTAGGATGGAGAGTTTTAGCAAAGCCAAACGAAGAAAAGCTGATTTATCATAATGGATGGTGGCATGGAAATAATACCGTATTCACTAGATTAGTGGGTCAAACAGCTACAATTATCATTTTAGGTAATAAATACAACCGTGCCATTTATAAAGGCAAGGAGATTGTTGCTGTATTTACCGGAAAAGAGGATAC
>CAXNMZ010000052.1:0-11031 GCA_964203125.1 Chitinophagales bacterium | reverse complement strand
CCAATCGATACGTACTGCTACGTCTTTTAAAAGTATTGTTAATATCTAAGTTTGCCATAATCTTTAATCTCTATAAAGGTACAACCTTTGCTTTATTTAAACAGAATATGCCGTATTTTTAAGGTGTTTTTAACCCTATGCAACAAGATAATACATATCCTCAGTTTAAACGCTTCATTTGCTTGTTTGCAATGGCCATCCTATTCCTTATTGGCAGTCCAATCTATGCGCAGGATACGACAAAATCAATCTTAGATATTAATAATTCAAAAATTGTAAAAAAAGCGAACCAATTATTAGATACTACCCAAAAAAAGATCAATAACTTTATCAATAAAAGAATTGAAAGAGTCAGAGATAGCTTGAATAAAAAAACAAATAAACTTCTAGAAAAAACAGGCATCAATGAAATAGACAAGCCACTTCCCTATGAGCGCTTATTAGATAAGAAATATACACTTGGACGACGTGCCTACCAAAATACCGTATCGCAGTTCAATTATTTATTCAATGCAGACATTACATTAGACGAGATTATTCAAAAAGCTAGGGATGTACATGAAGATGATTACACAGAATTACTCCCTTTTTATGATTATGATTTAAGTATAACAGCTAAAGAATCGATTGATTCAATCATTTATAGGTGCAATGCCAATATCGTATTACATGATTTAAGAAGTAACTATGTAGATGATGCATATTTGTTATTGGCAAAGTCTTACCTATTTCACAAAAATTTTGATACTGCTGGAAGTATTTTACAATTCATCAACTACTCCTTTTATGATAAGGAAGATGGCGCAGATCAACCCATTGGAAGCAATTTAAATAAATCGGGTAAATTTAGTATTGCCTCAGCAGAAAACAATCGAGTTTGGGAAAATAAGAATGTTAGAAATGAAAGTATGATCTGGCAAGCTAGAAATTATTTTGAAGCTGGCGAAATCATTGAAGGGATTAGTTTATTACAATTATTGAAAACAGATCAAGGATTTCCAAAACGATTACACCCATTTTTATACGAACAATTGGCCTATGGCTATTACTTATCTGGCTTCAATGATAGTGCAGCAACTTATCTAATCAAAGGTTTAGATAATGCGCAAGATTTACTAACTAAAGCAAGATGGTCTTATCTAATTGCACAATTGTATGAAAAAGAACAAAAAATCGAACTAGCCTATAATTGGTTTAAAAAAGCTGGCGCAATTGTATCCAATCCTGTCATTGCAGTTTATGCCAATATATATATGGCAAGTATTGAAGCGAATCGTGGAGAAAAATCATGGGAAAATTTAGCTAGCGCATTAGAGCGCATGTTGAAAAAAGACAAATACAGTGCCTTTGCAGATATTGTCTATTATGAAATGGCACAACTTGCGCTTCGCAATCAAGCAAATTCAAAGGCAAATCAATGGCTGATCGCATCTATTCAAAAAAATGAAAAAAATAATAAACTAAAACAAAAAGCACTAGTTCAATTAGGTGCTTTAAATTATAAAACAGATCGTTTTTCAGTTGCTAAAATTGCTTATGACGATATAAAGGAGCTGCTAAAAACCTATCCTAATTATGATGAGATCACTTTACGAAAAAAATGGATTGACAAAATAGCCAACTTAAACGAATTGATTTCTAATGAAGATAGTTTACAAATGATTTATGCTGCTCCAAAAAAAGATCAAGTACAAATTGCAAAACAATGGCAAAAAAGAGCCATTTTAATCAAGTCCCAAGAAAAGGATTTATTGATGGACCCAAATAAGCAATCAGCAGCATCCGAAAATGTGAATTCAAGGAATCAAAATAATAATACAGGCTACTCTTTCGGCAATGCATTTCCAAATTCGTCGACAAAACAAGGAGTGCAATCGGACTTCTACTTTGATAATCCTCAAAATGTAAGCATGGGTGTTGAAAACTACATTAAAAAATGGGGCAATAGACCAAATGTTGACAATTGGCGTAGAAAAGCAAATATCCAATTAATAAAAACAAATTCATCCAATGTAGATAGTATTCAAAATAACTTATCCTTGAATACAAATCTGGTTGCACCAAAAAATAGTAAAACCCCTCCACAGAGAGATAGTACTGATACGCTAAGTATTCAATTGATTGAAACAGATTTAGAATTAACACAATCAAAAAATAGTTGGAATAAAAACAGCTTATCTATTGCAAAAATGTTTTTATATGAACTGGGTGATTTTGAAAAAGCTTTACCAAGATATCAAGCTGTGATTCGAAATAATATTGAACCCAATGCCACAGAAAGTGCTTTACTCGATTTGGCAAGCCATTACTTGCATATAGGACAATCAACTATTTCTGATAGCTTGATACAAATCATTACAAGGCAATTTCCTGAGGGTATTTATATCCAAAAAAAGAAAGCAAAAGAAAATCTTGACCGAATTGATAAAAATAGTTCAGAGGCTTATAAAACAGCTTATTTTTTAGCGCAAATTGGAGACTGGGATCAATTTAGTGCACAAATGGAGGCTGCACAAGTACAATTCAAGGGCACAAAATGGAACACCCCCTATCAGTTTTTAAAAGTAAAAATGAATGCCCAGCAAGGTAAGGACAGTATTGCTATCGTATTATTAAATGAACTAATCACACAAAATAAAAGTGAATCTATCAAGGCAAGGGCTAAAAACATTATCACTGAGATCAATAATAGAAAAACAACTGAAGCCTATCTTGCAGCCTTAAAAATAGATAAAACAAAAAAAATAATCAACGCCAACGAAGAGGCGCTTGAACAAACTAAAAGCCCTGCGATTACATTAAAGAAGGATAGCAATATTGCTGGTATGGCTAATTTAATTGATAAGGCTTCTATCAATAATCAAAAAGACAGTGCTCTAGCTCTAACAAATCAAATTGCTTTCACCAATGATAGCATAGAACAACATTATATTGCTTTACAAACGATGAATGTTTCTGCTGTATTTGTGAAAGAAATTCAAAATGCATTTAAAGACGTCAATACTGAAGATTTCAGAAAACTAAACCTGGCAGTTACGTTCGTTCAATTTACAGATCAAAGTCATATCGTTTGGATTGGACCGTTTACAAATGCATCTGAAGGTCTAGCCTATATCAATAAAGTGAAGCCAAGATTAAGTACAGAAATTATTTCTTTCATTCCTAAAAAACAATACGATTTAATTTTGATTGGGAAATCAAATATCATTCAAATTAACAATCAAGAGCAATTGGATCAATATAAGCGCGATAAATCAAATTATTATTTTAAACCTTAAATGGTAAAAAGTGAACCCAGAAAATAAAACAACCACGACTAAAGAAATTAAAAAAGGACCTAAAAATTGGGTAAAGCTATTTTGGAAATATTACCTAATTGCTGCAGGTATCTTTTTACTATTTATCCTAATGCTTAATTTTGGATGGATTGGAGATATGCCCGATCTAGATGATATTGAAAACCCAACAGCCTCTTTAGCAAGTCAAGTATATGCGCAAGATGGTACGCCCATGGGTAAGTTTTATTTAGAAGATAGAATCAGTGTAAAGTATAGAGATATCAGCCCCTACTTATTGCAAGCACTGGTTGCTACAGAAGATAAAAGATTTTACGATCATTACGGTATTGACGGTGAAGGCTTATTGAGAGCGGTCGCTTTTCTGGGGAGCCAAGGTGGTGCTTCTACCATCACAATGCAGACAGCAAAAAACTTATTTACAGATAACTGGGGTACTAAAAACAAACTCTTAAGAATCATTCAAAAAATCAAGGAGAGTATCATTGCCATCAAATTAGAAAGGAATTTCACTAAGCAAGAAATCATCACTTTGTATTTAAATACAGTACCGTTTAGTGAAAACCTTTTTGGCGTAAGCAATGCCTCTAGATCCTTTTTCCAAAAAGAACCAGATCGTTTAACAATCGAAGAAGCTGCTTTGCTCATTGGCATGATCAATGCCCCTACTAAATACAACCCCAACAGGAATCCTAAATTAGCCATTGAAAGAAGAAACTTGGTATTGAACAGAATGGCTGGTCAAAAATACATTACCGAGGATCAAGCAACACAATTAAAAGCATTGCCATTGGTCACTAACTTTAAGAAGCTAGACGAAAACAATGGTCTAGGCCCCTACTTTAGAAGTTATCTTGGAGAGTATATGAAAAAATGGTCTAAGGAACATAAGAAGAACAATGGAGATGCATATAACCTATACAGAGATGGTTTAAAAATTTACACTACTATTAATCCTCGCATGCAATTGTATGCGGAGGAAGCAGTTGCAAGGCATATGGCCTACTTGCAAAAAGAGTTTAACAAACAATCCAATATCAAAACAGGATCAGTTTGGAAAGACTTTAATAACCAATTGGAATTAGCCGTTAAACAAACCGATCGTTGGAGGAATTTAAAACGTGAGGAGATGGAGGAGACTGACATCAGAAAAACATTTGATGAAGTTTTACCAATGCGGGTTTTTGCATGGAATAAAAATAGGTTCATTGACACCATCATGACACCTATGGACTCATTAAAGTACCATAAGCAAATGCTACAAACAGGTTTCTTAGCGGTGGATCCTTTTACAGGTGAAGTCAAAGCATGGGTGGGTGGTATTGATTTTAAGACATTCAAATATGACCATGTCAATATCAATACAAGAAGACAAGTGGGTTCTACTATGAAGCCTTTATTGTACTCTTTAGCCATTGAAAAATCTGGCTTCACTCCATTTAGTATTGTACAAGATCAACAACAAAATTTTGAAGGTTATGGCATGGTACCCAATACGCCAAAATCTTGTACAGGTCAATCCATGCCAATGGCGCAAGCATTAGCAGAATCTAGAAACTGTGCCACTGCTTATATCATGAAGCAAATTAATGGAGATGGAAACGAAGCAGCAAAAGAACTGGTAGCCTATTTAAAAAAATCCAATATTCAAGCAGAAATTCCAGCCTATCCTTCTATTGCATTAGGGGCTTGTGAGGTATCCTTGTTTGAAATGGTTCAAGCCTATACGATGTTCCCAGGTGCTGGATACAATGCCCAACCATTTTTCATCAATCGTATCGAAGATAAAAATGGCAATGTATTAGAAAGCTTCTCTCCACAAAGAAGAAAAGTCATTAGTGAATTAACTGCCTACTCTGTTGTAAGTATGATGGAAGGTGTAATTTCAAAAGGTACTGGTAGAAGTATGTATTCTTATGATATTGGGACGCAAGCTGTCGCAGGTAAAACTGGAACGACCAATGACAATAGTGACTTATGGTTTATGGGATACACCCCACAAATACTTGCAGGTGCATGGGTAGGTGCAGATGATCGCTATATTCGTTTTACAGATAATTATTTTGGACAAGGTGCGCATGGCTCCTTACCTATTTGGGCCTATTTCATGAATAAAGTTGCCAATGATCCGGCATGCAATTTAGATAGAAATGCAAGTTTTGTGAAGCCTGATAATTTAAGTACCGACTTTAATGTCAATTTTGTTGGCAAGGATTCAAGTATTGATTTAACCCTTCCAGATACAGATGTAGAGGACATTGCAGCAGAATCAGATTACAGCTTACTATCCAATAATGAGCCAACGATTGAAGCCCCTGCTGCAAATAATCCTCCAGTCAATAAATCTACCTTACCTAAAAAGCCAACAACAGAACCTAAACAAGCGACTACACCTGCTAATAAGCCAAAAGCAGTGATGCCTAAGAAGCAACAATAATTATTTTTGTTGCAAAGCATATTGCAATGTGAAATGATGGTAACTATTTTTTTGAAAAAAACCTGTACCATATTGAAATTGAATTCTTTTATAGGGGAACCCAAAACCAGCACTCAATCCATTTAAACTATTGGGTTGATTGGGAAGATTTAATTCGAATCTTCGTGCAAAATGATATCCCAGATCTAATTCGAAACCTTGTCCAATATACAATTGCGACCCTAAAACAAGATGGTTAAACAGATTTTGAAGTGAACCAGGTTTTTTATATCCTTCCGCATTGTAAAAATCCATATCATAATAGTTATCATTCCATTCAGATAATCGCTCTGCTGTTACTGAAAATTGTAAGGGTGCATTTGCTAATTTTTTGGACCAGCCAAGTATTAAATTCAAAGGCAATTCTTCCTTCACTTGAAAATATTTTAATTGCGTCCCTACATTTTGCAATAAAATACTCCATTGTGACAAGCTATTAGGTGAAAGGTATCTCACACCCACATCCATTGCAATGCCATTAGATCTAAATTGGCCATAATTGGATTGTATGAATTTTATTTGTGTACCAAAATGAAAATTTTCCAAATAGGTTTTTGCAATACCCACCTGAATCGCATATTCATTTGGATTGACGCTTCCGTATTCATTGCCTAATACATCTGTTTGAGCAATACTTCCATAGTCCATATAGTGCACGCCCCATCCTATCACCCAATCGGATTTTAATTTATTGGCCCCATTTACATCATACTGTTGTATGCCCGCAAAATAGGGTTTCACACTTACTTGTAATTCACCATCTAACTTAGTTGATAATAAAGCGGGTTGCATCATGGCTAAACCAAGGTCATTCCCAATTGAACTAATATTAAGCCCACCTAAACTGGTTGCTTTAGCAGAATAAGGCAATTTTAAAAATTGGTAGACTGCATTCCCTACTTTAGACTGAGCAAATAGGACATTGCCACCTATGAACCAACTGCTATTAAAATAACATGCAATAAAAAACCCTAGCCTGTAGATGAATTGTTTACCACGCATGTAACAAAGCTAGGGTTTGGAATTTAAAAATCAATTAAACAAGGGCTAAATCTAACACCTGTTGCATATTTTTCACATAATAGAACTTCAAACCTTTAATAAAAGCTTGATCAATTTCATTGATATCTTTTTCATTTTGCCAACAAAGAATAATTTCTTTCATGCCAGCTCTTTTAGCAGCTAAGATTTTTTCTTTGATCCCTCCTACAGGTAAAACCTGGCCTCTAAGTGTGATCTCTCCAGTCATAGCTA
This sequence comes from Chitinophagales bacterium, assembly GCA_964203125.1. GTDB lineage: Bacteria > Bacteroidota > Bacteroidia > Chitinophagales > Chitinophagaceae > Sediminibacterium. The sequence continues at coordinate 4,005 of CAXNMZ010000052.1, read as the reverse complement.
AGAATGGCTTCACCTTTCTACCCGTATAGGCAGAACTTAGAGCTGTTAAAATGGTGATGCCCGCACTAGGTCCATCCTTAGGAACCGCACCTTCAGGAACGTGCATGTGGACAGACTTCTTCGTAAAAAGTATTGGGTCAACCCCGATTTTTTTAGCATTGGCTTGTAAATAGGTCATTGCGGTTGTCGCACTTTCTTTCATCACATTACCCAAATTTCCAGTCAATTTTAATTCCCCTTTCCCATCCGAAAGCAAAGTTTCAATGAATAGAATATCACCACCCACATAAGTCCAAGCTAAACCGACTGCTACACCAGGCATATTCACTGTTTTATAAATCTCATTGCTATACCTAGGTTGCCCTAAAATTTTAAGCAAGTCTAATTTACTTACGGTTGGTTTAATTTTTTGTTTATACGCAATTTGTTTTGCTTGGTAGCGCATGATCGAAGCCAATTGACGATCCAATTCACGCACACCACTTTCTCTTGTATAATCCTCAATCACTTTTTCCAATACATTATCTTGTATTTTGAAATTGTATTTCTCTAGACCATGCAATGCTCTTTGTTTAGGGAATAAATGTCTTTTAGCAATTTCAACTTTTTCCTCCACAGCATAACCACTTAGATCAATGATTTCTAAACGATCTCTTAAAGCAGGCTGAATTTGACTGATATCATTTGCTGTTGCAATGAATAAAGTCTTACTTAAATCATATTCAGATTCTAAGTAATTATCATAAAAACTATGATTTTGTTCAGGATCCAATACTTCTAGTAATGCCGAAGATGGGTCTCCCCTTTGGTCTTTACCAATTTTATCTATCTCATCCAATATCATTACCGGATTGGATGTCTTTATCTTACGAATGCTTTGAATGATTCTTCCAGGCATGGCTCCAATATAAGTTTTACGATGCCCTCTGATTTCACTTTCATCATGAAGACCACCTAGACTTACACGGGTATATTTTCTGCCAATCGCATGTGCAATGGACCTGCCTAAAGATGTTTTACCAATCCCTGGAGGGCCTAAGAAGCAAAGAATAGGACTCTTCATGTCTCCCTTCAATTTCAACACAGCTAGGTATTCTAAAATACGATTTTTGATTTTACCCATCCCATAATGATCATCATCTAAGACTTTTTTTGCATGCTTTAAATCATAATTGTCATCTGTATATTCATCCCAAGGAAGGTCTAGTAATAAATCAAGGTGATTGTATACCACAGAATAATCAGGCGTACTTGGATGCATACGCTCTAATTTTTCTAAACCATTTTGAAATAATTTTTTAGCTGCGTCAGGCCATTTTTTGTGCTCTGCCTTCTTCTTCATTTCAGCCACTTCTCTTTCGTTAGGATCCCCTCCTAACTCATCCTTGATACTCTTAAGTTGTTGCTGTAAAAAATAATCTCTTTGTTGTTTATCAATTTCTGTTCTGGTCTTATTGGCTACTTTATTCTTAAGCTCTACAAATTGTAATTCTTTTTGTAAGTACTCCACCAGTTTTTCTGCTTTCTCTTTGACCCCATTGATTTCTAATAAGCCTTGCTTTTCTTGTAATTCAATATTGAGGTTGCTCCCAACAAAATTGACCAAGAAAAGAGGGCTTTCAATATTTTTTAAAATCATGGTCGCCTCCGAAGGAAAATTTGGAGACAACTGAATGATCTGTGCTGCTAAATCTTTGATGGTAGACAATAATGCTTCAAAATGTTTATCATCTTTTTGTACAGGTGTATCTTCTATTAATTTTACTTTCCCTTTAAAGAATGGATCTTCCTCTACCATCTCCAATAACTCAAAACGTTTTTTACCTTGAATGATAATGGTGGTGCCACCATCTTGCATCTTGATCATTTTTATGATCTTAGCCACAGTACCTATCGCACATAAATCTGCTGGATTAGGATCTTCAATATTTCCATCTTTTTGTGCCAATACGCCCACTAATTTATCTTTAGCATAAGCCGCTTTAACTGCTTGAATACTTTTATCTCTTCCCACTGTAATTGGAATGACTACCCCAGGAAACAAAACGGTGTTTCTTAAAGGCAGGATTGGAATCATTTCTTCTATAACAAGCGGTGGCTCATTCTCCATATCCTGCTCGTTAAAAGTAAATAAGGGGATGAATTCGTTGTCTTCCTCTGTTTTAAATAAAAATTGTTTATCCAATGTCTTAAGTTTTATAATTCTAGTCAAAATGACATAAACCTTTGTTGATACATAGTTTATATCCGTCTGCATATATATAGGCAATATTGGTGCCAAAAGGAAACAAATGTAAGAAACCGCCTTGAGTTAGGCACAAAAAAAATCCTTTCCGAAATTTCGGAAAGGACCTTCTTGCAAGAAGTTATTTAAAAAACTTCTAGAACTACTTAGTAGCAGCAGAATCAGTAGCAGTTGAATCAGTTGCAACAGCAGCAGAATCAACAGCAACAGCAGCTGTATCAACAGTTGCAGCAGCAGAATCAGTTGTAGCTTCAGTAGAAGCACCACCACATGCAGTTAAAGCAGCGATAGCGAAGATTGCGAATACTTTTTTCATTTTTAATGTTTTAAGTTTAGTATAAAAAATACGAGAGCGAAGATAGGGTTTAACAATTCATTTGCCAAAATTTAACTAATTAAATTCATGTTATTTTATAATTAACCCCAAATTCATAGTTTCTTTAACCTAACTACTTCTTTCTGAAGTAGATACGTACTGGCACACCCGTAAAATTGAAATTAGCCCTCACCTGGTTTTCCAAGTAATTTCTATAAGGTGTCTTCACATCATCAGGGAAATTGGTGAAAAAAGCAAAACTTGGAACGCGCGTTGGTAATTGCTGCACAAATTTGATTTTAATCACATGTCCCCTTACTACTGGAGCCTGGTATTTTTCAATCGCCTTAAGCATAATATCGTTCAACTTAGAAGTTGGAATTTTACGATGCTTGTTCTCATATACATCTAATGCCAACTCAATGGCTTTAAAAATACGGGTTTTTTCTACTGCTGAGATAAACAAGATCGGCACATCTGTAAAAGGTGCCAGTTTGTCTTTTAGCCTTTTTTCATAGTCTCTAGCCGTATTGGTTTCCTTAGGGACTAAATCCCATTTATTGACTAAAAACACGATACCCTTACCCTTTTTAGCGGCAAGACTAAATATACTTAGATCCTGCGCTGTGATACCCTTTACTGCGTCAATTACCATTAAACATACATCTGCTTCATCCATTGCTTTAATGGCACGAATCACCGAATAAAACTCTAGATCGTCTTTTTCCTTATTCTTTCTTCTAATTCCAGCAGTATCAATCAAAATGAACTCCTTTTGGAACATATTATAATGCGTATGGATGGTGTCTCTAGTTGTTCCAGCGATATCACTCACAATAGTTCTTTCTTGACCTATAAAAGCATTTAGTAAGGATGACTTGCCCACGTTCGGTTGGCCAATAATGGCAATTTTAGGCACATTGTCTGCTGCTTCCAATTCCTCGTCCGTTGGTTGCACTTCTGTAATAAAACTAGTCACCGCATCCAATAAATCACCAGTGCCACTTCCAGAGATAGAACTCACAAAATAGTTATGCTCAAAACCCATGCTATAGAACTCAGTTGCGTCTAATGCCCTATTTGAATTGTCCACCTTATTGGCAACCACTAATACTGGTTTAGTTGTTCTTCTCAACATATCGGCCATGGCCGCATCTAAATCGGTCATACCAACCGCTGCGTCCACCATAAAGATGATACAGTTGGCTTCATCAATGGCAATTCTTACTTGCTTTCTAATTTCCGTCTCAAACATATCACTTGAATCAGGCACAAAACCGCCTGTATCAATCACGTTGAAATTTTTGCCATTCCATTCTGTCACACCATATTGACGGTCTCTGGTTACACCACTTACATCATCCACAATGGCCTTACGCTCTTATAAAAAGCGATTGAACAGCGTGCTTTTCCCCACATTGGGCCTTCCTACTATAGCGACTGT
>CAXNMZ010000051.1:0-11293 GCA_964203125.1 Chitinophagales bacterium | reverse complement strand
TCAAAACCAACTGTTTGGACAGAGCAATTAACTCAAGAATATTATGACAGCATTGCTAAGAAGTTGAGTGCCGAAAAGAAATAAGTTCAACCCTTCAGTTTCCTAATAGTCACATACTCAATCATCGCATTATAGTTGCATCTTTCGTCGGTAAGGGGAGCCACAAATCAAAAAGAGGTCAATTTGGCCTCTTTTTTCGTTTTTAAAACTAACTATTTCTTAATAAATTAATGAGGGCGGTCTCCGTTTTTTTGACAGCAATGAAATTGGGCCCGATAAAATCTTCATGTTTGACGTTGTAATTTCTGAATTCTACATTCTTTGGAAAAACTTTACCAACGATATATCCATTCGCTTCAAAAAATGTATAAAAATCAATCAGTAATTTCTTAGTTGAAATATTAATGAATCCATATTCAAATTGGACTAGCTTGACAATTCCTTCCTTAAATGCATTTTCAAATCCGAGCAAAGCATCATATTCTGCTCCTTCAATATCTAGCTTCAAAAAATCAATCGAAACAATATTATTCTCTTTTATAAAATCATCCCCTCGAATAAGCCCAATTGTTTGTGAACCGAACTTATTTGCTATCCCATCAATAGAGTATATGGAAGAATGTTCATTTGAATCGAATAAATTTATTTCCAATTCACAGTTCTCTTTAAATAGTCCTTTTTTAATCGGTACAATATTCTGTAAATCTTTAATATTGGCTAGAAATTGTTGAAATGTAGCTTCAACAGGTTCGAAAGCATAGATTTTGCAATCTGGCATTATTTGATTTGTTATTATTGAATAATCCCCAACATTTGCACCACCGTCTATTATGAGGGAGGGATTCATTTTAGCAATTTTATTTAATATGGTTACTTCCCCATTGCTATAAATATCGTGGTTCCTATTTTCATATAATCTATTTAAAGAACGACCAAACCCAGCAAGTGCTTTAAAAAAGGAATTGTGGGTGTTTCTTTTGAAAATTCTTTTTATTGTGTACATATTCGGAGTTTTTTTATAGCTATCAGTTTACGAAAATAAATACCTTTTTCAAATGTAGGCTATTTTTTTGTCACTTTATATGCTTTCCACTAACCCTCGGGTTTGCCTTCAGTGATTTTTCTTTTTACCAAATTGTCATTCTATTAGCGTGATATATAATAGCGTCCCCATAATTATTTTTTAATTTTTTCTTCCATTTAATTTTTTCCCCAAAAGTGAATTATATTTTTTAATTTTGTTTTAATATAACAGACTCAAAATGAACGCACCTTTCAGTAAGTATCTCTACATTGGTTTTTTACTATTAGGCTTATTCCAGGCAGTTGTCTCTAAAGACTATATGCAATCTGCAGCTTCTCTGGGTATTGGTTTAGCATTTGACCCATTCAATCCAGAACAAAAATGGAATGATCGTCCAACTTGGCAAAAGGCAGTTATGATTATTCACCTAGCTTTAGTAGCTGCGATGTTCGGATTGGGCGTTGGGTTGAATGATAAGTAAACATCCTGCAAAATATTAATTACATCTTTTCTTATATTTAGGATATGAAGACACTTCTTTTTATTCTAGTATTTTTACTTTGTGGAAATGGATATGCACAAACTACTCCAAGCTCAAAAGTATTTAAGCCTATTGAACTGTATCAGTCTGATAACTTAATTATCATTCAAGTTTCAGAAAATGCTTTTGTACATACCTCTTATCTGCAAACAAACGATTTTGGAAATGTTCCTTGCAACGGCATGATCGTAAGAAATAGCAATGAAGCCATTGTTTTTGACACACCTACCAATGATACAAGTGCCAATGAGTTAATTAAGTTCATTAAGGAAAAATTGCATTGTAAGGTTAATGCGATTGTGCCGACGCATTTTCATAGTGATTGCTTAGGCGGGCTAGCTGCATTTCATATACAGAACATCCCTTCCTTCGCAAATTTTAGTACCATTGAATTAACTAAATTAAATAATATTGTTAATCCTCAAAATGGTTTTAAAGATGAACTTAAATTAAAGCTTGGTAAAACCTTTGCGATGGTTAAATATTTTGGTCAAGGACATACATTGGATAATGTAGTGGGCTATTTTCCAAGTGAAAATATTTTATTTGGGGGCTGTTTGATTAAAGAAATCGAAGCCACTAAGGGCTATTTAGGAGATGCTAATGTGGGCGACTGGTCTAATACTGTTTTGAAAATCAAAAAACAATATCCCAATCTTAAAATTGTGATACCTGGTCATGGAGCAATAGGTGGCAGCGAACTACTGGATTATACTATTCAATTATTTCAATTCTAATTTCATCATAATATCGGTTTGTGCTTCATTACCAAGCACAAAAACATGTTGATCAAATTCAACGAATCTATTTTTTGTATAAAACTGGAGCGCTCTTTTATTTTCTTCCCATACACCTAGCCAAACATATGCTACTTGCTGCTTCTTTGCTATTGTTATGGCTTTATCAAACAGTAATTGCCCAACTTTTTTACCATGAAAATCCTTTAGTACATAAATGCGTTCAATTTCAAGCGCATCTTTGTCTTTGAGCTCGGTCTGAGATCCGCCCATATTCAATTTTAGATAACCAATCACTTTTTCATCCAACATCGCAAAGTAAAATAATGAATTAGGATTATTTAATTCCTCATTTAATTTTTCAAATGAATATGCTTCTTCTAAGTATTTAGCCATATTCTCTGCACTATTGCTTTCAGCAAAAGTTTCTAAAAAAGTTATACGACCAATTTGTTGCAATGCTGCAATATGGCTATGGTCAATCTGTATTAATTCAATTTTATCTAACATTTATTTCTATCATTTTTCATAGCAACAACAATTATTTTGATAGAACTAAGATACTTATTTCTTGATTGACTCCATTTTCATCTACCAATGCTTCATATCGCTCTATAATTGTAGCTTCTATTTTTTGTACAAATGGACTCGCCATAATTCTTTGTGGTGTCGATAAAATAATGGTACGTCCTTGGCTCATGAATTTATCAATTAAAGAAACTAAGACATCAAATTGCGCTGGATCATAATTGACATCACTTAAAAGAACAACATCTGGCTGTATATTTTCTGGGATTGCTTTCCAGTCTAATTGCAAAGCCTCTGCATTTTGTATTTGTAGATGTTGAATATTTTTTTGAAGCAGTGCAACTGCCTCCTTATCATGATCACTTATTTGAATCGATTTTGCGATACCTGCCATCATCAAAGAGGGCAAACCAATGCCTGCACCAATTTCTAGTACATGCTTGTTTTGAATCAAATGAGGGTGCGCCTTAAGTACATCAAGCAGCGCAATGGACGATGGCCATAATTTAGCCCAAAAAGGAAAGGGGGTATTGGGATCCGAATTCAACAATGAGGTATAGATTTCCTTAACCTTTTCATAATCAGGGATATAAATAGCCTTTTCGGCACTAATTTGAATTAATTGAATTGGGTATTGCATTGATGCTGCAATGTTAGGAACAAAAGCTTTTATTTAACAATTTTTAAAGTTCATAATGCATATTTTTACAGCTTGGGATGGATTATTTCAATAAGAATATGAATAAAGGGAATACTATGGAAAACGAAATCAAAATCAATATCAATAACCCGAAACAATTGGAAAAATTGTATCGTGAACATAAAGGCATCTTTACAACTGCTTTTAACACAATTTTCCAAGAACTTAGGGATGAGCCTGCTGCTCAGGCCTGGCATGAAAGATTGAACTACAAAGATGAGTCTGTGTTTTGGGGTAGTAAAAATGAAATTCTTTTTATTGTGGTTGCAGCATTTGTGGGTGGACTTATTGCAAAAATGCCCTCATTTTTAGGTGTAGAATACGATGTATATATGTCTAAGAATATTGGATTCGTTGTATTTCCTATTTTAACGGCCTATTTTATTTGGAAGCAGCAATTTGCAATGACTAAATTCATACTTCCACTTATCTTATTCATTGGCTCGGCCATTTTTGTGAATAGCTTGCCTTATAATGAAAAGAGCGCAACCTTTATTTTATCTACTATACATTTACCCATTTTTTTATGGGCTATACTAGGCTACGCTTTTATTGGTGGTGATTTAAAAAATAACCATAAGGCCATTGCGTTTCTTAAATTCAACGGCAACTTTGTGATCATGACTGGGTTGATCTTTATCTCGGGTATGTTCTTTACAGGCATCACAATAGCCCTATTTGGGTTATTAAAAATGGATATCCAAACATTTTACTTTGAACAAATAGCTGTTTGGGGTTTGGCGGCTATACCAATGTTATCCACCTTTTTAGTTCAAAATAATCCAGAACTTGTCAACAAAATTTCTCCAACAATTGCCAGAATTTTTACCCCTATTATTTTTATTACTTTGTTGGTATTTCTTGGAACTTTGATCTATACAGGAATGAATATTTACAATGATCGTAATTTTTTATTGCTATTTAATATTTTATTGATTGGCGTGATGGCAATTATCTTATTTTCTTTAACGGAGCTCACAAATAATACAGGTTCAAAAATCAACCTAATTATTTTATTAGGATTGGCCGTACTAACAATTATAGCCAATGCCATTGCGCTTTCTGCTATTTCATTTAGACTTTCTGAATTTGGACTTTCTCCCAACAGATTAGCTGTACTAGGCGCTAATCTTTTAATGTTTGTGCACCTAATAGTTGTCTCTTATGGATTAATTAAAAACTTAAATGGAAAAGTCACTTTACAAGATGTGGAAGCAAAAATTGCATCGTTTATTCCCGTCTATGTTGTATGGGCAGCATTTATAGCTTTCGCTTTGCCTTTTATCTTTCAATTTATTTAAAGGATTCTTTTTCGTCTAAACCAGAGGTAGATGACGATCACAACGATTGCCATTAGGCATAAAGCAAATCCGTATCCTAATTTCCAATTTAATTCAGGCATAAATCTAAAATTCATTCCATAGATGCCTGCAATAAAAGTTAGTGGTAGAAAAAACACAGAAAATATAGTCAACAAACGAACTACTTCGTTATTCTTTTGATCGCTTAATGAAAGATAGGTATTCATTAAATGCGAAGAATTATCTACAGACTCTTCATTCACTGTTAGTAGATTCAGTAATTGATCTTGAATGTCTTGATAGATATAGGAAACCTTGTATTTATCCTGGGATTTTAGAATCGTGGTCTCTGTAATTGAAATTATTTTCTTTAATATTCTCGATTGTGTCTTAATATAATAGAGCTCTTCAATCAAAACAGCCCTATAGTCTTTTAAAAAGATCGTTTTTTCAATTTCAGTTATTTTATTAGAAATTTCAATTGTTGGTTTTTTGAATGAATCAATCATGAAGCCAACTATTCTTAAAAAAAACTCACTTATTTTGATATGCTTTTCCTCTTCTACATTCAAAAAAGAAAAATGAGCACGGTGTATGGTAATTAATTTATCATCAAATATAAAGAAGGCGATCTTATTAGACATCTCTCCAATTTCATCAATATTCAAATTCACATTGGATGTATAAGCCCTGAAAATAAAAAAGTCATGTTGATGTAATTGCTCATATTTAGGCAAGTGACCAATATCAAGTGCATCTTTAATTAAAAAAAAATTAAGATTATACTTGCTTGCAATGACTTCTAGTTCTTTTTTATTTGCATCTTCAATATCAATCCAGGTGAAGGATTCAAATGCTTTTTCTTTTATGATCATTGTACCGTTATTTATATTGTAATGTAAACAGTAAGTTACCTCAATTTTTATGGACTAATAGGTATCATCATTGATTTCTAACCAATAGCCATCTGGGTCTTGTAACCAAATTTGGTGAACGCCATCTATTCGGGTTGTAATCGCATTTTTATTTCCTGCCACATCTTCATAGACCCAGTTAAGATCTTTTAATTTTTTAATGAACAGGTTGAAATTGGGAACCGTATAACAGGTATGCTGATTTTTGTAATAGTCCTTTTTAGCTGTTGCGCCTGCTATGACATGTAACATGGTATGTGTTCCTGTGCTATACCAGATATGCTTCCCATCGTGGAATGGTTCAGGCACCGTGTCTAAACCAATGATATTGCTATAAAATTGGCCTGATGTATTGATATCAATAACGAATATTGCCGTATGGTTAATATGTACTTTTGGTTTTTGCGCTTGACCTTGAAAGACAATCATTAAAAGCGGCATTAAGAATAGTGGATTGAATTTCATAGCGTAATATTTAAAATCCTCGAATTAGGATTACTCATTCAAATATATTTAAATTTACCCTAGTTTTTCCCGATTTTATAAATCAAGTCAGTTTTAACCTAGTAAATTTGTATTATGAGTAAGATATCAACAAACATGCGTGTTTATCATCGTTATTTAGGTTTTTTCTTAGCTGGCATCATGGCCATCTATTCAGTGAGCGGTATTATCATGATTTTTAGAGATACTGATTTTTTGAAACAAGAAAATCAAAAAGTTCTCACTGTAGCAACTGGTCTTGAATCACATGCAGTTGGGGCCGCTATCAAAATCAAAAATCTTAAAATAAAGTCAGACACACTCGATGTGGTGACTTTTGAAAATGGCACTTATAATAAAACTACTGGTGTAGCAGAATTTAAAGTAAAAGAGTTACCCTACTTATTGAATAAGATGACCAAGATGCATAAAGCAACCCATAAAGACCCTTTATATTATCTAAATATATTCTTTGGACTTTCATTGTTCTTTTTTGTCATCTCCTCTTTCTACATGTTTATGCCTGGAACAACCATTTTCAAAAAAGGAATGTACTTTACTTTAGCAGGAATTGTTTTAGTACTAGTGATGTTATTCTTTTAACGAATTAAATTATCGTATAAACTATTTACAGTTTGATGCAATACTGCATTGAATCCATTGATTGTTTTAGTATCACAGCCATTGCTGATCACTATGAAGCCGATTTTTTCTTTAGGCTCAAAAAACATAATACTATATAACCCATACGCTGAACCTGTATGACCGATCATCGTTTTTCCTGGAATTAATTTTGTAGTTGTTTCTAGTGCCATGCCGTATCCTTCTTCTTCGGAAATAATTTCCTGCATTTGTTGAGACAACTTTTTAGATATCATTCTTCCATCTTTATATTTACCCAATTGACTATGCATGATCATATACTTGGCAAGGTCATTTGCGGATATCTTCATGCCTCCTGTTGGTGAAAATATGGGGGTTGTTCTGCCCATGGTGTAGTTGTTGATCTCTTCAGTTCTTGGTGCATACGCATTTTGAGATAAAGTAAAACCTTGGGTCTCTTTATTGAATTCATAAATTTTTGCAATCAATTGACTATCTAATGCATTCACATTATATCCTCCATAAAGTCCTAGTGGTTGTAAAATTTGTTGTTGAATGTATTTGTCAAAACGAACACCAGTCACTTTCTCTAGTATGGAACCCGCTAAATTGTAGTTTAAATTACAATACATATAGCCTTGATCGGGTTCATATGCATTATAGCATTTAGCAAAATTGGGATTTGTTGCCGGATCAATGGCGTCTAAACTAAAATAACCTTCACTGTCATTGATAGAAGACCTATGAGACAATGCCATTTTTAAGGTAATGACTGTATTTGGATAAGCTGGATTCCTCACTTTAAAACCAACAAGTTCACTGATATCTTGGTCTAATCTTATTTTCTTTTCCTCAACCAATTGCATGATGGCTGTTGTGGTGAAAGATTTTGAGATGGACGCAATTCTAAATATGGACGCATTGGTCAAGGGCAATTGCTTTTCAACATCTTTGAAGCCAAAAGAGTGATTGTAGATGACTTTATTATTTTTTACCACCGCAACGGATAGCCCAACAACTGGGCTGGATTGCATGATGGACTGAATAGCAGCTTCGGCCTTTTCCGATTGCGCAAATGCTTGAATTAGCATAACTAGCATAAAGCCAGTCAAAAGGGTGGTTTGAAGTATTCTTTTCATACTTCAATTTAAGTTTATTTTTTTAATTTCCCATATTAATCGTAATTTTACGATTAATATGGGAACAACTAAAACCAAAGACTACTCGGCACAGGAATTAAGCATTGCTAAATATGCTAAAGCCCTTTCCCATCCTGCTAGGGTGGCCATTTTGAATGTATTACTAAAACGCCAGTCTTGTATCTGTGGAGCTATTGTAGATGAGCTGCCACTTTCTCAAAGCACTGTTTCTCAGCATTTAAAAGAATTGAAAGCAGCTGGCCTCATTAAAGGAGATATTGATGGTGTTTCTGTATGTTATTGTATAGACGAAAAAGAATGGGCGAAAGCAAAAAATCAGCTAGGGCTATTATTAGACAAATTAACTCAGCCAGCTAGCAAATGTTGCTAAACTAAAGTTTAAAAAAATTCAAAAAATTTAAAATAAAATTTATGCAAACCGAAGAACAATTAAAAGAAATCGTAAGACAAAAGTACAGTGAAATTGCCCTACAAGACAAGGCCGATAATATGGCTTCTTGCTGTGGTGCTGGTGGATGCTCTACAGAAGTGTATAATATCATGTCCGAAGATTATACAACCTTAGAAGGATACAATGCCGATGCCGACTTGGGTCTTGGTTGCGGCCTACCAACGCAGTTTGCAAGAATAAAAAAAGGAGACGTAGTCATTGATCTAGGAAGTGGTGCCGGAAATGATTGTTTTATCGCACGTCACGAAACCGGTGAAACAGGTAAAGTCATTGGTGTTGATTTTACACCTGCTATGATTGATAAAGCAAGAGCGAATGCGGAGATTAGAGGCTTTAATAATGTTGAGTTTAGACAAGGAGATATTGAGCATATGCCCATCACAGCAAACACGGCGGATGTGGTGGTGAGTAATTGCGTGTTGAATTTGGTACCAAATAAAGACGCAGTGATCAAAGACATTCTTAGGGTGCTTAAACCAGGCGGTCATTTTAGCATTTCTGATGTTGTATTAATAGGTGCATTACCAGAGGGTTTAAGAAAAGATGCCGAAATGTATGCTGGTTGTGTAGCCGGTGCAATTCAAAAAGAAGTTTACATGGAATTGATTCATGCAAATGGATTTGAAAACATAACAATTCAAAAAGAAAAAGCGATTATAATTCCAGATGATATTTTAATCAATTATTTATCTCAAGACGAAATCAATCAATTTAAAACTGGGTCAACAGGTATTTTTAGCGTTACTGTTTTTGCACAAAAACCATTGACAGAAAATAAATGTGTACCAGGTGGAGGATGTTGTTAAATCAATAGACTATGAAAAATATTTTAGTTTTATGTACAGGTAATAGCTGCCGCAGTCAATTGGCAGAAGGTTATTTAAGACATTTTGCTGGTGACAAGGCCAATGTGTATAGCGCTGGTGTAGAAACACATGGACTGAATCCAAGAGCAATTGCAACCATGAAGGAAGATGGTATAGATATCTCAGGGCATACTTCTAACAATATCTTAGAATATACAGGTGTTGAATTTGATTATGTGATAACTGTATGTGATAACGCCAAAGAACGTTGCCCCTTCTTTCCATCCAATGCGCAAAAATTTCATTATAATTTCCCTGATCCAGCAAAAGCAACTGGAACGGAAGCGGAAATTGAAAAAGCTTTCAATGAGGTTAGAGACATGATCAAAGTGTATTGTATAAATTTTGTAAAGGATAATTTAGTGTCATAAGTTGAAATAATTATATTGAATTAAATACTATTTTTAGACTTATTAAAATTAGAACGATTAAACAATGGACATAGGCAAAGCATACAATAGTTGGTCAGCACAATACGACACCAATGACAATAAAACAAGAGACCTTGAAGCTTTGTCACTACAAAAAATACTTCAAGGAAAATCTTTCAAACATTGTTTAGAAATTGGTTGTGGTACCGGCAAGAATACTGCCTGGCTTTTAACCATCTGTGATCAAATCACTGCGATTGATTTATCTAAGGGCATGCTTGACATTGCGAAAAATAAAATCCAGTCGGATAAAGTAAATTTTATAGAAGTTGATATTACAAATGACTGGACCTTTGCAAACCAAACTTATGACCTTGTTTCTTTTAGTTTAATGCTCGAACATATTGAAGACCTAGATGCTGTTTTTCAAAAATTAGCAAAAGTGAGTGACACAGGTACTCGTGTTTATATTGGTGAATTACATCCCTTTAAACAATATGCAGGCTCTAAAGCAAGATTTGAAACTGAAACAGGCACTCAGGTAGTTACTTGCTTCAATCATCACGTGACAGATTTTATTCAAGCTGCAAATGCTTCAGGTTTTCATTTACTACAATTAGAGGAACAGTTTGATGAGGGAGATAGAAGCCAATTGCCAAGAATATTGAACCTGCTATTTGAAAAATTATAGGCTACCTTTGTAGCTAAATTATACATTTTGAAGTTTATCGATTTAGGGCTGGATCAGCGTATTTTAGATGGCATTGACGCCATGGGTTATGAGACAGCGACGCCGGTTCAACAACAGGTGATGGTTCCAATATTAGAAGGGAAGGATATTATAGCAGCCGCTCAAACAGGTACAGGGAAAACAGCCGCATTTTTATTACCATTATTACACCGTCTTTTGACTTCGCCGCATCATGCAGGTGATATCAATGCTTTGGTGATTGTGCCTACAAGAGAGTTGGCGATTCAAATAGCAGAAGGATTAGAAGGACTTGCCTATTTTACAGACGTTAGTTCTATTGCGGTATATGGAGGTGGAGATGGCAATTCTTTTGCAGCAGAGAAAAAAGCGTTGACTTCTGGTGCGGATATTGTGGTTTGTACACCTGGTAGAATGATTGCCCATTTGAATATGGGTTATGTGAAATTAAAAGGCTTAAAATATTTGGTATTGGATGAGGCGGATAGGATGTTGGATATGGGCTTTAGCGATGACATTGCTAAAATCATTACTTACCTCCCTGCAGAAAGACAAAATCTTTTGTTTTCTGCAACGATGCCGCAAAAAATGCGCGCACTTGCGAATAAAATATTAAACAATCCGGTGGAGATCAATATTGCGATTTCAAAACCACCAGAACAAATTGTTCAAAAAGCATTTATTGTTTATGAACAGCAAAAAGCGGGTATCATTAAAGACATGCTTGGTTCAAAGCGTTTTTCAAAAGTGATTGTATTTTGTTCTAAAAAACAAAACGTAAAAGATTTAACGACCATTTTAAAATCAGCAAGATTAGCTGCAGAAGAAATCCATTCCGATTTAGACCAAAAAAGTAGAGAGCAATACTTGCAAGATTACAGAAATGGTAAAACCAATATTTTAGT
>CAXNMZ010000050.1:0-11602 GCA_964203125.1 Chitinophagales bacterium | reverse complement strand
TTGCCTAAATACATCAAGCGTAAGCCAGATGAAGATGATAAAGAAAGATACCAAACTGTGTATGCAAAGCATGAAGGTGCGGTGGCTGCTCCTACTGCAGGCTTGCACTTTAGTAAAGAATTAATTAAGCGTTCAGAAATTTTAGGTATTCGTTTTGCAGAAGTCACCTTACACACTGGCTTAAGTACTTTCAGACCAATTGAAGTAGAAGATCTAAGCAAACATAAAATGGATGCCGAGTATTTTAAGATAGATGAAGAAGCTTGTAAGATTATTAATACTGCTAAAGAAAATGGTCGTCGTGTATGTTCTATTGGGACCACTGGAATGCGTGCGATGGAAAGTAGTGTAACAGCACAACGTTTATTAAAGCCAGCAGAAGGATGGACAAATCATTTTATCCACCCTCCTTATAATTTTAATATCGCAGATAGCTTGGTAACGAACTTTCATTTACCTAAAACGAGTTTGTTAATTATGTCTTGCGCTTTTGCAGGATATGAATTGGCTATGGAAGCTTATAAAAAAGCAATTAAAGATAAATACCGTTTCTTCTCTTATGGAGATGCGTTATTGTTTATTTAAATTTTAGTAAAACTAAAAATTTAATAAACAATACATAGTTAGATTTTTTTACTGTTTATTTAAATCCATTATCCCTTTAGCTCAAAAGATAAACTCATCTTTTGAGCTAAAGTTTTTAAATCATTTTGTACCGCATCCACCAATGGAATTCCATTTTGCATGCGTTCATTTTCCATTGCACGTTCTATATCTCCTGCTACATAAACTTGTTCATGTCCTTTTGCTGGAGTTGCATTTCTAAAACGATTTAACCATAGATCCATATTGGATTTAAAATCTGCTGCTGGTCTAAAAGCATCAATACGCATGGCCCCAATAAAATGTCCAAGCCCTTCGCCTGGCATATTTTCTGGCATTGGAACATAGGCAGGAAATGGAGGTGCCCATGGACCAAAACTAGCACCACTTAAAACAGCCGAAAAAATATCTACTATTGACCCTAATGCATATCCCTTGTGACTACCCTGCTCTTTCTCTGATCCTAAAGGCAATAATGCCCCACCATTTTTTAAGATATTGGCGTCCTGTGTTGCATTGCCATCCGAATCTTGTGCCCAACCAAATGGAATTGTTGTATTGTTTCTTTGTGCAATTTCTAATTTACCATTCGCTGCAGTGGTGGTTGCAAAATCAGCCACAAAAGGAGCTTCTTCACCAGCAGGTATCGCCACTGCAATAGGATTAGTGCCTAATAATTTTTCTGCCGAATAGGTCGGTGCCACTAAAGCACTTGCATTGGTCATTGCAATACCAATCATGTCTTGTTCCAAAGCCATCATCGCATGGTAACCAGCAATGCCAAAATGATTGCTGTTTTTTACACTCACCCAACCTGTTCCTACTTGTCTAGCTTTCTCCATCGCAATGTCCATTGCTCTTGGAGCCACAATCAATCCTAATCCTCTGTCGCCATCAATCACAGCAGTAGAAGGCGTTTCGTGGACTATTTTGATATTAGGTGTAGCATTGATCCTCCCAATTTCCCATAATCTTACATAACCAATCAATCTTGCTATTCCATGACTATCAATCCCTCTTAAGTCGGCAGATAATAATACTTTGGTGGCCAATGCCGCATCTAATGCAGGACAGCCCATCTTTAAAAAAACAGCTTCCGAAAATGCAGCAAGTGCTTGATAAGTATAGTTCTTAGATTCCATGGTACAAATTTACAAAAAAAGGGTGTACTGATTGGTACACCCTTAACGCTATTGCTTAAATTATCTTAGAATGGTAAATCGTCCATTGCTTCATTGCTTCCTGCTCCTGCACTAGGTGCTGGATTATAGCTTTGAGTAGGATTTGCTTCCCCACCATAGTTGGACTGTTCTCCACCAGATCCTCCTGAAGGCTTAGCTCCTAATAATTGTACCGAAACAATTCTTAAGGTCAAAGAAGCCCCTTGACGGCCATCTGTGGTAGTATAAGATCTTACATCCGGTGTGCCTTCTACATACACTTGTGTTCCTTTCTTTAAATAAGGCGCCACAGCAGTGCGATCTGTCCAATAAGAACAATCTACCCAAGTTGTTCTGTCTTTTTGAACCCCTTGCGCATCCTTATATTTTTCTGTATGCGCTACGTTGAAATTAATGACAGACTTGCCGTTTACGTCATTCACCACGGCGTCTTTACCTAAATTTCCAATCACTTGTAACTTTATCATATTGTATATTTTAACTTTCTAAGGGAATGAAGATAGTAATTTTTTATTACTTTTGTGCCAAGCCAACTTTTAACTGGCCACTGAAATATGAGCAAAAAAGGAAAAGTACTCGTCGCAATGAGCGGCGGAATAGATAGCACAGTCGCTGCAATTCTCTTACACAACGAAGGATATGAAGTAGTCGGAATTACCATGAAAACATGGGATTATTCCACCAGCAATGCCAATGGTAAGGAAACGGGCTGTTGCAATATTGATTCATTCAACGACGCTAGAATGGCTGCAGTGAACCACGGGTTCCCACATTATATATTAGATATCAGAGAAGAATTTGGGGACTTTGTCATCGAAAATTTTGTGGAAGAATATTTAGCTGGCCGTACACCCAACCCATGTGTAATGTGCAACACCCATATCAAATGGCGCGCCTTACTTAAAAGAGCGGATGCATTGGGTTGTGAATTCATTGCAACAGGGCATTATGCCAAAGTGCGTCAACACGAGAATGGACGTTATGTGATTTCAAAAGGCTTAGATGAAACCAAGGACCAAAGCTATGTGCTATGGGGCGTGGATCAGGATTTATTAAAGCGTACCATTCTTCCACTTGGTGGCATGCATAAAAAAGATATCAAACAAATGGCCATTGATATGGGTTATCCAGAACTGGCTAAAAAAAGTGAGAGCTACGAAATTTGTTTTGTACCTGACAATGATTATAGAGGATTTTTAAAACGTCGTGTGGATGGATTAGAAGAAAAAGTAAATGGTGGATGGTTTGTTGATAGTAAAGGAAAAAGATTAGGAAAACATAAAGGCTATCCATTTTATACCATTGGTCAAAGAAAAGGTTTAGAATTAGCAATGGGCCATCCAGTCTATGTTACAGCGATTGATCCTGAAAAAAATATTGTGGTGATTGGAGATGAAGTAGACTTAGATAAGAATGATATGATGGTGGCTAAAATGAATTGGATCAAATACGATCATCTTCCAACCTCAATGGACTTGATGGCAAAAATCAGGTACCATGATACTGGTGCATTGTGTACCTTATCGCATACCGACATGGGCGTTCAAGCAAGATTTTACGAAAATGTAAAGAGTATTGCACCTGGACAAAGTGCAGTATTTTATGAAGGCGACGATGTAGTTGCTGGAGGCATTATACAGAGCGGCGTTTTAATATAGCGCCAAACAAGGTGTCTGCTTGTTTTGTATAGCCAATAAAATATTGCTGTTTTATTAATTCAAATTGACCTTGCGCCAATATTGCATTTACATGTGCTTCGTTTTCTGCTGCATACACAGAGCAAGTTGCAAGCAGTAGATATCCATTTAATTTTACAGTTGGTAAAATATTAGCAATGATTTTAGATTGTAATGCGGTATAGTAGTCTAAGTTTTCCTTTTTGAAAAAAGCAATTTGCTCTGGCGTCCTACCCCAGGTTCCAGAACCAGAACAAGGTAAATCTGCAAATACAAAATCAAAAGGCTTCTTGATATCAAATGGTTCCGTTAAGTCAATCACTTGGACACTAGCTGGACGAATACCAGCTTCTTGCAAGCGTTTATCTGCATTGAATAAAATACTTTCTCGCACATCAGACACATGCATGCGAATATTCTGCATGGTATCAAACATCAAAATGGTTTTTCCCCCACTTGCTGCACAGGCATCCCAAACCTGGATAGGTGTTTCCATACTTGTTGGCACAAATTTTAATAGTTCAGCAAGCGCTTGCGAGTTTAAATCCTGAATCACCGCTTCTTTATTCAATGCCAACACATTTTGTAAAGCAGTGGTATTTGAAAATGCAAAGCAATGTTCATTTACCTGGGTATATTCAATAGACGCAGCAGCTAATGCAGTAACCACTTTATCTTTTTGCCAAGGTCTAATTCTAATAAATAATAAAGGCTGGATGGTATGGGAATGTATAAATATTGGGAGGTCTATTTCCTTTGAAATAGCCTCCTGTAATGGGAAATTTGCATGCATATCCCTAAAATGCGCATAACAAAAAGCACTGATACTCTTGCGATCTTTGCTTCCGTGTTTTTTATTGGCAGCAAAATATTTTTTTAAATAAGCAGCCAAAGGCTCAGGCCCTTGATAAGCTGTGATTAATTTTTGAGCAGTTTCTTGATGTTGATTTTGATGCGTCATGCTATAAAAAAGAAAGTCATGCAAAACATGACTTTCTGATATTCTTTTTTCTTTATTTATAATTCTAATAAACTTGCTACTGGATCTTTAGCAATTAATAAAAGTGCTGGATTTTCTAATAACTCTTTTACTCTTACTAAGAAGCCTACACTCTCTCTACCATCAATGATTCTGTGGTCATAACTTAATGCTAAGTACATCATTGGTAAAATTTTAACTTCACCATTCACAGCCATTGGACGATCTTGTATTTTATGCATGCCTAAAATAGCAGATTGAGGAATATTAATGATGGGTGTACTCATTAAGCTTCCAAATACACCGCCATTCGTAATGGTGAAAGTACCACCAGTTAATTCTTCTGCAGTTAACTTGCTATCTCTTGCCTTACCTGCTAATTCAATTACTTTTTTCTCGATACCTGCCATGCTTAAGCTTTCCACATTTCTGATCACAGGAACTGTCAAGCCTCTTGGTGTACTTACAGCAATACTAATATCTGCGTAATCATGGTATAATAGTTGGTCTCCATCAATGAAAGCATTTACAGTAGGCCACTCAGTTAATGCAATGGCACATGCTTTTGTAAAGAAACTCATGAATCCTAAATTCACACCATGTGCTTCTTTAAACTTATCCTTATATTGTTTTCTGATCTGCATAATGCCTGTCATATCTACTTCATTGAAAGTAGTTAACATGGCAGTCGTATTTTTTGCCTCCACTAAGCGACGGCTAATTGTTTTTCTTAGATTAGACATTTTTTCTGGACGCACATTGCGAGAGAATAAGTCTTGTCCAGCAAACTGTATTTTACCAGGATTATTTAAAGCATCCAATACATCCACTTTAGTAATCTTTCCAGCAAAACCACTTGCTTTAATTTGATTAGTGTCTACTTTTTTATCTGCGATGATGGCAGCAGCAACAGGTGTTGCTTTTACATTATTTGGAATACTCGTTACAGGCGCCGAAGAAACTGCAGGCGCAGCAGTTGTTGGAGCAGCTACAGCAGGTTCAGGCTTTGGTGCTAGGCCAGCTGGCTTAGTCGCTTTCTCATCAATGTCTGCTAAAATAGCACCGATTAAAATACTATCCCCTTCGGTTGCTTTATGGTGCAAAGTGCCCGCTTGTTCAGCGTTCACTTCGAAAGTTGCTTTTTCACTTTCTAACTCAGCAATGACTTCGTCGCGGTCTACATAAGCGCCTTCAGGCTTAGTCCACTTTAACAAAGTTACTTCTGTGATAGATTCTCCTACTGTAGGTACTTTAATGGAAATCATGTTTTAATATTTTAGATAGAAAACGCAGTTGTTATTATTTCATTTTGTTCTTTCGCGTGCACTTTAGCAAAACCAGTTGCTGTAGCAGCACTTGCTTGTCTACTAATCACACCATATTTAATCGCCTTTAAATTCATTTGTAAGAAACTTGCAGCACCCATATTTAAAGGTTCTTCTTGCACCCAGAACCAAATTGCTTTACCATATTTTTGGTGCAATGCCGTAATCTGTTGAACAGGCAATGGATACAATTGTTCTAAACGTACAATAGCAATATCGGTTCTTTGTTCTGTTTTTTGTCTTTCTGCCATTTCATAATAAATCTTACCAGAGCAGAACAATACTTTTTTAACATCTTCCACTTTTTGAACAAATGAATCATCAATCACTTCTTTGAATCCACCTTTTGTCAAATCAGCCATTGGACTAAATGTCGCCGGGCTTCTTAAATTGGCTTTTGGTGAGAAATTGATCATTGGTTTTCTGAACGACCAAGTTAATTGCCTTCTCAATGCATGGAATAAATTAGCAGCAGTGGTTACATTGGTGATCACCATATTGTATTCTGCACATAATTGTAAATAACGCTCTAATCTTGCACTACTATGTTCTGGCCCCTGCCCTTCGTATCCATGTGGCAATAACATGACTACCCCATTTTGACATTGCCATTTTTGTTCACCAGCTGTAATGAATTGGTCGATGATCGTTTGCGCACCATTTGAAAAATCACCAAACTGTGCTTCCCAAACAACTAACGCATCGGCATTGGCTAATGCATAGCCGTATTCAAATCCAAGTACGCCGTACTCGCTCAATAATGAATTATAAATTCTAAAAGGTTCTTGTCCTTCTGCCACCTGATTCAAGCGATTGAATTGTTCGTTGGTATTTTCATCTACTAAAACAGCATGACGATGACTAAATGTACCACGCTTCACATCCTGTCCACTCATACGAACTGTTTTGCCTTCTGCTAATAAAGAAGCATAAGCCATTAATTCACCAGTCGCCCAGTCTATCTTTTGTTCTGTCTCGTATAATTTTACTTTCTCTTGAATTAATTTATCTACTTTTTTCAATGGCGTAAAACTAGCTGGCCATTTCATTAAAGCATCAAAAATAGATTTCGCTTTATCAGCAGTAATTGAAGTATCAGGTGAACTAATAAAATCTTCGTTGGTTGCTTTACGCATTGCTTTCCATGCCAATTCTGGTGCTTGGTAGTTATAAGGCAGTGGATGTTGTTTCACCTCATCTAATCTTGCTTGAAGATCGGACCAGAATTTCTTTTCCATTTCCTTTGCTAATTCTTGCGCACTTGCCTCTCCATTTTGTAAAAGGTATTCTGCATAAGTTTCTCTTGGATTCTTATGTTTTTCAATTAAGCTATACAATTGAGGTTGTGTATATTTTGGATCATCCCCTTCATTGTGTCCATGCTTTCTATAACAAACCATGTCAATGAAAATATCGTTCTTGAATAATTGTCTGTAAGTTGTTGCAATCTGCACGGCTTTCACTACTGCTTCCGCATCATCTCCATTAACATGTATTACAGGCGCTTGAACCATTGCAGCAATGGAGGTACAATAGTTCGCACTTCTTGCATCATCAAAATCTGTTGTGAATCCAATTTGATTATTAATTACAAAGTGAATTGTACCTCCAGTCTTATAACCATTCAATTGGCACATCTGTAAAATTTCATACACAATACCTTGACCAGCAACCGATGCATCTCCATGTATTAGAATTGGTAAAATTTTAGATACATCCGACTTGTATAAGATATCCGACTTAGCACGCGCAAATCCTAAAACAACTGGATCGACTGCTTCTAAGTGCGAAGGATTAGGCATTAATTTAAGATGCACTTTTTTATTGTTGAAAGTTGTTACTTCAGAAGAGAAGCCCATATGGTATTTCACATCACCACTACCCATGGTTTGATCCAATACTGCAGTACCTTCAAATTCACTAAAAATTTGCTCATAGGTTTTACCCATTACATTTGCTAGCACATTCAATCTACCACGATGCGCCATACCTATCACCACTTCTTCAACACCATGTTCTCCTGCAGTGTCGATGATGGCATCCAATGCAGCAATCGTAGACTCTCCACCTTCTAGAGAGAAACGCTTTTGCCCGATGTATTTTGTATGTAAGAATTTTTCAAAAATGACCCCTTGATTTAATTTTTCAAGGATGTGTTTTTTCTGATCTAGAGGAATTGGTTGACTGAATTTATTTTCAAATTCATTGGTTAACCAATCGATTACTTTTTGATCAGAGATATATTTAAACTCAATGCCTAAACTTTGCGCATAGGTTTTTTGTAAATGTGTAAGGATATTTTTTAGAGTCGTTGCACCTAATCCTATGAAGGATCCTACTTGAAATGTTTTATCTAAATCTGCCTCTGTCAATTCAAAGCATGCTAAATCTAAATTTGCACCTCTGTCTTTTCTCGTACGAATAGGATTGGTAGTAGCAATTAAATGTCCTTTATTTCTGTAGCCCAATATTAAACGGTACACTTTAATTTCATTGGCCCAATCCGCGCTCACATTCGATAAAGGGGCAGAAGCGCCTTGTGCTGGTGCTGCTGTTCCGTTCTGTAAGGCAAAATCGAAGCCCTCAAAAAATTTAATGATATCTGGGTCTACTGATGCTGGATCAGTTAAAAATTGTTGGTACAAACCTTCTATAAAGGCTGGATGGGAGTTGGTGATGTAGCTGAAATCCTTCATTGTATATCCTTTCGTTTATTTATCAAACTAGGTAAGCAAATATCGGTTTAAATGATTGATTAATAAAGTAAAATGCGCTAAAAATCTAAGTAAGATTTTGATCTTCAGCAGCACAATTTTGTATGATTTTGGAGATATTGCTCTATTTATACATAAACAGGTCAAAAAAATGATTTTAGATTCATTTTAACTTATTGATTTTCAATATATTACACTGAATTTTTATTTTTTTTAATTTTAATTTTTAATATTTGCACAAGTCCCTTACCTTTGCCCTCCTGAAAATTAATTAGTACATGGCAAATCATTCGGCTACCAAAAAAGATGTAAGACAAGCAACTAAACGTCGCGATAGAAACCGTTATTACGGTAAAACTACTCGTAACGCTATTCGTGATTTAAAGACAATAGAAGAACAAAAAGCTTACGACGATAAATTACCTACAATCGTTTCTCAAATTGATAAATTAGCAAAGCGTGGTATCATCCACAAAAACAAAGCTGCTAATTTAAAGAGCAAGTTAGCTAAGCACGTTGCTGTGAAGCAAGTGGTTAAGAAAAAGTAATTGAACACACTATAAAGCGTCTTTAACCAATATTGAAATCCTGCCTGAAAAGGCGGGATTTTTTTGTCCCCATCCTATGTGAAATACTCCCTTTCCTAGACATCTATTTTCATTGTATCTTCGCCTTATGACTGAAAAAATATTAATCCTAGATTTTGGTAGCCAATACACTCAGTTAATTGCAAGAGCAGTTAGAGAAGCCAATGTCTATTGTGAAATTCAACCCTTTCATAATGCAATCGTCTTTGATGAACATTTAAAAGGGGTGATCCTAAGTGGCTCTCCTGCTAGTGTGAACGAAGACGAAGCACCCAATGTGGATATACAAGCTATCTTAGCCAAACTACCGCTTTTAACCATTTGTTATGGCGCTCAATTGAGTGCTAAGAACTTTGGTGGTAAAGTAGAAAAGTCCAATAAACGCGAATATGGTCGTGCCCAATTGCGTATCAAAAAAGACGATATCATTTTTAAGAATATCCCAGACAATAGCCAGGTATGGATGAGCCACAGTGACTCCATTACTGTTTTACCCGAAAATTTTGAACTATTGGCTGATACAGAAAGTATCCCTGTAGCCGGTTTTAGAAAAATAGCAGATCAAGGACATAGCTTACATGGATTCCAGTTCCACCCAGAAGTCTATCATTCATCGGAGGGTAAGACGATGATTCGTAATTTCTTGGTAGAAATATGTGGCTGTAAACAAAATTGGACCCCTGCCTCTTTTGTCAATGAGACTGTGGCCCAATTAAAAGAACAGATTGGAGATGGTCATGTGATTATGGCATTGAGTGGAGGCGTGGATAGTACCGTTGCTGCCACTTTAATTCATAAAGCCATTGGCAATCGCCTGCATGGTATTTTTGTAGACAATGGGGTTTTAAGAAAAGACGAGTTCCAGCAGGTGCTAGATATGTACGATAAAATTGGATTGAATGTAAAAGGCATCGATGCTAAAAATATGTTCTATGATGGCCTTGCAGGCAAATCTGACCCCGAAGAAAAGCGTAAAATCATTGGAAAACTATTTATAGATGTATTTCAAATAGAGGCATCTAAGATGCTGGAAGCCAAGTTTTTAGGTCAAGGAACTATCTATCCAGATGTGATTGAAAGTGTAAGCGTTCATGGACCATCTCAAACCATTAAGTCACACCATAATGTAGGAGGTTTACCAGATACCCTACACCTTAAATTAGTAGAGCCGCTTCGTAGTTTATTCAAGGATGAGGTACGAAAAGTAGGCCTTGAATTAGGCATCCCTGCCGATATGATCCAAAGACATCCTTTCCCTGGTCCAGGATTGGCCATTCGTATCTTGGGCGAAATCACCCCTGAAAAAGTGGACCTTTTACAAAGAGCAGATGCGATTTATATCAATGGATTAAAAGAATTTGGATTGTATGATAAGGTATGGCAGGCTGGCACCATCCTTTTACCTGTTAAAAGCGTTGGGGTGATGGGTGACGAAAGAACCTATGAGTTCACTGTGGCATTAAGAGCTGTGACATCTGTGGACGGTATGACCGCAGACTGGGCGCATCTACCTTATGAATTCTTGGCACATATGAGCAACTCAATCATCAACGAAGTTAGAGGCATCAACAGAGTCGTATATGATATCAGCAGTAAGCCTCCTGCGACTATTGAGTGGGAGTAATTAAGCTTAATTACTCAGTCTTTATTTAGTCTTTAGTTAACCTTTAGTTCAATTTCTTCTGAATAGAGGTAATTTGATCCTGCAATGTATTCACCACACCAGCTAATTGATCCACATTCCACATAGGTTGTGCCCCTGCTTTATGTATGATATAGACTGCCTTCCAAACTTCAACTATATCTTTACTATTTACTTGATATGGCTCGTATAATGGATTGTCACTCAACAAAGTAAGCTTCACACCAATTGATCCCATTGAACGATCGTCATCGGTAATGATACGCTTGTACACCACACCGTCTGTATTTGAAATAACAATATAAGTATTGCTGCTTTTCACCTCTTTTAAACTCGCCACGCGTTCTCCCACAATCACACTTCCACTTGGGGTTGGTAACATACTGTCTCCAACAATCTCAAATGCGCGGTATTCCCCTGGTGCCAACATAGGCAAGGTGAAGGTATTTAACTCATCAATGAATTCAGGGTCAGCATAACCAGCTAAGTAACCTGCAGCTGCTTTTACCGGCACAAATGATACAATCGCTGCACTAGTCGAAGGATCTGTCTTAATTGAACGACGACGCTCTAAATAAGAGCCGCCCATATTGTAGCCCTGATTCAAATCAAATTCCTCCATCTGAGATAGATCTTGAAATAAGAAGACCTCCAAACTAATATTAAACAAGGCACATATGGCTTCCTGTACTTCTAACCTTGGTTCTGCCCTCCCTTCCTCATAGGCGCCCACTAAAGAACGCTTGATTTGAAGTTGGTTGGCTAACTCCTCTTGAGTCCAATCACGTTGCTTTCTGATGAATTTTAAATTCTTACCTGCGTATGACATAACTAATAATTTTAGTGCAATTTACTAATTATTTTAGTTTTTCCAAATTTATTTAGCAATTTCTTT
>CAXNMZ010000049.1:0-11673 GCA_964203125.1 Chitinophagales bacterium | reverse complement strand
TTGCGGTGCCCAAGTCCATTGCAATCTCTTGGGTGAAAAAGTTAAATAAGCCCATATTCGTTCAGTATTTTACGTTCATTGGAATGATGCAAAAATCATCTAAAATCCTTGAACTACAAAGCTTTTTAAAAAAATGAACAAGAATAATTTTCAACAAGGATGATCAACAAATTTTATCCCTTGAATTCGAACCCAATATCTTTTCTAAAATTCATGCCTTCAAATTGAATCAGACCCAAAGCATTTTTTGCGGTTTCAACTGCTTCTGAAATGGTTTTACCTTGTGCTGTAACTGTTAAAACACGACCTCCGTTGGTCACAATGGCATCTTCCTTAAAGCCAGTCCCAGCTTGGAACAGCGTTGTTTTAGCCTGTTGCGTTACAAGGTCTAATCCACTAATCTGAAACCCTTTTTGGTAGTCACCAGGATAGCCACCACTTACCGCCATCACGGTGGCAAATGCGCCCTCATGATATTCAATATTTACATCCTCTAATGTACCATTATCGGTGGCTGCTAAAATACTCACTAAGTCAGTTTGTAAACGGGGTAGAATTACTTCAGTTTCAGGGTCTCCAAGTCGACAATTGTATTCAATGACAGAAGGCTCCCCATTACAGTTCATTAAGCCAAAAAAGACAAATCCTTTATAGACCAATCCCTCCTTAGCAATACCTTCAATAGTTGGGCGCACAATCTTTTCTTCCACCTTTGCCATAAAAGCATCATCCATAAAAGGCACTGGACTTACACAACCCATTCCACCTGTATTAAGCCCTGTATCGCCTTCTCCTATTCGTTTGTAGTCTTTTGCATGTCCTATGATTTGGTAATTTTTCCCATCGGTTAATGCAAAAACACTGACTTCAATCCCTGTTAAAAATTCCTCAATCACCACCCTTGCACTTGCAGTGCCAAATTGCTTATGTTGCAACATGGATTCAAAACTTTCCAAAGCTTCTTGATGAGTTGTAGCAATGATCACGCCTTTCCCAGCAGCTAGTCCATCTGCTTTTAAGACAATGGGTAAGCTATGGGCACCTATATATTGCTTCCCCTCCTCGTAGTTATCAATGGTGAATTCGGCATATCCAGCAGTTGGGATATGGTGTCTTTGCATGAAATGCTTACTAAAAGCTTTACTCCCTTCCAATTGTGCTGCCGCTGCAGAAGGCCCTATGACATTAATCGCTTCAGTGGATGGGTCATTTGCAAAAAAATCAAAAATGCCTTTTACAAGTGGTTCCTCTGGTCCAACAAGGATTATATCAATTTGGTGGGTGATGGCTGCTTGCTTCAATCCCTCAAAATCGTCTATTGCAATGGGTAAATTGGTGCCAATGGCAGCTGTGCCTGGGTTACCAGGTGCGATATACAAATGATCACAATGGTAGCTTTGTGCTATTTTCCAAGCCAAAGCATGCTCTCTTCCGCCTGAACCAATAAGTAAAATATTCATAATTAAGGTGATTGCAGCACGAAAGTAAAATTTATTGAAGGGATTTTATTATTTTGTACCAATTAAATAAACGTTTTATTATGTCTACAACGACACAAAGCCATCCAAAAGGACTCTATGTTTTATTCGCTACAGAAATGTGGGAGCGATTTAACTATTATGGCATGCGTGCCATTTTGGTCTTGTTTTTAGTAAAAGCAATGGCTTTTAATCAGATAGATGCATCTCAAGTATACGGCAGTTATACCGGGTTGATTTACTTAACACCCTTATTGGGCGGCTATATCGCCGATCGTTACTGGGGTAATAAGCGTTCCATTATTGCAGGTGGATTGGTCATGGCCATTGGTGAATTTGTTTTGTTTTTTTGCGGTCATTTTTACGATAATGCCGCACTCGCCATGCCGCTATTTTATACTGGATTGGGTTGTATGATTGCAGGGAATGGCTTTTTTAAGCCCAATATCTCTAGCATGGTGGGACAATTGTATAAAAAAGGAGATTCAAAAATTGACGCAGCCTATACTATCTTTTATATGGGGATTAATACTGGCGGTGCACTAGGTCCAATTGTTTGTGGCTTTTTTGGAGACACAGGGAATAATGGTGATTTCAAATGGGCGTTTTTGGCAGGCGGTATCGCCATGCTTTTAAGCGTGATTACACAAATGATCTTTCAGAAAAAATATTTAGTGGATGCAGACGGCGTTTCGATTGGTGATGCACCAAAAGACGCACCAAAAATTTTGCAAAAAATTCCAGTCATGATTGGGCTGCTGTTTTTACTTTCTCTTTTAACCATCGCACTAGTCTATATTGATATTAAAGTAGTGAGTTATTTATTCTGGTTGTTAATTGCCTGTATTCTTTTAATTGCATTCATTATTTTCTCAGATAAATCATTAGATGGCATTCAAAAAAAGAAAGTGGTCGTTTTATTTACAGTGTCTTTCTTCGTCATCTTTTTCTGGAGTGCATTTGAACAAGCAGGTGCTTCACTTACTTTTTTTGCATCTGAAAATACACAGCGTGATTTAGGATTTTATGTGGTGCCAACGAGTTTCTTTCAATCTTTAAATTCCATTTTTGTGGTGACGCTTGCACCATTGGTGGCATGGATTTGGATTAAACTTGGTAAAGCCAAAAGAGAACCCTCTTCTCCATTTAAAATGGCGATGGGCTTGATGTTATTGGCATTGGGCTATTTATGGATTGCTACAGGTGTGAACGGTGTGGGTACGGGCATTAAAGTGAGTATGATTTGGTTAATTGGTATGTATATGATGCACACTTTTGGAGAGCTTTGTTTGTCGCCAATTGGACTATCCTTATTCAATAAATTAGCACCAGTTAAATTTGCTTCTTTGTTAATGGCAGTATGGTTTACAGCCAATGCATTTGCCAATAAATTAGCTGGTGTGTTTAGTACATTGTATCCAGAAAATGGTATAACAACTTCTTTTGCTGGCTATCAAATTACCAACTTGCATGAGTTCTTTATGTTCTTTGTGTTCATGGCAGGAATTGCATCTATTATTCTTTTCTTATTATCTAGTAAATTAAAAAGTTTAATGGATCAAGAATAGAATGCCTATAAAATAAAAAAGCCTCGATTAATTCGAGGCTTTTTTATTTTACTTTAATTTAGTTAGACAACTCCTTTAACAATTTCATCCACCACCGCTGGGTCTAATAGGGTAGAGGTATCGCCTAAACTATTTAATTCACCTTCTGCCACTTTGCGCAGAATGCGACGCATGATTTTGCCTGATCTTGTTTTTGGTAATCCAGCAACAAATTGAATTTTGTCGGGCTTGGCGATTGGTCCAATGATTCTTGTCACAGTTTGTAGAATGTCTTTACGTATCATTTCTGAACTGCCATGGCTGTCTTGCGCATGTGATCCTGTATAAATCACATAGGCATAAATGCCTTGGCCTTTGATATCATGCGGATAGCCTACCACTGCACTTTCTACCACACCTGCATGCATGTTGATGGCATTTTCAACTTCCGCAGTACCAATCCTGTGTCCACTCACATTCAATACATCATCTACACGTCCTGTGATTCTATATTGTCCTGCTTCGTTTCTGAATGCGCCATCACCTGTAAAATATAAATTTTCGTAAGTAGCAAAATAATTGGTCCTGCATCTTTCATGGTCACCGTAAGTTGTTCTAATCGTTGAAGGCCAAGCTTGTTTGATGCATAAGTTACCACGGTACATACCTTCCTCGTTTTTTTCAGTGACTTCTGCTCCTTTATCATCTACCAAAATGGGTTCAATGCCTGGCATTGGATAGGTTGCCCATCCTGCTTTTCCTGGGGTGATGCCCGCCATATTTGAAATCATGATGCCGCCTGTTTCTGTTTGCCACCAAGTGTCTACAATGGGACATTTATTTTTCCCAATATGTTCGTTGTACCAATTCCAAGCTTCCTCGTTAATAGGTTCGCCAACAGTACCTAATATTTTTAAACTACTTAAATCATGCCCCTGCACAGGGCCCAAGCCAAATCCCATTAATGAGCGAATGGCAGTAGGTGCAGTATATAAAATATTCACTTTGAATTTGTCAATGATATTCCAAAATCTTCCTGCATCTGGGAAAGTGGGGATCCCTTCAAACATCATAGAAGTTCCACCAGCACTTAATGGCGCATACACGATATAACTATGCCCTGTAATCCATCCAATATCTGCGGTACAAAAGAATAAATCATTAGGGTTATAATTGAATGTATTGACAAAAGTATAATTGGTGTACACCATATACCCAGCCACAGTATGCACGACGCCTTTAGGTTTTCCTGTAGAACCAGAAGTGTATAAAATAAATAAAGGATCTTCTGCATCCATCACTTCTGCTGGAACAAATTGTATTCCCTGATCTTCTACTTGTTTCATTTCATCCTCCCACCAAACATCTCTTCCTTGTAACATGGACACAGCAGTTCTTGTTCTTGTGCAAACAATCACTCGCTGAATATTTTTATTTCCAATTAAAGCGTCGTCAATTACCGACTTTAATGGAATGTCTTTTGCGCCTCTAAATGCACCATCACATGTAATGATAAAATTAGCTTTGGCATCGTCCAATCTGTCTGCAATACTTTGTGCTGAGAAGCCGCCAAAAATCACACTATGAATAGCGCCTATTCTTGCACAGGCCAATACAGCAATGGCTAATTCAGGAATCATGCCCATATAAATACATACACGGTCACCTTTTTTTACACCATTATTATATAGGACCTGTGCAAACTGACATACTTTTAAATGCAGTTGTTTATAAGTGAGTGTTCGATGTTGTTCTGCTGGATCATTCGGCTCCCAAATGATGGCAGGCTTGTCTCCCATAGTCGCCAAGTGCCTGTCCAAACAATTTTCAGTGATATTTAATTGACCACCAATAAACCATTGAATGGAAGGGTCTTTGAAATTCCAATCACTAACTTTATCCCATTTTTTATGCCATGTAAAATGTTCGGCCACCGCTCCCCAAAAAGCATCAGGATCTTGTATGCTTTTTTGATAAGCCTCGTGGTAGCCTGCAAGGTCTTTAATTTGGTATGGATAAGACATAAATCAAATTTAAAATTAGTGTTCCAAATTTACATTTTTTAACTTGATTGATTTAACTTGAATGGCAGCAATTAAATAAATAAAATATGAGTTTGGACATAAAGCCTAGTAAAATCAGTTTGGTGATTGGTGCGTCTTCTGTTGGCACCCTGATTGAATGGTATGATTTTTATATTTTTGGTATGCTGGCCACCATCATTTCAAAACAGTTCTTCCCTTCAGATGCAGGTACTTCGGCACTATTAAGCACACTTGCCATTTTTGCTGCAGGCTTTATTGTACGACCATTTGGAGCATTGGTGTTTGGAAGATTAGGCGATATTATTGGACGCAAGTATACTTTTTTACTGACCTTAGTTTTAATGGGTGGATCTACTTTTGCAATTGGCTTAGTGCCCGGTTTTGCAACCATTGGTTGGGCGGCCCCAATTTTAGTATTGATTTTAAGATTGCTACAAGGGTTGGCCTTGGGTGGTGAATATGGCGGTGCTGCCACTTATGTCGCAGAACATGCGCCAGCAAATAGAAGAGGTTTTTGGACCAGTTGGATTCAGACAACAGCCACCTTAGGATTATTTTTAGCATTAGGGGTGATCATATTGATTAGATCGAATCAAGGCGTCGAAGCATTTAGTGCAGAGTGGGGCGGATGGAGGTATCCATTTTGGATGTCGATTATTTTAGTGGTGGTGTCTATTTTAATTAGAATGAAAATGAGCG
Source organism: Chitinophagales bacterium (assembly GCA_964203125.1). Taxonomy (GTDB): domain Bacteria; phylum Bacteroidota; class Bacteroidia; order Chitinophagales; family Chitinophagaceae; genus Sediminibacterium. Next base: position 5,904 of record CAXNMZ010000049.1, on the reverse strand, counting down.
AATCGCCCATGTTCACTAAATTAAAATCAGAGGGCAAAACATCTACCAATCCTTTAAAAGAAAGTTTTGGACATAAAGCTAATTTTAAAATGGTGCTATTAGCCTTATTTGGTGCAGTGATGGGGCAAGGTGTGATTTGGTATACTGGGCAGTTTTACGCACAAAGTTTTATTGAGACCGTTTGTAAAGTTGAATTTATACAGTCCAGAAATTTAATGTTATGGGCGATTTTATTTGCCACGCCTTTCTTTGTGGTGTTTGGTTATCTGAGTGACAGAATAGGTAGAAAGTGGATTATGATGTTTGGGATGCTAGCGGGCATACTCACTTATAGACCCATTTATCAATATTTTTTAGATGCCACTAATGCAAAAAATAGAACTGAAAAAATTGATCTTGCGCAAACTGTTGTTTCAGAAAAATTGGCCTTTGTTGATGAAAAAATTTGCACAAAAATATATGTAGTACAAAAAATAGATACAGCCTATACAGATGGCGCTAAATTTAGTTATACCAAAACAGACACTTTATTTTTAACTGATATCATTAAAGACGCAAATACTGGAAGCATTCAATACACCCAAGTCAATGGGGTGGATGCTACAAAATTAGACACCATTCAAGTCAAATTAAAACCTATAAATGGAATTGTATTGGATGCAACTAAAACGGCGGAAGTCACTATTGCTTCGATATCTCTAAAGCCAAATGTAATTGTAGAAAAGACATTAGATCATACCACGTATTGGAATTTAATTTGGTTGGTTTTTGTACAGATATTGTATGTGACCATGGTGTATGGTCCAATTGCAGCTTTCTTGGTGGAATTGTTCCCCACTAAAATTCGTTATACCTCTATGTCGCTGCCTTATCATATCGGTAATGGGGTATTTGGCGGCTTGGTCCCTTTCTTGGGCACCTTGATTGTAGAGTTCACAAAAACTGCAGACAATCCTGCTGGGGATCCACTTGCGGGTTTATGGTATCCAATAGGCGTTGCCTCTATTTGTTTATTCATTGGGGTCATTTATTTAACCAATAAGGTGGATAAGGAAGTCATGGACTAAAAAAACAAACATGAATACAATTAAAAAAATACTAGGGCTGGTTTGGATGTTTTTAGCACCAGCTATTATATGGTTCTTAGCCTCGCAAGCCATTCAAAAAATTGCAGCCGCAACTACTTTAACAAAATCCAATGTGACTTTACAATGGGTGATTATCCTGGCCATCTTCACGCCCATTTGTATTGGCTTCTTCATTTTTGGTTACTATGCTTTTAAAGGGGAGTATGCTCATTTGCCAGCAAGTTCTGAAGATCTAGAATAATACTTTACTTTTGAGTATGTCATTGAATGTACAAGCTATATCCAAAAAATTTGGTCAATTCCATGCAGTTGAATCCCTGAGTTTTACCATTCAGCCAGGTGAGATTGTTGGTTTTCTCGGCCCAAATGGTGCAGGCAAGAGCACCACATTAAAAATGATTGCAGGCTGCCTAAGTCCAGATGCTGGCTCCATTCAGTTATCAGGCATAGATGTACAAAAAGAGGAAGTCGCTTATAAAAAAAAGATCGGTTATCTACCAGAGTCCAATCCTTTGTACGAAGACTTATATGTCGTTGAGTATTTACATTTTTTAGCCACTGTGCATGCTATACCGTCACCTTCTCAAAGAATAGAAGAAGTGATTGCGCAAACAGGATTGCCATCCATGCAGCAAAAAAAAATTGGGTTCTTGTCCAAAGGATTTAAGCAAAGAGTAGGTATTGCTGCAGCAATTTTACACCAGCCTGAATTGATTTTATTAGATGAGCCCACTGCTGGTTTGGATCCTAATCAGTTGGTTGAAATTAGAGGGTTGATTCAATCGCTCAGTAAACAATCAATGATTTTATTTTCATCCCATATTTTACAAGAAGTGGCTGCCATTTCAGATAGGGTGTTGGTTTTACATCAGGGTAAGTTAGTGGCCGATCAATCCATTGCATCACTAACAGAATCAGCAAGTTTAGAAGAAATCTTTAAATTACTTACCCATTAAAAAAAATGGGTGTAAATTGCGCAAACAATCAGCATTCAATTTTTTAGAAAAAATATCCAATTATGAGTTATATTATTGAAGTACACGCAAGACAGATTTTAGATAGTAGAGGCAACCCAACCGTAGAGGTGGATGTATTAACAGACGATGGCGCAATGGGTCGCGCTGCAGTGCCAAGTGGTGCAAGTACTGGTATTCATGAAGCGGCTGAATTAAGAGACAACGATAAAAAGAAATACTTAGGCAGAGGCGTTTTAAAAGCAGTAAAAAATGTGAACACAAGTATTGCAGATGCATTGATTGGTTATGATATTACTTCTCAAGCTGCAATCGATCAGGTGATGATTGATTTAGATGGCACGCCAAATAAATCTAAATTAGGTGCAAACGCCATTTTAGCGGTAAGTATGGCCGTTGCAAAAGCAGCAGCAGAAGAAGCGAACTTGCCTTTGTACAGATATATTGGTGGGACTAATGCAAGAACATTGCCAATGCCAATGATGAATATTTTAAATGGCGGTGCACACGCAGACAATAAAATTGATTTCCAAGAGTTCATGATCATGCCTGTCGGTGCGCCTAGCTTCAGCGAAGGGTTACGTTGGGGTGTAGAGATTTTCCATCAATTAAAAAGTACTTTAAAGAAGAAAGGATATAGTACGAATGTAGGAGATGAAGGTGGATTCGCTCCAAATATTCAGAGTAATGAAGAAGCAATTGAAACAGTTTTAGAAGCGATACAATCTGCTGGTTATAAAACAGGCACTCAAATTGCCATTGCAATGGATGCTGCTAATAGTGAATTGTGGAATGCGAAGAAAATGAAATATGTGTTTCATAAAAGTTCTGGAAAAGAAATGAGTTCAGATCAATTGGTGAAATACTGGGAGAGCTGGGTGAAAAAATATCCAATTATATCGATCGAAGATGGTATGGCTGAAGACGATTGGGCTGGCTGGAAGAATTTGACAGATACAATTGGAAGTAAATGCCAATTGGTTGGTGACGATTTATTTGTAACCAACGTCAATCGCTTACAAACAGGCATCGACAAGAAAATCGCAAACGGTTTATTGGTGAAAGTGAATCAAATTGGTACTTTGACTGAAACAATCAATGCAGTGAGCTTGGCACAAAACAATGGCTATAACACTGTGATGTCACACAGAAGTGGCGAAACAGAAGACAATACCATTGCAGATTTAGCAGTTGCATTGAACTGTGGTCAAATTAAGACAGGTTCTGCATCTCGTTCTGACCGTATGGCTAAGTACAATCAATTGATTCGTATTGAAGAGCAATTAGGTGAAACTGGATTTTTCCCAACAAAGGGTAAATTGAAGTTTGGAAATAAGTAATTCAATCTTTTACTATGCAAGCATTGAAAAAATTAATTCCATTTGTGGCCAATCGCTATTTTATAGCTTGCTTGGCTTTTGTATTATGGATGCTTTTTTTTGATCAACGCAATTTTTTTCTTCAAAGAGATCGAGCAGCTGAACTAGAAAAACTAGAACAAGCGAAAGGATATTATGAGAAAGAAATTTCGACTACGCAAGAACAGTTGAATAATTTGCAAAGTAATCCTGGTGCAGTAGAAAAATACGCAAGAGAGCGCTACCTTTTAAGAAGAGAAGGCGAGGAAGTCTATTTATTTGAGGACACTTTTGCGACCAAGGCGGAGCAGAAAAAATAAGTATCCCTTTGCATGAAAAAACAAGCACGTTATCAGGGAGTCATTGATTATTTTTTAGCCAATGTACCTGTAGCAGAAACCGAACTGACGTATGATAATCCGTTTCAATTATTGGTAGCTGTGATTCTTTCTGCGCAATGCACCGACAAACGTGTGAACTTAACGACGCCAAGTATTTTTAAAAAATATCCGAATCCGGAAACGATGTCCAAGGCGAGTTTTGACGATTTATTTCCTTTGGTCCGAAGCATTTCCTATCCCAACAATAAAACAAAACACCTCATTGGCATGAGTCAATTATTGATGACGTCATTCAATGGAGCAGTGCCTATGACGATGGAGGATTTAGTAAAATTACCTGGCGTGGGCCGAAAAACAGCCAATGTCATTACTAGTGTGATTGATCAACAACCCAATATGGCCGTCGATACCCATGTATTTAGAGTGAGTAGAAGAGTTGGATTGGTCCCGATGACTGCAAAAACACCACTCGCAGTGGAGAAAGGATTAATCAAGCATATACCATCTGAACTAGTGCATAAAGCACACCATTGGTTGATCTTGCATGGGCGTTATACTTGTTTAGCGCGAAGTCCAAAATGCGCTACTTGTGGTATCACCGAATTTTGCAAATTCTATACTGCTACAAATAAGATTCAATAGCGGTAACCAATTCTAGTTTTGTAATTGGAATGCCCATGATTTTATTGTAGGCTTTTGCATCCACCAAATATTTGTCTCTGATAATTTTTATCAATTGACCGTTATTAATTTCTGGAATTAAAATGGTTTCAAACCCAGCTAAAATTTCGCCTAAGTTTTTTGGGAAAGGGCGCATATACTTAATGTGGGCATGACTTACAGATTTTCCTTGACTTTGTAATTGCAATACAGCACTTTTTATAGTACCATAAGTAGATCCCCATCCAAGTACCAATACTTTTCCATTTGTTGCACCACTGTCAATTGTTTGTAATGGAATGTAGTCTGCTATTTTATCTACTTTGGCTTGTCTCATTTTGACCATGAATTCATGGTTCTCTGGATCATAGCTTACGTTACCAGTCTCGTGTTGCTTTTCGATACCACCAATACGATGTTCTAATCCTGCCGTACCAGGAATCGCCCAAGGTCTTGCTAATTTTTCATCTCTTTTATAGGGCAAGAATTTTTCTTCTCCTTCTGATAAACTTGTTTTGAATTTTACTTCAATTGCAGGCAAGTCGGCAGCAGCAGGAAATTTCCAAGGCTCTGCACCATTGGCAATATACCCATCACTTAAAAGAATCACCGGTGTCATATGTTGTAAAGCAATTTTCACTGCTTCAAAAGCCATAAAGAAACAGTCACTTGGAGTAGATGCCGCTAATACAGGGATCGGCGCTTCTCCGTTACGACCATAATAGGCTTGCATCAAATCACTTTGCTCTGTTTTAGTGGGCAAGCCAGTTGAAGGGCCACCTCTTTGGATATTGATAATCAACAATGGAATTTCCAACATTGTCGCGAGTCCAATTGCTTCGGTCTTTAAAGCCATACCTGGTCCAGAAGTGGTGGTTAAACCAATCGATCCACCATAGCTTGCACCAATTGCAGCAGTGATCCCTGCAATTTCATCTTCCGCTTGAAAAGTTTTAATACCAAAATTTTTGTACTTACTCAATTCGTGTAAGATATCAGAAGCAGGTGTGATGGGATAAGATCCAAGGAATAAAGGCAGGCCACTTTTTTGTGAAGCTGCAATTAAACCCATTGATAGTGCTTGATTGCCCATGATACTTCTGTAAGTACCAGGCTCCATCTTTGATTTTTCTACTTTATACCTTGCATTGAATAATTCAGCCGTTTCACCATAGTAATATCCTGCTTTTAATACATCGATATTGCTCTTTAATATATTTTCTTTCTTACCAAATTTCTCCTCTAAGAAATCAATGGTATTATCTAAGTTTCTATTGTACAACCAATAAATTAAACCAAGTACAAACATGTTCTTTGCACGGTCACGTTCTTTGGTGCCTAAATCTGTATTGGACTTTAAAGCTTCTCTTGTCAATTTTGTAATGTCTACTTTGGTTAATTCATAACCATCTAAACTGCCATCTTCCAAAGGATTAATCCCTTCTGGATATGCGGCAAGTCTCAAATTTTTTGCATCAAATCC
>CAXNMZ010000048.1:0-12015 GCA_964203125.1 Chitinophagales bacterium | reverse complement strand
TTTTGGTCATTTATTTCGATATCGACGCCTTCTTCAAGGCTTGACACCCAATCTATTTGGGTTGCCAAAATTTCCCGGCAAATATACTCTGAAAATTCATTAATAGACTCTTTCAAGTGCTGGTTATCCACAATTTGGAGTAAAATCTTGTCTGTGAGCTCAAAATTGGCCTCTTTTCGGATGTTTTGGACCCTATTGACCAATTCTCGAGCATGTCCTTCTTTTAAAAGGGCTTCAGAAAGGCTAATATCCAATGCAACCGTCAAATTGCCCTTTACAGCGACGCTCCAACCTGGAATATCTTCTGCAATGATATCTACTTCATTGATTAACAATATAATAGGACTTTCTTCGACCAAAATGGTAAGGGTTCCGTTACGCTCCAGTTCAGAAATTTCGTTTTGGCTCAAATCGGCAATGACTGCAGAAGCCTGTTTCATCTTGGTACCCAATTTTGCACCCAATAATTTAAAATTAGGCTTAAGCTTTTTACTAATTACTCCCTCCGTTTCTGTGATATAATTAATGTCCTTCACATTCACCTCGGCTAGAATCAATTCTTCCATTTGCTCAATGGATAATTTCATAGCTGGATCTAAAACCGGTATGAGGATTTTTTGTAATGGTTGACGCACTTTGATATTCACTTTTTTACGAATAGATAAAACCAAAGAACAAATATCTTGTGCCAACTGCATTCTTGTTTCTAATGCTGCATCCATTTTAGATGGATCGGCTTTTGGAAAATCAATATGATGAATAGAGGTTGCCTCAAAACGTTTTGTAAGCCCATTTAAGTTTCTGAATAATTGATCACAGAAGAATGGTGCAATAGGTGCCATTAATCTTGCAATGGTTTCAATGCACTCATACAATGTTTGGTAGGCCGCAATTTTATCTTCGCTATAAGTGCCTTTCCAGAATCTTCTTCTACATAAACGTACATACCAGTTACTTAAATGCTCATCCACAAAGGTCTCAATGGCACGGCCAGCAATGGTTGGCTCAAAGTCATCCATCGCCACGGTCACTGTCTGCACTAAACTATGTAAAGAAGAAATCACCCAACGGTCAATCTCTGGACGATCTTTCACAGGGATATAAGCCTGTTCGAATTTGAATCCATCTACATTCGCATACAGCACAAAAAACTGATAGGTATTGTACAATGTGCCAAAGAATTTTCTTTGCACTTCTTGTATACCAGACATATCAAATTTTAAATTATCCCATGGAGAAGCATTGGTTACTAAATACCATCTTGTCGCATCTGCACCATAGGTTTCTAAGGTTTCAAATGGATTCACCACATTCCCTAAACGCTTGCTCATCTTATTGCCATTCTTGTCCAATACCAAGCCATTACTCACAACAGCTTTGTATGCCACCTTATCAAATAGCAATACGCCCAATGCATGTAAAGTATAGAACCAACCTCTGGTTTGATCTACCCCTTCTGCAATAAAATCTGCAGGGAATGCCAATCCTTTGTCTACTAAATCTTTGTTCTCAAATGGGTAATGCCACTGTGCATAAGGCATGGCACCCGAATCGAACCATACGTCTACTAAGTCCGAAACGCGTTGCATTGGTCTTCCAGTAGGACTTAAGATTTCTATTTGATCCACAAATGGTTTATGCAAGTCCACATCCAATTTGCCATCTACTATTTGTAATTGAACATCTTTGTTGTATCCTTTTTCTTTTGCTGCTAAAAATCCTGCAGTCAATTCATCTATTGAACCAATACAAGTTTCTTCTGTTCCGTCTTCTGTTCTCCAAATTGGTAATGGTGTTCCCCAATAACGGCTTCGAGATAAATTCCAATCCACCATGTTCTCTAACCAATTACCAAAACGACCTTCTCCTGTACTCTTTGGTTTCCAATTGATGGTTTTATTCAACTCCACCATTCTATCTTTCACTGCAGTGGTTTTGATAAACCAGGCATCCAATGGATAATATAAAATTGGCTTATCTGTTCTCCAACAATGCGGATAATTGTGTTCGTATTTTTCTACTTTGAACGCACGATTTTCTTTTTTTAATTTTACCGAGATATCTACGTTCACATCTTGGAAATCTTTTTCGTCTTTATAATTCTTTACGAATCTTCCTGCGAATTCTCCTACTCCATCAATGAACTTTCCTGCTCTATCCACCAACGTAATGATGCCTAAATTATTTTTTTGTCCCACTTTATAGTCATCTGCACCAAATGCTGGCGAAGTATGTACGATACCTGTTCCATCCTCTGTAGTCACAAAATCACCTACAATTATTTTAAATGGATCACCTTCTATATTGGCAGGATTATTTGCTTCGAATGGCATCAACTGCTCATAGCGTAATCCGTTTAATTGACTTCCTTTGAATGTAGCTAATTCTTTCCATGGCACTATCTTATCGCCTTCTGCAAAGCTTGTTAAGCTTAATCCTTCTTCTTTGAAATACTTTGATACCAATGCTTTTGCCACAACTACATTCACTGGCATTGCAGTATATGGATTGTAGGTCGCTATTAAAGCGTATTCAATATTTGGCCCAACAGTCAATCCTAAATTCGATGGTAAAGTCCAAGGCGTTGTGGTCCATGCCATATAAAACACTTCCTTAGAAAGTGGATTGTTTGCTGCTGCATCAAAAATAAATTGGCTTTCTTTTGAAGGGATGGCTTTAAACATCGCCACCACCGAAGTGTCTTTTACGTCCTTGTAAGTGCCAGGCTGATTCAATTCGTGTGAACTTAAACCTGTTCCTGCGGCTGGAGAATAAGGTTGAATACTTACGCTTTGATACAAATAGCCTTTTTTATAAAGTGTACTTAAGATCCACCACAATGTTTCAATATAATTATTTTCAAATGTGATGTATGGATTATTTAAGTCCACCCAATACCCCATTTTATTGGTGATATCATCCCACTCTTTTTTATAACGCAATACTGCTTCTCTACATTTTTGATTGTAGGCTTCTACTGTGATCGTCTTTCCAATATCCTCTTTGGTAATGCCTAATTCTTTTTCTACCCCTAACTCAACGGGTAAACCATGGGTATCCCATCCACCTTTTCGTTTTACTTGAAAACCTTGCATGGTTTTATAACGACAAACCATATCCTTTAAAGTTCTTGAAATCACATGGTGAATGCCAGGCATGCCATTGGCACTTGGAGGGCCTTCATAAAACACAAATGGTGTTTTGCCTTCTCTTAATTGAACAGATTGTTCAAATGCTTGTTCTTTTTTCCAAGCTGCTAAAATTTCTGCCTCGATGGTAGGCAGATGTAAGCCATTAAATTCTGGATATTGATTACTCATAAAACGCTTGTCCTATCTGATTTTTAGGTCATGAAGGTACGAATAAGCGCGGAAAAAAGGAAACGAAATTATGCGGCTTCCTCTGAAGGGAAAAACTTGCTTTGAAACACAAATAATGCAATGACACCAGTGCTAATGGACATATCGGCAAAATTGAATACAGGACGGAAGAATTCAAAGGACTCCCCACCCCAAATAGGCATCCAGCTTGGAAACTGTGCATTGGTGATGATTGGGAAATAAAACATATCTACCACTTTGCCATGTAAAAAACTCGCGTATCCGCCCCCTTCTGGTAAAAACTGCGCCACCATCGCTGTATAGGGGATACTCGCATCAAATAACAGTCCATAAAACATACTATCAATTAAATTGCCCAATGCCCCAGCATAAATTAAAGCTGAACAAATGATAAACCCGGTATGGTATTGTTTTTGAATAAATCCTTTGATTAAAAAAGTGCCCCAAATCACCGCAGCCAATCTAAATAAAGTCAATGCAATTTTCCCGAATTCACCGCCAAATTTAAGACCCCATGCCATCCCTTCGTTTTCTACAAAATGCAATCTGAACCAAGATCCAATCACTTGGTGTTCTTCTCCTAAAAAGAAGTTCAACTTGATATAAAACTTAAACAACTGATCGATTGCTATAATTGCAATAATCAATGCTGCTACTTTTTTCCCGTTCATTTTAAATTGCATAAATTAAATGGTATTGTCCTCAAAATTCTTAGGAAGATTTTTTTGACGATTTGAAAAGATAGAATACAAGATCGAACCTGTAATTGAAAATACAATCACTAATAAGGACAAAAGCACTTGGGTATTTTTACTCATCACCATACTGATATAATGCTCTCCAAGCATTTTAACACCAATGAATATTAAAACGATTGCTATGCCTTGTTGTAGATGTTCAAATTGATTCACAGCGCCTCTTAATAAAAAGAACAAAGAGCGCAAGCCAAGAATTGCAAAAATATTAGAAGTGTAAATTACTAAGCTACTCATGGAAATACCCATTACAGCTGGGATAGAATCTAAAGCAAATACTAAATCAATGGCAGCCAATAAAACAACGACCACAAAAAGGCTTGTATACATTGGTTTCCCGCCTATGCGCATCATGAACTTGCCTGCTCCATCTTCATTGGTAATAGGCAAAAACTTTTTTAAGAAAAGGTAAATTTTAGATTTGTGCGGATCAAAGGCTTCGTCTTCTCCAGCGCTAAACATCTTATAGCCTGTATACAATAAAAACAAGCCAAATAAATATAAAATCCAAGCGAACTTAGCGACCAATGCCACGCCTACTGTAATAAAAATAACCCTAAACACAATGGCAAGCAAAATACCAATTAACAATACCCTAGAGAGGTATTGTTCCTTCACCTTAAAAGCATCAAAAATTAAAATGAACACAAAAATATTATCAATACTTAAACTCCACTCCATTAAGTAACCGCTTAAATATTCAAAGGCTAATTTCTGCCCTTCTTCCACCCACATAAAGACAAAGAATCCTAATGCCAACATCACCCAAATAAAAGTTTGCTGAAGCGCTTGCTTAATAGAAATGGATGTATTTTTTTTACTTAGAAAACCTAGATCTAAAATTAAAGCTGTCACTACCACCACGCCAAAAACTAGGTATACTATTTGATCTGTTGTCATGCTGCAAAGATAAGCTATGATTTAGATACAGCAAATCGAGATTGGCGGAAATAAAAGGCCCCCCAATAGCCTAATCCAAGCAAGCACAATGGACCTAGTAATAATACAAGTTGAATCCAAAGTCTATTTTCTGCTACTTTCCCCGGATCTAATCTTCTTAACACTAGATTCTTTTTTCGAGCTTCCAATAAACTAACTGGTTCGTTTAAATAACTAATCGCATTTTGAAAAAAAACAGGGTTCGCAAATTGAACACCCTCGTATGGAATCATCCCCATTGGAAGTGGTCCTTTTTGCGCATCTACAAAATTGGTGATTAAATCTGCATCAGATAATACAACTTGCTTCGCAGGCTTATTACCATTTGTCATAAAAGCTTTGCCAGTCGCTAATTGAACGGAGTCCATTAAAGCTTGCGTCAGTCTACCTGTAAATGCAGATTTAAACTGTCCTTCCAGTAAGACTGCCACTGGAATAGATTTTTTTGTAAAGCTGGCTAATTCACCCTCTTGTTGACCACTATTTAATTGAATCATCGTTGGGCTGCTAATGATTCTGCTGGTTGTATCTGTCGTTAATAAAATGGTCTTTGTAATGCCTAATGCGCGCACGGTATCCAAACTTGCAGGAAAAGCAGTCAACACCCGATCCATATTTTGCACCATGGGATGTTCCGATCCAGCTTGCGCAAAAGGATAATAAGGCCAAGGCACTCTTTGAATTGTTGGAGCCCCTGATGCATCTACGCCCACCACCATCGGCAGCTTGGCACAATTTAAATCCTGCACCAAATTAGGATTCACCCTTACACCATATTTAAACAATTGTGTTTCTAATCCAAGTCCTCGATCAAATGCAAGGTAGGCGCCATTGGTATTACGTAAACTATCATACTCTGCATACAATGGATCCAATGCCCAAATCACATTACCACCAGCAAGTATAAATTGGTCAATTTTTAATTGGTCTAATTCGGTAAAACGTATCGTTGGTTTTACAATCAATAAGGTATTGATTTTAGAGGCATCAGGAAATCCTTTCTTTAAATCAAAGACCCCAAGATTGTATTGATTTTTAATAGACTGTCCTAAGTCATTCACCGTGTAATCCAATGGTTCTCCATTGCCTACTAAATAAGCAATGCTTGGTCTTACAGTCCTATTCATTAAATAAATAGCCTGTACAATTTTATATTCTAAGAGTGCTTCGGCGGCATTAAAGCTAGCTTCAATATCTATTTCAGGTAATTCCTTTACAATATTATAGGGCTTAAAGAACTGCTTGCTACTTCTTAAATCAATTGCAATTGGTTTTTGTCCTTCCACTTCGATCAAGATTCCCGGCACCAATAATTGATCAAATTTTTTATCAGTGATGGTTCCTGTATTTTGAAAACGATCAATGGGTAATCCTTGCTTTTGTAAACTATCATAAAAAATCATCAAAGCTGTGTCTTTAAATTGTTCCCCTGGCACAGCCTGCTCCCAGCTAATCCAAGTAGGATTGATTTGTTGGAGTTGATCCAGCAATTGGATGGTCGCAAGCTCTAATTTTTTATAATGCGCCGGTAATTCGCCCCCAAGATAAAAATGGATTTTTACCGGCTGCTTGATGTCTTGAATCAATAGGTTTGATTGATTGCTAATGGTATAGCGTTGGTCTTTTGTTAGATCAATTTGCAATGGATACAAATGACTTAGCACATTCAATAAAAGCATCACTAATAAAACCCAGCTATACTTGAACTTACCAGATAATTGTTCAATTGCACCAAGGCCAAATAAAAGAATGATGGTTTTAAAATACAGGATGTCTGCTAACCCAATCGCGCCTTTGTTTAAATTTTGATAATGTGCCGAAAGCCCTAATTGACGAATATAAAAATCATAGCCATTTTGAAAAAATTGCAAATCAGCAATCCAATCAAAACCTTTATATAGAAAAATGCAAATTAAGATAGACCCTAATAAGGCAATCATGGCATGCTTTGACACAGAACTCATATAAACGCCCACCGCCACGTAGACAGCAGCAAGCGCAATTAATCCAATATAAGCGCCAATGGTTGCACCCCAATCTATCCCACCTATCGTACTTAAATAATTGAGTACAATGGCATAAAAAAATGTTGGAAGGATTGCTAAGATGGTGATTGAAACAACACCAATATATTTTCCAATCAAAATGGATCTAGTCGAAATTGGAAGGCTCTTTAAAATTTCATAAGTACCCTGCTTGTACTCTTCGGAGAAACTCCGCATGGTAATTGCGGGGATCAAAAGGATCAAAATCCAAGGCGCAAAATCAAAATACACTTGCAAGCTTGTATAGCCAAAATCTAATACATTGAAGTTGGGAAGGACAAATAACAATAAGCCATTTACCAGTAAATAAAAACTGATGATCAAATAGCCAGAAAGGCTACCAAAATAATGCGCCCACTCTTTTTTACATATTGCCCACATGTATCAAAGCTACATAAAAAATGCCCCAGTTTTACCGGGGCATTTTAGATAAATCGTTAAATTTTATTGGCGTTTCGAATGCTAAAAAAGTTACACCGCGAAGCTCTCTCCGCATCCACAACTTCTACTTGCATTGGGATTGTTAAAATAGAAACCTTTTCCATTCAATCCATCTGAGAATTCTAATTCGGTATTGACTAAGTATAAAAAGCTTTTTAAATCTGTGACAATCTTCACGCCATTGTCTTCAAAGACTTGATCCATGGGCTTAATTTCATTGTCAAAATCTAGCTTATAGCTCAATCCCGAACAGCCGCCGCCCACAACACCTACTCTTAAAAAATAGCTAGGGTCATCGGTGACACCAGCATCCAGCATCAGTTGTTTTACTTTTGCCTTTGCTTTTTCACTCACGTAAATTGTATTTTCTAAAACTTCGCTCATTGAAATAAATTTTCTACATCCATCGTCTACTTAATAAAACACATACTATGTGTTTTATTAATGTATCCTCTCCTCAAATACTAACTGCTCTAAACCATTCTTTGAACGGTAGTCATTGATTGCTGCTTTGATTGCATCTTCTGCTAATACTGAACAGTGAATTTTAACTGGAGGCAAGTTCAACTCTTCCACTAAATCCATGTTGTCGATTTTAACTGCTTCGTCCACTGATTTTCCCTTTAACCACTCTGTAGCTAAAGAAGAAGAAGCGATTGCAGAACCACAACCAAATGTTTTGAATTTTGCATCAGTGATAATGCCAGTTGCATTATCAACTTGAATTTGCAAACGCATTACGTCACCACATTCTGGTGCGCCTACTAAACCTGTACCAACTGTGTTTGATGCTTTATCTAATGTTCCTACATTTTTAGGATTAGAATAATGATCGATTACTTTATCTGAGTATGCCATGATTGTTTATTTTATATATTTTTAAAAATGAGACTTGGTCTCTTTTGTTAAATTAATGATGTGCCCATTGAATGGCATCGATATCGATTCCTTCTTTGAACATTTCCCATAAAGGACTCATCTCTCTTAATTTCAATACAGTGTCAGTAACTGCTTTGATTGTAAAATCGATTTGTTCTTCTGTCGTGTATCTTCCTAAGCCAAAACGCAATGAGCTATGTGCTAAATCGTCTCCTAAGCCTAAAGCCTTCAATACATAGCTAGGTTCTAAAGAAGCCGATGTACAAGCTGAACCAGAAGACAATGCGATGTCTTTGTTAAAGCCCATCATCAAACCTTCACCTTCTACGTATTTGAAAGAAATATTGCTTACATGTGGTAAACGATGTGCTGGGTTTCCATTCACATAAGACTCATCGATTACCTTTAATGCATTTTCTAATTTATCTCTTAATTTAGAAATTCTTTCTGTATCGGCAGCCATTTCTAATCTTGCTAATTCACAAGCTTTACCAAATCCAACAATACCAGGTACATTCAAAGTACCACTACGCATACCTCTTTCGTGTCCACCACCATCTACTTGTGCGGTTACTTTTACTCTTGGATTTTTACGACGAACATACAATGCACCAACGCCTTTAGGGCCGTACATTTTATGTGCAGTAAATGCCATCAAGTCAATGCCGTCTGCATTCACATCTACCGGTATTTTACCTACAGCTTGCACTGCATCTGTAAAGAATAAAGCGCCATGCTTTTTGGCAATTGCACTGATTTCCTTTACTGGTTGTACTACACCAATCTCGTTATTTGCATACATGATCGCCACTAAAATAGTGGTTGGTCTCATTGCAGCTTCTAAAGCTTTTAAGTCTATTAATCCATCGGGTTGTACTTCTAAATAAGTCACTTCTGCACCTGATTTTTCTAAATGCTTACAGGTATCTAAAACCGCTTTATGTTCTGTTGTGCAAGTAATGATATGATTGCCTTTGCTTGCGTACATTTCGTAAACGCCTTTGATGCCTAAATTGTCTCCTTCCGTTGCACCAGAAGTAAAAATGATCTCCTTTGGGTCTGCACCAATTAATTGAGCAATTTGCTCACGTGCATAATCTACTGCCTCCTCTGCATGCCATCCGAAAGAATGGTTCCTACTTGCCGCATTTCCAAAATTTTCGGTGAAATAAGGAATCATTGCCTCCAAAACCCTAGGATCCATCGGGGTAGTTGCATTATGGTCAAGATAAATTGGTAATTTTAACATAGTTCTATTTTATATTTGTCTAAGGCTCAAAGTTAAAGATTGAATAGCAATATGTAGGATTTCGTTAGCTTTAGGTGGCATTTTTTTCCCAATTCGTAAAACAAGCAAAGATGGATTATAAGCTGGACCATATTGGCATTGCAGTGAATCACTTAAAAACAAGTATTCCTTTGTATGAGCGCCTTCTTGGTGTGTCCTGTTATAAAACCGAACAAGTGTCAAGCGAGTCGGTGGATACCGCATTTTTTTTACAAAATGGGGCTAAAGTTGAGTTGGTTGCAAGCACGGACCCGGATGGTGTCATTGCCAAGTTCATTGGTAAAAAAGGGGAAGGACTGCACCATATTGCTTTTGAAGTTCCGGATATACTTGCCGAAATGGAAAGATTAAAAAAAGAAGGCTTTACCCTGCTTAATGAAGTACCAAAATTGGGTGCTGATAATAAATTGGTTTGCTTTGTGCATCCAAAAGATGCAGGTGGTGTCTTGATTGAAATATGCCAAACGAAAAAATAAGTCACTCTAAATTATTTGGCTAAATTATTTGGCTAGCTTATTTGGCTAATTAATTTGGCTAGATAATTTGTAAAATCTCAATTGCTTTTTGGGCTGCAATTTGACTGGCATCTTTTTTTGTAAATCCTTTTTGAGAAGTAATTACTTCTCCGTCTATCACAATATTGATGGTAAATAACCTTCTTCTTCCCTCTAATTGTTCGTCTGCTAAAACAAAGTCAATTTGCTTGCCTTGCTTTAAAGCCCAGCCAATTATTTTATTTTTAATATTGATGTCTATTTGTTCTAATTCATCCATGAACAAATAAGGTTGAATCATTTTTCCGATGATCCATTTTTTTGTAAAATCATATTGCTTGTCTAGGTAAATAGCGCCCACTAAGGCTTCTAGCGTATTACCAAAAATTTGACTACTCTTTAATCCGCCGTCTAATTTATTAAAACGGGTCATTTTTTTTAATCCCATTTGAATCGCAATATGATTCAACTGTTGCCTGTTCACCATCTTACTGCGCATCTCGGTTAAAAAACCTTCACCTTTATATGGGTATTTTTTAAAGAGGTATTCGGCTACAACAGAACTGATAATCGCATCGCCTAAAAACTCCATCCTTTCGTTGTTCTCTGATGGATTTTCTTTTAAAGATCGATGGTTAAATGCGGTGTGAAATAACACCATTTTGGTAGTTCGATAGCCTATTAACATGTATACACTTTTTTCAAATTCAGATTTTCTGAATGAAAAAATAAGTTGGTATAAGCGCTTCATGTTAGGCTTAGTTAAGCTTTGTATTTCTTAACAATCACACAAGCATTGTGGCCGCCAAAACCAAATGTGTTACTCAATGCTGCATTGACAACACGCTTTTCAGCTTTGTTAAATGTGAAATTCAAACGGGCATCTAAATCTGGATCATCTGTAAAATGATTGATGGTTGGAGGGATGATATCGTGTATCACTGTTTGGATACAAGCAATCGCTTCAATCACACCGGCTGCACCTAAGCAATGCCCTGTCATAGATTTGGTAGAGCTGATATTTAAATTGTAAGCATGCTCTCCAAACACTTCTGTGATGGCTTTTGATTCTGCAATATCCCCTAAAGGCGTAGAAGTGCCATGGGTATTGATGTAGTCAATCTCATTGGCCTGCATGCCCGCATCTCTCAAAGCTGCATTCATGACGTTTTTTGCACCCAACCCTTCTGGATGTGGTGCAGTTAAATGGTAGGCATCCGCTGTGGCACCTCCACCTACTACTTCACAATATATTTTTGCACCACGACGAATCGCATGCTCTAATTCTTCTAATACTAAAACACCACTTGCTTCACCCATGATAAAACCATCACGGTCTTTATCGTAAGGACGGCTTGCAGTTTTTGGATCGTCATTGCGCTCACTCATTGCTTTCATCGCATTGAATCCACCCATACCCGCAATACCTATCACTGCTTCAGATCCACCAGTAATAATAATGTCTGCCTTGCCTAATTTTAAATTATCCATTGCAGAAATAATAGCATTCGTACTAGATGCACAAGCGCTTACGACTGCATAGTTAGGACCTCTAAAGCCATGCTTCATAGAGATCTGTCCTGCAGCAATATCTAAAATCATTTTTGGAATAAAGAAAGGATTGAACCTTGGTGTGCCATCTCCATGCACAAAATTGGTCACCTCTTCTGTGAAAGTAGTTAACCCACCAATACCACTTGCAAAAATAACACCCACTCTATCGTGGTCTACATTTTCTTTGGTAATGCCCGCATCTAAAACCGCCTGATCACTTGCTACCAAAGCAATCTGTGCAAAACGATCTAGTTTTCTAGCTTCCTTGCGATCCATAAA
>CAXNMZ010000047.1:0-12036 GCA_964203125.1 Chitinophagales bacterium | reverse complement strand
TCAATCAATAAGGCGTTTTTGGCAATGGATTTAATCTCGGATGACATAGGCATAATATAGATGCAGCAAAGGTAAGACTTCATTAACTTTGTACTCCATTTTTAATCTATCCTTTGTTAAAAGGTTTATTTTAAAAAATTAACCTTTTTGATGAACTTTTCTTCAACAAAATTCGTTAACTTAAGAGTACATTAAGACAATAAACGGTTGATTTCAAGCTTATTAAGATGCCTGCCACTAAAAAAACGATAAAAAAGACCTCAGTACCTCAAAATAAGGACTTAATCGCTGCTTTAGAGCAATATTTTGGATTCTCCGAATTCAAGGGTACCCAAGAACAAGCCATTGTTTCCTTATTAAGCGGTCGAGATACTTTTGTGATTATGCCTACTGGAGGCGGAAAGAGTTTGTGCTATCAATTACCAGCAATGATGTTAGAAGGCTGTGCGATCGTCGTCTCTCCACTCATTGCTTTAATGAAAAATCAGGTGGATCTTGTTAGAGGATATAGCGAGCATGACGAAGTAGCCCACTTTTTAAACTCTTCTTTAAACAAAGGACAAGTCAAAGTGGTTAAGGAAGATCTTTTAAGTGGCAAAACTAAATTATTATATGTAGCACCAGAGACGTTGACAAAGCAAGAGAACTTGGATTTCTTTAGCGATCTGAATGTATCTTTTTTTGCAGTCGATGAAGCGCATTGTATTTCTGAATGGGGTCATGATTTTAGACCAGAATATCGAAGATTAAAAGAGATGATGGAAGAGATTAAATCATCTGCGCCTATTATTGCATTGACTGCAACAGCAACACCTAAAGTGCAAAGTGATATTGTAAAAAATCTTGCACTTAAGAATCCTGAAATTTTAATTTCTTCTTTTAATAGGGATAATCTTTATTACGAAGTGCAGCCAAAAATAAAAAAAGATCAGACCGTTAAAAGTATTGTCAAGTATATCACTAAGCATAAAAAGAAAAGTGGTATCATTTATACCCTGAATCGAAAAACGACAGAAGAATTAGCAGACCTTTTAAAGGCCAATAATATTAAAGCAGTCGCTTACCACGCTGGCCTAGACCAAAAATTAAGGGCCGATAGACAGGATCAATTTTTAAACGAGGATGTGCAGGTGATTGTTGCTACTATTGCATTTGGCATGGGCATTGATAAACCAGACATTCGTTTTGTGATTCATTACAATATTCCTAAATCCATTGAGAATTATTACCAAGAGACCGGGAGAGCAGGTAGGGATGGCTTAGAAGGGAACTGTATTTTGTATTATTCACAAAAAGATGTCTCTAAATTAGAACATTTTTTAAGAGATAAGCCATTGAGTGAAAGAGAAGTGGGTGCGCAATTGATCAATGAAACTGTGGCATTCGCTGAGAGTGGTGCTTGTAGAAGAAGAAGTTTATTGCATTATTTTGGAGAACCATGGCCCGATCAAAATTGCGGTAAATGTGATAACTGTTTACAGCCAAAAGAAAAATTCCAAGCAAAAACAGAATTAGTACAATTATTACAAACAATACAAGCATTGAATGAAAGATTTGTAGCAGATTATGTAGTGCAAATTATTACAGGACATTATACCCCTCAGATTGGCTTGTATCGTCACGAAAAATTACCAGTTTTTGGTATTGGGAAAACGCATGATGAATTGTTTTGGAATAGCTTGATTCGTCAGGCAATGCTGGAGGAAATGATTGAAAAAGACATCGAAGAATATGGCTTATTGAAACTGACTGCTAAAGGCCAAAAGTTCTTGAAAAAGCCAAGCGCATTTTTGATGGTATTGCAAAATGTTTTTGCAGCCGAGTTAGGTGATGACGAAGAAAGTGAAGTGGCCGAAGACGCTGTTACCACAGACGATCGCTTATTTGAATTATTGAAAGACCTCCGCCAAGTCGTTGCTAAAAAAATTGGCTTGCCTCCATTCGTTATTTTCTTAGAGACTTCATTGCAAGACATGGCCACATTGTATCCTACCTCATTCACTGAACTAGAGCGTTGTCAGGGTGTGAGCAAAGGCAAGTCTATCAAATATGGCGAAGCATTTATAAAGCTGATAGAAGCATATATAACTGAACACAATATTGAAAAGCCAGATGACTTTGTAATGAAGTCCGTAGCCAATAAATCAAGTAATAAAATCTACATCATTCAAAATGTAGACAAGAAAATTCCTCTGGAAACGATTGCAAAAAACAAAGACCTAAAGTTAGATAGTTTACTAGAGGAAATGGAAACCATTGCAGCAAGTGGTACAAAACTGAATTTAGATTATGCCATTGATGAATGGCTAGACGAGTATGATCAAGAAGAAATCTTAGAATATTTCAAAAGCTGTGAAACCTCTTCTTTACAAATTGCACAACAAGAGTTGAGTGAAAATGACTACACCTGGGAGCAACTTAAAATTATGCGCATTAAATTTTTAAGCGTGGTGGGCAATTAATTTGAAGACTGACTTGAGAATTGCAAAGCCCTGTCTGCAGCATTTTTCCGTACACTCATATAATACAAATTATAATCTGCAATATGGTAATTAGGGGTAGTGTACAATATACTGCCAAAAAACTTTGGCTTAGGTGTCCATAAAATACCTTTATAATTAATGGCTCCAGCGACATTTGGAATAACTTTTGTAAAGTTGTACAAAATAGATCCTTCATTCGCTTTCCTATCAATGGAAGTTTGATTATTGCTCCATGTTAAGGGGTTGGTCACCATTGAGGTAAATTTTTCAATGGCAACAAATGGTGGAGTGTATCCTTCTTTATAAGTTCTCCAAGCACAAATGCATCCTGTTTCGGTTGGTGTAGCGCAAGCTTTCAAATTAGTAAATTCAGCAGGGTCAATTGCCATACCTACGATATAGGCAGACACCAATTGTTTGGACAATGCCTTCCCATCAAAATATTCTTTAAGTAAACGCTTTGCATGTGTACTTCCTTGACTATGTGCCGCAATGATGATTGGCTTTCCTTGGTTATAATTGGCCAAATAAAAATCAAATGCTTTTTTTACATCCTGATACGCTAGTTCAAAAGCTGCCAAAGCATTGATGGTATCTATTTTATTGATTGGATAATAACTTTTGATATGTGCTTGTCGATACCTTGGTGCATAAATGGGTCCTACTTCATTAAAAATACTTGCTTGATTTAAAATGGTAGAATAGTCTGTACTAATATTTAAAGCAATATCTTTTAAAGAGGCTGACCAGCCATTGGGCATTGCCGGATCTAAATAAGTTGTTGGGTGCACAAAAAATACATCCGCTAATTGTTTAGGCTTGTAATTTTTGACAATACTTGCTGGTACACTGTCCGAAGGGTCCAATTTAAGAGGATGCGCAGCCCAGTTCTTCAATTGACTATAATCAGGTTGTTCCTCCCAATCGATTTTGGCATAAACAGGCTGGTAGGTACTATAATTGCTCTTGCCACAACCAAGGGCAATCATTAAGACAAATACAAAAAACAAATTTTTCATCCTGCAAAGATACAATTAATCATTATTTAAGCATTTATATACCTCACTTAAAATTTATAAAATGCTTTGGATGCAAATAAATTATTTTATTTTTACTTAAACCATATTGTTTGTACTTATTAAGACATATACCATTCTTAAAAGCTGTTTTCCAGCATAGCTTAACCGCTTTTGGTGGTCCTCAAGTACATATTGGCCTACTCCAACATCGTTTTGTAGAAAAAAGAAAGGATATTACTTCGGAGGAGTTGATGGAATACAACGCTTTTTGCCAATTGCTACCTGGGGCCTCCTCTACTCAAACTATTGTCCTAATCGCATTTAAAAGAGGTGGCTTCCCTTTGGCATTAATCACATTGCTCATTTGGATTTTACCAGCTACTTGTTTTATGGCTAGTTTAGCCATTGCCTATACCCATTTTGATTTACAACCTGTTTTGAAAACCTTGCATTTATTGCAACCAATGGTGATTGGGTTTATCGCTAGCGCCACTTATTTATTATATAAAAAAGCAATCCGCAATACCATCACTATTTTTATTTTTTTACTAGTTGCCATACTCACTTATATTGGCTTTAAAACACCCTGGACCATACCTGTTTTAATTGTGTTAGCTGGTATTGTCACCAACTTTAGCAGTAAAAGAATCCCTGATCAGGGCGCTGCGCCTAAAAAAATTAAATGGGTGCATTTGCATTTATTCATTTTGTTTTTTCTAACTGCAGGTTTTTTATCAGAACAAGCTACACGTCAAAACTGGGAGCATCGCAAAGTGTATAATCTATTTGAAAACAATTATAGATTTGGAAGTTTTGTTTTTGGTGGTGGTGATGTGTTAATTCCAATGATGTATGAACAATATGTGACGCGTCCTAACACAGATCGTGTCAAAGAAAGTAAAAGAGATGTACTTAAAATTAATAGCGCAGCTTTTTTAACAGGTTCTGGAATTGTTAGGGCGATTCCTGGCCCAATCTTTTCTATAGCAAGCTTTACAGGCGCATTGGCTTTAGAAGAAAAAGGAATAGGAGGACAAATTATAGGTGCCGTGGTGGCTAGTATTGGCGTTTTTTTACCTAGCTTTTTAATTGTATTATTCTTTTTTCCGATTTGGCAGAAACTAAAAAAGTATGCTTTATTTTATCGTTCACTCGAAGGTATTTATGCAGCTGTTGTAGGGATTATGTTGGGTGCAACTTTATATTTATTAAAAGACATTGTATTTGATTTAGGCATCATGACTGGCATGAATATAGGAGTCTACCTATTTGTTTTTTGTACCACTGCAATTGTACTAGTGCGTTATAAAATTGCCCCACAATGGGTCGTTTTAGGGACTATACTCTTGGGTGCATTGTTATCTATTTGGCCAACTATATTTTAACATCCAGATAGACTTGAATTGTTTATTTTTACAGCCATTCATGAAGCAAAGCCTCCTAATATTTTTATTATTGACCTGTATTGCCTTTTCCTCGGTGAAGGCGCAGATGCGCACCATTAGTGGTGTGGTCTATGATATTTCTGGGAGAATGCCAATCGAAGCAGTGATGGTCTACACTAAATACAGCAGGACACAAACGGATTCTTTGGGCCGTTACTTAATCACCATTCAGGCCAAAGACTCTCTAACATTTTCTTTATTTGGAAAAAACACTAAAAAATTTGGACTAGATGAAATTGAAGACCTGAGTAATTTTAATATCATGATCCATGTAACAGGAGTGGATCTTCCAGAAGTGACTGTTCGCAATAGCTATTACAAGTATGATTCCATTCAAAATAGAATGGATTATGCCAAATACTTTAATTATGAGCCGCCAGGCTTAAAGTTAAGTAACCAACAAAACTTTTTTGGCAATGGTGGGATAACCATTGGATTCGACCTGAATGAAATGATCAATATGTTTAGGTTCAAGCGCAGTCGAAACCTCCAATTTTTACAAAATAGACTAATTCGTCAGGAACAAGACAAGTATATCAACTACCGCTTTACCAAGCGCTTTGTTCAAAAGCTAACAAAATTAGATGGCATCAGGCTGGATCTGTTTATGGAATACTGCAAGCCAGCATACCCAACCCTAGCATTGTTGAACGACCTGGAATTGGGCTATTTCATTCAACAGAAGTTCATTCAATTTAAACAAGGCCGATAATTCAACCATTCATCTATTTTCTTTCCCAAAACATGTCATTTTAGCTATCTTTAATCATTAAAATTAGACCAATTTGAGAAACTTAAATTATGTAGCCTTCATCCTAATGTTAGGATTATTTGCATGTAAATCGAAGACAAAGCCCACAGATAAATTCAATGCGAATGCACCAGTATCTGTAGATATTGCAATTGCTGCTGCACAAGTAGTGGATAAAGTGATTGAAGTAAATGGATCGGTGGTAGCGAGTGAATTTGTAGACATTCGTCCAGAATCCAATGGCCGTATTGTTTTTTTACAAATCCCTGAAGGTAAAATGGTAGCTGCAGGTACTGTGCTAGCCAAGTTAAATGATGCTGATTTACAAGCTCAAATGCAAAAAATTAAAGTGCAATTAGCATTAGCAACTATCAATGAACAGAGAAATTACAAATTAGTACAAGCAAAAGGCATCAATCAAAGTGATTACGATATTAGCTTACAGCAAGTCAATAGTTTGAAGGCGGACATCGCTTATACCCAGTCTATCATTGATAAAACGGTGATTAAAGCACCTTTTTCTGGTCAGATGGGACTAAAGCAAGTGAGTCTAGGGGCTTACATCAGCACAGCAACGACGATTGTTAGCTTACAAAAAGTAGATCAATTGAATGTAGACTTCACCTTACCAGAAATCTATCAAAATTATATCAAGGTTGGCAAGAAAGTAACGGTAGAAAGTATTGCGAATCCTGGCGTTAAAATGTCTGCAACCATCGCTGCAATTGAGCCACAAATTATTGCTACTTCAAGAAATATTAAAGTGCGTGCTAATTTACAAGGCAAGTTGATGCCAGGTGCTTATACAAAAGTGTTCCTTGGAGAGAATCAACAAAAGCCAAGCATTTTAGTTCCTTCTAATATCATCATTCCTGATTCTAAAGTGAAACAGCTTATCCTTGTTAAAAATGGTAAAGCAAAATTTGTTAATGTGGAGACAGGCTATCGAACTGCTTCTGGTGTTGAAATTACATCTGGTATTCAAATTGGGGATAGCTTGATTGTTGCAGGGATGCTTTTTGTAAGAGACGGAAGTGATTTAAAAATCGGGAAGACATTGCCACTTGTTGACATCATCAAGTAGGCTCACAATTAATACATTATTGAGATGAATATATCGGAACTCTCGTTAAAACGTCCAGTACTAGCTACTGTGATGAATATTGCGATTATCATTTTTGGTTTGGTAGGTTATTCTTTCTTGGCATTGAGGGAATATCCTGCCATTGATCCACCTATCGTTTCAGTGCAAACATCCTATACAGGTGCAAACTCAGAAGTGATTCAGAGTCAAATTACAGAACCTTTAGAGAAAGCGATTAATGGTATCCCTGGCATCAGAACCATTAATTCTTCCAGTTCAGTAGGAAATTCAAATATTTCCATCGAGTTCAACTTAGGCGTCAATTTAGAGACTGCAGCGAATGATGTAAGAGATAAAGTATCACAAGCCACAAGAAGTTTACCCGAAGATATCAATAACCCTCCTGTGGTGTCAAAAGCAGACGCAAGTGGAGATTTTATTTTACTACTTACTTTAAGAAGTAAAACCAAAGGATTATTAGAATTAACTGAATACGCTGAGAATGTTTTGCAACAAAGGTTTCAAACGATTGATGAAGTAACAAGTGTTGGAGTTCGAGGTAAGCGTATGTCTATGCGCATTTATCCAAATACAGATTTACTCAATGCATTTGGTATTGCATTTAATGATATTCAAACGGGATTGAATAAAGAAAATGTAGAATTACCTGCAGGTCGTATTTATGGCAACAAATCTGAGTTCATTGTTCGTACATTAGGAAGATTATCGACTGAGGCTGATTTTAGAAATATTATTTTAAAAGAAGACCTCAATGGTATTGTGAGGTTGGGTGATGTAGCAAGGGTGGAACTTGGTCCAGACCAAGAAGACCAAGGCTCTTATTTTAATGGGGTACCTGTTGTTTCCTTATACATCTCTCCTCAGCCGGGGGCCAATCAAATTACTATTGCAGACGAATTTTATAAAAGATTAGAAGAAGTAAAAGCACAGAATAAATCAGATATAGAATTTTCAGTTCCTGTCGATAACACCAAGAATGTACGTCGTGCTTTGTCGGAAGTGAAAGAAACCATTTTAATTTCATTTACGCTGGTGGTATTGGTCATCTTCTTTTTCTTTAGAAATTGGCTGATAGCGATTAGACCATTAATCGATATTCCAATTTCTCTGATAGCCACTTTCTTTATCATGTACTTAGCTGGGTTCTCTATTAATGTATTGACTTTATTAGCTGTGGTTTTAGCAACAGGCCTTGTAGTCGATGATGGTATTGTCGTCACCGAAAATATTTTTAGAAAACTAGAAGAAGGGCTCCCTATCAAAGAGGCTGCCAGAGAAGGCAGTAAGGAAATTTTCTTTGCAGTTGTATCTACTTCTATTACTTTGGCCGTTGTATTCTTACCTGTTATTTTCTTACAGGGTTTTGTAGGTTCCTTATTCAAAGAATTTGGTGTGGTGGTGGCAGGTGCTGTGTTGGTTTCAGCATTTGTATCCCTAACCATTACGCCAGTATTGAATGTCTACCTGAACAGAAATGGCGGACAACATGGTAAATTTTATGAGCGAACAGAGCCCTTTTTCAAAGGAATGGAATTAGGGTATAAAAATGGACTTGCAAAATTTTTACAAATTAGATGGATGGCTTGGGTGATTGTAGGTGTTTGCTTTGTAATCATAATTTTAATAGGAAGCAATATCCAAAGCGAGTTGGCACCTCTAGAGGATAAAAGTTCTGTTCGTATATCCATGTCAGGTGCTGAAGGAAGTAGTTATGAAGACTTAAGAACGGATATACTGAAAGCCGTTCGCATTATGCAAGACTCCATACCCGAGCATGCATTTACTTGGGTTAGTGTCCCTTCATGGGGTGGAGGAAGTACTGGTGCATCTGGTAGATTTGGTATAGTGGACATTAATGAAAGAACAAGAACGCAGTCTGAAATCGTAGCTGATTTAAATAAGAAATTTAAACGCTTTAAAAATGTTCGACTTTTCTCAATAGAAGAGCAAACCATTTCTGTAGGGATGATGTCTCGAGGTTCTTTACCAGTTCAGTTTATCATTCAAAACTTAGATTTCCAAAAAATAAGAAAAGTCATCCCTGAGTTTTTAGAAGCAGCTAGAAAAGACAAGACCTTCCAAAATGTGGATGTGAATCTAAAATTCAATAAACCAGAATTAGATTTGACAATCGATCGTATGCGTGCCAAGGATCTTGGTTTATCTACAGCAGATATATCACAAGCATTACAGTCTGCATTTAGTGGGGCACGTGCTGCCTATTTCATCATGAACGATCGCCAATACGAAGTCATTACACAGGTATCTAAATCGGATCGTAACACGCCTACAGATATCAGTAAAATATATATCAGAAATAGTCGTGGCGAAAATATTCCGATCTCAAGTGTATTGACAATAGAGGAGAATAGTAATCCTCCAAATCTATACCACTACAATCGTTTTAATTCAGCTACCATTTCTGCTTCTTTAGCAGAGGGAAAAACAATTGGTGATGGAGTGAATGCGATGGATCGCATTGCAAAAGAGCAATTAGATGAAAGTTTCCAAACTGCTTTGAGCGGCCCTTCTAGAGATTTTAAAGAGAGTGCTTCAAATACTTCTTATGCTTTATTATTGGCATTGATTTTAATTTATTTAGTGCTTGCAGCGCAGTTTGAAAGTTTCACGGATCCTTTCATCATCATGATTACTGTGCCATTGGCTATAGCTGGTGCATTGATTTCCCTATGGATGTTGGACCAAACATTAAATATCTTCTCGCAAATTGGTATCATTATGTTGATAGGCTTGGTGACTAAGAATGGTATCTTAATTGTAGAATTTGCCAATAAGAAAAGAGAAAAAGGTTTAGCTATTAAAGAAGCTGTCTTAGAAGCTGCATCGCAACGTCTAAGACCAATATTAATGACAAGCTTAGCGACCGCATTGGGCGCATTGCCAATTGCCATTAGCTTAGGCGCAGCTGCAACGAGCAGAAAACCTTTAGGTACAGTTATTGTAGGAGGTCTAATGTTCTCTTTGATTTTAACGTTATTTGTGATCCCTGCAGTGTATACTTATCTGTCTAGTAAGCATAAGCGAGTTATAGACTAATAAGTAAGCATGAAACTAAATACCTTATTGTGTTTTTTAATTTTATTAGCTGCTTGTACAAGTAGTACAAATGAAAATAAAAATGACAATAATAATATAAGCGACTGGGCACCTAGTTTTCATAAGGTAGATATTGTCAATCCTATTTTAGTTCCGGATACGAGCAGTCGTTTTTTATGTCCCTTGCAAAATGATACTGTTGCTTGGGAAGCAAAAAATGTTTTAAACCCTACAGCACTTGTAAAGGATGGTAAGGTTTATTTATTATACCGTGCACAAGACAGTGCTATGACTTCCCGCATAGGACTTGCCATAAGTGAAGATGGCATTCATTTTAAAAGACAAGCGCAACCTATTTTTTATCCCGCTCAAGACAGTTTTGCCATTTATGAAGGGAAGGGTGGTATTGAAGACCCAAGAATTGTAGAAAATCCAGCAGGTGGTTATATTTTAACTTATACAGCCTATGATGGAAAAACAGCTCGTTTATGTTTTGCCACTACAAAGGATTTGATTCATTTTCAAAAACAAGGCCCTGTATTAGCCCATCCTAAATACATTAATACTTGGTCTAAGTCGGGTGCGATTGTTGCAGAGCGCATAGGTGAAAAAATGGTAGCAAAAAAAATCAATAATAAATACTGGATGTATTTTGGAGACACCGATTTATTCATGGCTTACTCATCCGATTTATTGCATTGGGAAGTGTTGGAAAACGAAGAAAATCAAAAAATAGTTTCGGTGCTTACGCCAAGGCCTGGTTATTTTGATAGTCGTTTAGTAGAGCCAGGTCCATTTGCATTGTATACTTCTAAAGGCATTGTGCTTATTTACAATAGCAGTAATGCAGCCAATAACAATGATCCTGCAAGTCCAAAATTTACTTATGCAGCAGCGCAGGCTTTATTTGATACCGCTTTACCCTATAAGCTTATCGATAGAGCTGTGAAGCCTTTTATTCAACCTGATAAACCTTATGAATTAAAAGGGGAAGTCAATAATGTATGTTTTGTAGAAGGCTTAGTGTATTATAAAACGCAGTGGTATTTATACTATGGCACTGCTGATTCTAAAATTGCAGTCGCACTTGCTTCCGATCATTAGTAACTTATTTTTTTATAATGAGCTCCTGAATAAATTTTGCAGTGGCTTGTTCCACACTTACAATATCTTTTGAAACGATGGGTGATGCTAGCACATGATTTCCTGCATTAGGTATGGCCATTTCCATTTTTAAATTGGAAGGAGTAGCAATTTGTTGCATCATTTTTTGAATCGCATTCACTTTCACTACATTGTCCTGATTGGCTTCGTCCTTATAATAATACAATGCCAATGTTGGTTGATGAATTTTCTTAAATGTAGTTTTTGTCATTGTTGCTTCTAATAAATTCTGCAAAGCAACCACTGCTTCTATTCTATAATGGCTATTCCAGTATTTTGGATAAGCACTATCCTTGTATTTTATATCTACATAATTACTTTTTAAAACAGTTCTTCCTATCTGTAAGCCCCATGGATTATTTAATAATGGTGCAGATGGATTGAATACTTCAATATTTGGTGAATATAAAATCAAGCCTGCAATTTCAGGATAATTAGCTGCTAACTGTAATGCTAAAGTACCACCTGTTGAAGTGCTCATTAAAATCACTTTCTTTCCAATTTGTTTTCCAATCGCATAGGCTAATTGTGCAGATTCCCAATACTTTTCTGCAGTAAGATTCATGAGGTCTTCGGTGGTATCTATACCATGTTCTGCTAATCTTGCTAAATATAAATTACAATGAAATTGTTTTGCAATATTTTGGTGTACTGGGTCGCCTTCCATTTGGCTGGCACTAAATCCATGTAAGTAAACAATGGCATAATCTGTTTGTGTTTTACTACTGTCTGCCCAAATAATTTTAGCTTGATTATTGGGTTTAATCTGATGGGTTGCTTCCATAGCTGCAATAGAGGCATCAAGGGCATTGATGCTTGCAACCGTTGGTAAGACCTCCTTCAATACTGGCTTTGGAGGTTTTGGTCCTAAAAAATAAATAACAATTAAAGCAAAAAAGGAGAGAATGACTATTTTTAGGATACGCATTTGGTTATTTTTTTTAAAGCTAGTTATTTTGGGGGCCTTAAAAAAATATTTTGCTGATCTAAAACCACTAAATTGCAGTTATGA
>CAXNMZ010000046.1:0-12986 GCA_964203125.1 Chitinophagales bacterium | reverse complement strand
TGAGGACATGCATCCAAAGCTCTTGATTTACTTTTAGCCCTGATGATCTCACGGCCTTTTCTCACTAATTGTTGAATAGTAGGCATTAATTATGCTGTTTAGTTCAATTTTGGTTTATAAAAAATTCGGACGGCAAAGGTAATGTCTGTTAACGAATTACCAAAATGTTATTTGCTATTTTTTAAAAAATAAAGCAATTAGACCCTTTTACCGTACGATTGTCTTTGTTTTTGATAGTTAAAATACTGATTACCAGTTATTTAACTATATTTTCACCAGCCAGCCATGTTTATCTTCCTCAACACCTGTGCGAATGTCATTTAGCTTCTTTTTAAGCTTTGGTGCGACCTCTGACTTAGTTAAGTCAAAATCCATCACGTAATCTCCATCTGCTAATGTGGAAATAAAGGAGACAACAGCCGCTGTACCCACCCCAAATACCTCTTCTAACTTACCCGATTTGTGTGCAGCAACAATCTCATCTATTGAAAGGTTACGCTCCTCCACGGTATACCCCATTTCCCTTAACAAGGTAATTGAACTGTCTCTTGTCACCCCTTTCAACACGGTGCCTCTTTCCAAGCTTGGGGTAATCACTTTTCCATCAATCACAAACATCACATTCATCATCCCCACTTCTTCTACATATTTATGTTCCAATGCATCTGTCCATAAAACTTGGTCATACCCTTTTTTTTGTGCTAACACAACAGGGTATAAACTGGCGCCATAATTACCGCCATTTTTTGCAAAACCTACACCACCCGGTGTCGCTCTAGTATAATTTTTTTCAATCAAAATCTTCATTGCTTCAGCATTGTACGGGCCAGCAGGACCTAAAATAATCATGAACTTATACAAGGCAGATGGTCGCACACCAATGAATGGATCTGTTGCAATCATGAATGGTCGAATGTATAAAGAATGATCTGCTTCTTTTGGTATCCAATCTTGTTCTATTTTTACCAATTGCTTCATGCCATCCATGAATAACCATTCAGGCACAGCTGGCATTTGCATTCTATCTGCAGAAATATTAAAGCGTTTGTAATTTTCTTGAGGTCTAAAAATAACCACCTGATCTGTTGCACTTTTATAAGCTTTAATGCCTTCAAAGATGGATTGACCATAGTGTAAGACTGCAGAAGATGGATCTAATTGTAAGGGTTCGAATTTTTTGATGACTGCATTTGTCCATTCGCCATTGATATAATCTGCTTCCAACATATAGTTGGTGAAGCTTTTCCCAAAGTAAAAATTTTTAGCATCTAACTGCCTTAATTGCTCCTTTGGCATTTCGATAAATGGGATATTTTGTACACTCATATTTATTCGTTTTTAATGCAAAATCAACCACAAAGAAACACAAAAAAATAAAGACATACAATTGTTATTTTTTCAAATCAATCAATTCAGTTAATTTTCGGTATCCAAATCCTATGAAAGAAGTAAAAAACAAGCTGCCAAATAGCGTATTAGTGAACCTGTACAAAGAAAGTTTAGTGCTAGGTACCGCGTTGGTAAATGTGGATAAAAAAGTACCCCCCAAGATTCCAGCTAGCACAGAAATTGACAGTATTAACGAAGATGCTACCCCCATTGGACCTGTTAAATTTCTTGGGGAACACCAAAAAAAGATCCTTGTTTTAGTACAAGATATGGACGCAGTTCATTTAAATGAAAGGGCTTTCGATTTATTAACGTCTATTTTAAATGCATGCAAATTAACCATTGCGGATATTGCATTGATTAACCTTGCAAATAAAAACTTTTCATTACATCAAATTTTAACGCAAGTGCCTTCTGATTTTGTATTGATTTTTGATATCAATCCAACGCAATTAAAAATAAAATTACCTACTAAATTATATACACCCATTTTACTTGGAGAAACCCAATTATTATTCAGTAATAATTTAGCACAAATGCAAGGAATTGATCAAGCTTCTAAAATTGAAAAAACAAAATTGTGGACTGCATTAAAAATAATTTTCAAATTATAAACTGAATTAATTGTACGAATGCACACACTCATTTTTGCTACCAACAACCGAAATAAAGTGGCCGAAATTCAATCCTTAGTTGGAGAAAATTTTAGGATTATTCCACTTAAAGAAGCGGGCATTGAGATTGATATTCCAGAACCGCATGATCAACTAGAAGCCAATGCCTTAGAAAAGGCCATGACTATTTTTAAACTGACCAATCAAGACTGTTTTAGTGAAGACACCGGATTAGAAATTGCTGCTTTAGGTGGCGCACCTGGTGTAAAAAGTGCAAGGTATGCAGGAGAAAATAGCAATGCGCAGGCGAATATCGACCTTGTTTTAAGTAAAATGGCTGGCATTGATGACAGAGCTGCACAATTTAGAACTGTCATTTGCCTTATCTGGAAAAATCAAACCTATTATTATGAAGGTATTTGCAAGGGGCAAATCTTAACTACCATGCAGGGTGAAAATGGATTTGGATATGACCCAATTTTTGTACCCGATGGCGCTTCTAAAAGCTTTGCCAATATGACGATGGAAGAAAAGAATCAATTCAGTCATCGAAAAAAAGCCGTGACGCAATTATTTGAATTCTTAGGAAAATTATAAAAGACTTATTGAATGAATGGCGTCTCGCTATTCCAAATTTCCCAACTCGCATTGGCTTGCAAGTGTAACATTTCTAAACCATTCTGTGTGGTCGCGCCTTGTGCTGCACCCAAAGTTAAAAATTTAGTGGCTGCAGGATTGTACACCAAATCATACAAATGATGTTTTGAGGTGATTGCTTCATAAGGCAAATTAGGCGCCTCATCCACATTTGGATACGTACCCAGAGGGCTTGTATGAATCAGCAATGTATGTGCTGCAATGACATCTGGTGTGAGTGATTCATAGCTGATACAGCCTTCTGATGCAGTTCTAGAAACCAATTGATAGTCGATGCCTAATTTTTTAAGCACCCATTCTACTGCAGCAGCAGCGCCGCCAGTTCCAAATATGAGTGCTTTTTGATGATGGGGTTGTAAGTAGGGCAATAAAGATTGTTCAAAGCCAATCACATCTGTATTGTAGCCGTATAAAGCGCCTTCGTGCAGTTTGATACAATTACAAGCTTGAATGGATTGAACCACCGATGAGGCATGCTGTAAAAAAGGGATGACTAATTTTTTATACGGGATGGTAACATTCAATCCTTGTAAAGAAGGATTGTTCTTCCATAAGCCTGAAAATAAATCGATGGATTCAATTGGATAATTTTCATAATGCGCATCCAATATCTTTTCAGTCAAAAAATAATTGGCGAAATATCCTTTTGAAAAAGAATGTGCTAATGGGAATCCGATTAATCCAAACTGGCGCACATTTATTTATTTAAATATAAATCAAAAGTGTCTCCACGAAGGCCAATACGCATTGCCTCTAATGGAATCACTTCAGATGGAGCAATATTGCCAAGGTTCACATTGCAACCAATTAATTCAAGAAAATACAATTGCTGTGCTTTTTGTGGTGCTTCCCAAAGAATTTTTTCTGCAGGGATTTTAGTTAAAATCTCTTGTACAAGTCCTTCCCTCACCTCTCCTGTACCTCTATATATACCTACGTTTCCGGCTTCTCTAGCTTCTGCAATCACGTAAGAAGCGCCAGCACTTAATTCTGCACTCATTAATTCAATCCATTTGTATGGAGGAATAATATGTGCTGCATCTTTACTTCCAACTTCACTAAATACTTTTGCAAATTTTGAAATCTTTTCAATGTAACCACATTTTTCTGTATGTGGAATTTCAATTGAACCATCACTCACTTCAATCACATCAATTTTATAATCCTTACACATGGCTATATAATCATCGAACTGATTTCTGATCACAAAAGCTTCAAATAATGTTCCGCCAAAATAAACTGGAATATTGTGTTGTTGATACAATTCAATTTTTGCTCTCAAATTCGGTGTCACAAAAGAAGTACCAAAACCTAATTTAACAATATCTGTATGTGGGGCGCCAACACTTATAAAACTTTCTGCATCTCTTAAGCTAAGTCCTTTATCCATCACCATTGTTAACCCGTTTTGTCTAGGCTGTTTTGTTCTTTCTGGTATTTGTGTTAAACTAAAATTCATCATATGTCTATTTTTGCAAAGATAATTTAAAATACTCAGTTTATCTAAGCTTCTTGTATTGACTAATTAATTCCACCACTTTTGGATCTTGAATGAGTTCAGGATAAAATTTAATGAGCTTATTCAACCATTTACCCGACTTAGACAAAGCCATCTCTAATTGCAACAACCCTTCCTTTCGCTTTTTCATCATAAATAAGATGGCACTTCGGTAGTATACAAAAATTACTTTACCCTGTGTGGACATATAAGCTAGTTCTGTTTGCTCTAGAGCAGCATCATATTGTTGATTGGCGATTAAACATTTGATAAAACTTTCCCATCCTGCTATTTGCTTTGGCTTATGTTTTACCACGATGCCAAAATAGGTTGCTGCTTCTTTGTATTGGTCTAAGTACATATAACATTCCCCCATCATAATATAATACTCATTGATATGCTTGTTAATTCTAATGGCATGTTCAATTTGTTTGATCGCCATTTGCCATTTTGATTCTAACATATAAGTAGAAGCAATTTTTTGATGAAGCCGACTATCTTCTGGATTTAAGTGGACCGCTTTTTTATAATGGAACCTCGCTTGTGCAAAGTTTTTTAATCGATGGTAACAATGTCCAATGGCTTCATAAATCACATCTTCTGGTCTAGATAGTTCTAGTACTTTTTCCAATGCTTCAATGGCTTCTTTGTATTTTCTAATTCTTAAATACGCATCTCCCATATTGCGATAAGCGTAATCAAACTTTTCATCAATAACGATTGCAAACTGATAAGCATCAATTGCTTTCTCATAAAGTTTGATGCCTTGGTAAGCTGCAGCAAGATTGAACCATGCGAGCGCATTGTAGGGCTGCTCGTCAATCATCTTTTGATGCAGTACAATACTTTCTTCATTACGCCCAGTGAAATCTGTCCAAAAACAAATTTTATACAAGGCTTCCTCATTGGTTGGCTCTTCTTCTAAAATCAATTGTAAGCAATCAAACACTTTATCAAAGGCTTCGTGGTCATCATAGACATCTGCTAATTCAAAAAGCAATTCTGTTCTTTCTGCACCTTCAAATAAATGCAATGCCTCTTTCAATAATACAATCGCTTCTTCGGGTTGATCCAATGCCAAATAAGCATCCGTTTTAAGAATGAATAAATTCATGTCTTGATGATCATACAAAGCAGCAGTATTCAACAATGCTAATGCGTCGGTATATTTTCTGGTAGCCAACAATAAATCTGCTTTTTTAATCATCAGCAATGCGGAAGACGGAAATTGAGACAATGCGATATCTGCGGCTTCAATCGCTTCAACAATCGCATCTTTTTCATCTAAGTGGGCAATAATCTTCTCAAAATCATCCTCTTCTATATAAGAAGGTGCTTTGCCAGTTTTGAGGTTCTGGTAACGTAAAAGAAGGTCCTGAATATCTCCATTTTCGTCTTCAAACTGATGATTGAACATGGCATCTATTTACATATGTTTAATAAATCACTGAAAATCAATTAAATAGGTCTAATTCTTAGCATTACATTGATTTATTAAATGTACGTGTTCAGACTTAATTTGAACTAATTTATTGTTCACAGTTGACCCAATATATCGTTAAAAAAATATTTATGCCGGAATGGCATAATGTTTTATCTTCGTCATAACCGTGCGTATCCTACAAACCATATTAACCACTTTAGTATTCATGACAGTCGTATCCACTTCTGTACATGCATCTACTATTGTAACTGGAACGACTGAGTCAAAAAAAGTCGCAGAAAAATATAGTTTAAAAAACCTGAGTAGCTTAAGTCATAAAGTAAGCACATTTCGTGATTTAAAATCTAGTTTACTCTACAAAGGGCTTACCGTTTCAAGTACTTTGAATACTGGCTTAGGACAAACAAATTATCTTAAATACAATAAAGGAAATATCACTTATGTGATCCCTTATCGTCATAAAGTAATTTTACCTAGGTTTAAGACACCAAGTCCACAAAATCCCTAATTAATTTGTTGGTAGTTATTTTTATTGACTTCAAATACATTCAATGTAATTGGGCTTAAGTCAACTTTTGTTGCGCTGTATAAAATTCGATTCCCCTCCTTTGTCGTCAATTGATAATTCAATACCAAACCAGGTATTTCTTTAAATGCTTGTTCGTATACTGTCACAGTGGGTAAAATAGCAGTTGTATAAGTTACTTCCATTAAGGTTCCATTTGCCAAAGACAAGGTGATGGACGCACATGGATAATTTAAAATGGAACTTACAAAGTCATTTTTTTTGGCTGTAACCAAATTAACAGGATTGATGGAAGTGTATAAAATATACTGAAGAAATTTATTCAAGCCTACCTCTTTTAAAATGACGGCTGTGTCTTGTTGCGTATTGAATATGAGGGTCTGGGTTAACTGAGGCGTCTTTAAAATTGTTTTGCAACTATTCCCCTTTATAAAAATTTGTTTTTGACCTATCAAACTTGTATCTCCAATGTTTGATATTTGATGAATATCATAGGTGATGGCACATTCGCCAACAACTTTGGTTTGAGCTTGTGATTGAAATACGACACAACTAAGGAAGCAAACAATTATGGGGGGTAATCGTAGCATATTGAGTAAACATTATTATAAAAAGAGACCCAGTTTTATTTAGGTCTCTTTAGGGGATATTATTTTTTAGTTTTATCTTTTAGTGCTTGTACTTTTTTTTGAGACTCCATCATTTGTTCATATTTCTCCTGCCAGTTGCTTTTCTTCTTTGGCGTCTTTCTTTTGACTTCTATTGTAGCCAAAATTTTATCATGATCGATGATGACTTTTTGAATTAACAATTGTAATAATAAAGTCACAATATTAGATACAGTATAATACCATGTTAACGCAGACGGCAAACTATTGAAGATAAACAATAGCATGAATGGGAAAATATAGGGCATGTACTTTAACGCAGGGTTGTCTTGCGTAGGTGTCATCGACATATTATAGATAGACGAAATAAAAGTGGTCAATACTGCAGTCAAAGTAAACAAACTGATATGGCTTCCAAATCCTAATGGAATAGTAAATGGAAGGGTGTAGATAGAATCATAACTAGACAAATCTTGGCTCCATAAGAAGGACTGTCCCCTTAAAGCGATATTGGAATTAAAGAAACTGTACAAAGCAAAGAAAATCGGGATTTGCAATAAGGCAGGAATACATCCACCTAAAGGATTCACGCCTGCTTCTCTAAATAACTTCATCTGCTCCATCGCAAAAGCTTGTTGATCGTCCCCTGTCTTTTTCTTAATCTCATCTAATTCAGGCTTCAATACTTTCATCTTGGCCGTACTCAAGAAACTTGAATAGGTCAAAGGCGAAGTGACTAAACGAATGAAGATGGTTAATAAGAATACGACCCATCCGTAATTTTGTACAAAGCCAGCAAAGAAATCAAACACTGGCATGATGATGTATTTGTTGATAGGGCGTACAAAGGAATATAAGTCTCTTCCTAAATTCACAATTTGCTCCATCTCTGGCGCCTGTGATTTCAAGATTTCAAAATCATTCGGACCATAATAAAGTGAGAGTGGCATAGTAGCATTGGCACCAGTCAATTTTGTTTGGAACTGCGCTTGTAAAGTAGCTAAACCATTGCTGCTATCTGTCTTACGCTGCCAGTCAATTTTACCTGAATTAAATCCCTCTTTATAAAGCACTGTCGTTGTAAAAAATTGTTGCACTAGTCCCACCCATTGAACAGGCTTTTCAAAAACTTTATTGGTATTGCTAGAAATATAATCGAACTCGTTCCCTTCTGAAAAACAAATATTGGACATTTGACGCTCATAGGTGGTCGTTTTTTCTTGTCCATAAGAATGTACATCCCATAAAACATTTAATTGATTGTTGGTCAACAATTGATCTGCACCATCCATTACGATATTCCAATCCACATTGTATTTTCCTTTTGCTAAAGTAAATTGGTGCTTGATCGTTTTACCATTTGGAGCAGTCCAAGCATATTCAATTTTTTGAACCCCATTCTGATCGGTGGATACATTGGATACAGGAAAAATAACCTGATTAATTTGTACTGTTTGATTGTTGCCAGCATTCACAGCGTAAGACAATGAACTACTATCTCCCAATTGCACTAATTCCTTTTTTGAATTGGTATACTTCTTTAAAGTAACGCTTGCAACCTGACCTCCTTTATTGGTAAATTCAACTTTAATTAAATCGTTCTCTAAAATGGCCATCTCCTCTTTCAAAGTATCCGCAACAACTGATAGGCCAGTGGCATCTTTTTTAGTTGAATCAATCAATGCAACTGTATTCAATGCAGCTGCTTTTAAGGCATTGGCTTTCACCATTGCAACAGAATCATCGAATTTTTGCTTGTAGGCTGCAATTTCATTTTGCTGCTTGCTGGTATACCAAAAGTAAACAAAGAATAAACCTGCTAATAATACAAACCCAATGACCGTATTTTTGTCCGTTTTCATGCTTTTTCAATTAATCTAAATAGATGCGGCAAAGGTATGTTTTTAAGATGTATTTAGCACCAGGTACACCCTAAATTGGAATCATTTTAGGGCTATTTTAAGGCTTTATTACAAATTCCTGCTGTATTTACCCCCTGGGTGGTAAAGCAAGTTCGTAATATCTCCTAAACTACAATACTTCACCGCTTCCATCAAGAGGTCAAAAACATTTTCATTTTGAACAGCAGCTTGATGCAGCAAGTTTAGATAATCTGCGGCTTGATCTTTATTTCTATTTTTAAATTGCGATAAGTTGGCAATTTGTAATTTCTTTTCGGCAGCTGAGGATCTAAATACGGGACGACGATCATTGCTATTTTGGTCTGCTTCGTCTATAAAAGTATTTACACCAATGATTGGGATCTCCCCATGATGTTTTCTGGTTTCGTAGAACATACTTTCTTCCTGAATCTTTGATCGCTGATACATTCTTTCCATCGCACCTAAAACCCCGCCTCTTGCATTGATGCGTTCCAACTCTTGCAATACCGCTTCTTCTACCAGATCTGTTAATTCATTCATCAAGAAGCTGCCTTGTTGTGCGTTTTCCACTTTAGCAGTGCCTAATTCCTTATTTATAATTAACTGAATCGCCAGGGCCCTTCTTACACTCTCTTTGGTTGGTGTGGTAATGGCTTCGTCATAGGCATTGGTATGTAAACTGTTGCACTGGTCATAAATTGCGTATAAAGCTTGCAAGGTGGTCCTGATATCATTAAAATCAATTTCCTGGGCGTGTAAACTTCTACCACTTGTTTGAATATGGTATTTTAATTTTTGAGACCTTGAATTGGCCTTGTATTTAAGCTTCATTGTTTGCGCCCAGATTCTTCTTGCCACCCTTCCAATCACGGCATATTCTGGATCCATGCCATTGCTAAAAAAGAAACTGAAATTAGGAATAAAATCATCAATCGCTAAACCTCTATTTAAGAAATACTCAATATAAGTAAACCCATTGGCCAGTGTAAATGCCAATTGCGTAATTGGATTAGCACCCGCTTCTGCAATATGGTATCCTGAGATAGAGATACTATAAAAGTTCTTTACTTTTTGGTCTACAAAATAAGCTTGTACATCGCCCATTAATTTTAATGCAAAATCAATGGAAAAAATGCAAGTATTTTGTGCTTGGTCCTCTTTTAATATATCTGCTTGTAATGTTCCACGAACGTTTTGTAAAACCTGTTTTTTAATAGTCGCATATACTTTTGGATCTAGCACTTGATCCCCACTCACACCTAATAATTTTAAGCCCAAACCATTGTGCTGGATGGATTGTTTTTTCAACGCATCAAAATCATGGTAGACTGGTCTTGTTGTAGCTTTAAAATAAGCATTCAATTTTTTATTAACTGCTGGCCACATTTTTTGTTCCGTAATATATTGCTCACAGGCTTGATCAATCGCTGCATTAAAAAACATCGCTAGTATGATGGCCGCAGGACCATTGATGGTCATACTCACAGAACTCGTTGGATCATTTAAATTAATGCCAGAATACAATTTCTTGATATCATCTACCGAAGCAATATTCACACCCGCATTGCCAATTTTTCCAAATACATCCATTCTATTGGAAGGATCTTGACCATATAAAGTCACACTGTCAAATGCGGTAGACAATCTTGTTGCAGGTTGTCCGCTTGCTAAAAAATGAAAGCGTTGATTGGTTTTCTCTGGGCCACCTTCGCCTGCAAACATTCTTGTTGGATCCTCTCCTGTTCGCTTCAAATCAAATACGCCCGCCGTATATGGATAATGGCCTGGCACATTTTCTTTTAATTGCCACTCAGCAATATCTCCCCAGTCTTTAAAATTGGGTAAATACACTTTTTGCAAAGTCAAACCAGATTCTGTTTTAAAGCTTAAAGGTTGATGAATTTTTTTACCTCTTATTTCATAGACCAATGCGTCTTGTTGGTACTTGGTTTTTGTCGCTTCCCAAGTTTGAATAGATTTTTTCACTTCTGGGTCGATCGCACCTGCAACTTTATCTGCCTCCTCTTTTAAAATTGGTAATTTTTTGAGCTTAGGATTTTGCATCACTTGCTCATAACTATACCACTGAGAAGCCAACTGCTTTTGTTCCGCTATCCAAACTTTATTTTTTTGAATCGTTGTAACAATTTCATTTAAATAATTAAATCGATTCAATGGAATGGTTGGTGTGGCCACCTGACTCGCATTGTATGCCAATGGCTTTGCAATGGTCTTCCATTGTAATTGATGTTGCTGATTCACTAATTCAATCATATGATTGAATAGATGCTGCATACCAGGATCATTGAACTTGGATGCAATGGTGCCATATACAGGCAATGTCGAATGATCTGCATTGAATAAATGACGCGATCTTGCGTATTGTTTTTTCACATCTCTTATTGCATCTAATCCACCTGCTCTATCAAATTTATTGATGCCAATAATTTGTGCAAAGTCAATCATATTGATCTTCTCCAACTGACTCGCTGCACCAAATTCTGGTGTCATAATATACATTGGTAGCGTTACATAATCTACAATGGATGCATCATTTTGACCAACACCTGCAGTCTCGATAATAATAGCATCATAGCCTGCTGCTTTACATAAATAAATCACTTGGTCTAAGGATCCAGAGATAGATTGATGGTCGGACCTTGTTGCGAGTGATCGCATAAATACATTGGGATGATGGATGGCATTCATTCTAATTCTATCTCCTAACAAAGCGCCACCTGTTTTTTTCTTAGTAGGATCTACTGACACCACCGCAATACTTAAGCCTGGATTGGTTTGAATAAAATAATGTACCAAGCGATCACATACAGTAGACTTACCCGCACCACCTGTGCCTGTTAATCCAATGACAGGAATATTTTTTTGAACTACTTTTTTATCTTTCTTAATTTTTAAGGTACCATTTTGCAAAAGTGTAATATCCCTTGCTAATTTTCTTGGATCAGTTTTTTTATCAAAAGGCAGTTTTGAATACTTGGTTGTTTGATTGGATTTTAATGGGAAATTAGCAAAGGCAATCACTTCTTTAATCATGCCTTCTATCCCCATGGCAAGACCATCCTTAGGTAAATATATTTTTGAAATTCCTTTTGCATGAATGATGGCTGCTTCGGAAGGTAAAATAGTTCCACCACCTCCACCAACAATTTTAATATGTTGATAGCAGGCATCATCTAATAACTTTCTGAGGTAGGAGAAAAATTCAATATGACCTCCTTGATAAGATGTAATTGCAATCAATTGCACATCCTCTTCGATCGCTGCTTCAACAAGTTCTTGTGCAGATCGATTATGTCCCATATGAATGACTTCTGCACCTTGTTCTTGCAGCACGCGGCGCATGATATTGATAGAGGCATCATGGCCATCAAACAAACTTGTAGAAGTTAGAATTCTTATTTTTTGCATAACACAAAACTAACAAATGTTAGCGGTATAGCAAAGTGGAAATGTTACTTTTTTGCGTATGCTTTTGCAGCAGCAATAAAATGCACAAATAAAGGCGCTGGCGCTTCTACCGTGCTTTTTAATTCTGGATGGTATTGTACACCAATAAAAAATGGATGATTGGGTAATTCTATAATTTCTACCAATCCAGTGGCAGGATTGACCCCACTAGTGACCATTCCTTTTTCGTGGAAATCATTTAGATAAGCATTGTTAAATTCATAACGATGACGATGGCGCTCATTGATAGAAGTAGTGCCATATATTTTATGCGCTAACGTATTTTCGGTAATGGTACAAGGGTAAGATCCTAAACGCATCGTTCCTCCCTTAATTGTAATCGCTTTTTGTTCTTCCATCATATTAATGACCGGCTCTGGGCTATTTGGATCCATCTCTGTAGAATGCGCCCCTTTTAATCCAATCACATTTCTTGCAAATTCAATCACAGCCATTTGCATGCCTAAACAAATACCAAAAAATGGTAAATTATTTTCTCTTGCATATTGAACAGCAATAATTTTTCCTTCAATTCCTCTGTTTCCAAATCCAGGAGCTACTAATAATCCATCTAAACTTCCCACTAATTCCTTCACATTTTCTTGGGTAATATCTTCGCTATGTACATTCACCACATTCACTTTCACTTCGTTCATTGCACCTGCATGTATAAACCCTTCTAGGATGGATTTATAGGCATCTTGTAATTCAATGTATTTACCAATTAATCCAATATTCACCGTGGACTTTGGATTTTTTAATTTATCTAAAAATAGCTTCCACTTGGTTAAATCTGGCTCTTTAAAATTGGTGATCTTTAATTTTTCAAGTACGATTAAATCTAATTTTTCTTCCAACATTTTTAAAGGCACTTCATAAATAGTAGATGCATCTGCTGC
>CAXNMZ010000045.1:0-13009 GCA_964203125.1 Chitinophagales bacterium | reverse complement strand
GATGGTCCCCAATGAAATCCACCTGTTGGTGATGAAGCCCCACCGCCACCTTCATTGATTGGAATTTGTAATGATCGAACTGGCACCCCATAACTATCATAAGCAATAGAGAAAGATTTGCCATCCCATCTTTTTGCTTTTCCAACTGGATGATCTAGATCTTTCAAAGCGATACGTGCGATACTAATACATTGACCACTCCACTCTTTTTGTGCCTTATAAGTTTTTTCATCATACACGCCAGGATAGCCGTACTCTCCATAAAATAAATACAAATAATCGCCACTAGCAACTGCAGACGGGTCGCCTACACCACCTGCAAAAGTATTCGAAGTATTAAATGGTTTTCGAATCATCCTTGGGTCATAATCCTCAATAAAAATCCCTCTGTTATCCCAGCTTTTACCACCATCTACAGATTTCATCACACCAATTCTGCAAACAGCTGCAGGACTTTCTGGACCAGTTAAAC
This sequence comes from Chitinophagales bacterium, assembly GCA_964203125.1. Taxonomy (GTDB): domain Bacteria; phylum Bacteroidota; class Bacteroidia; order Chitinophagales; family Chitinophagaceae; genus Sediminibacterium. The sequence goes on along the minus strand of CAXNMZ010000045.1, from coordinate 12,537 downwards.
CCTGTGGCCAACGTATATTTTTATAACCTTCTTTGCTAATATAATCGTATGGCAAAGTGCTAGGATAATTTTCGTTATGATAAATTCCATATAATGTTTTACCACTTACATCTTTTGAATCCTGGTAAACAGTTTCAAACCATACAGCTCCATGCAATCCTTTCTGCCCAATAGGCACATTGCTAGGCATGATAGGATTAAAGAACTTACTGGCAGGATTTTTAAATACAACTTCTGCATTTTCTCCATCAGAATATTTTAAATCTTTCGCATAACCCCATAATGGATCTTCGCCATATTTACCAGGGAAGATCCTAAAGGTATCGCCTATCCAAACTTCTGCCATATTACAATCCACAAATGAATTGAATGTAATTTTTGGTGCAGGGATTAACCTAAATTTAGGATTTGAGTCTACATTTTGACTTGTATTCAACTTAGGTGCAGATAAGAGCCCTATAAAGAAGGTGAACCAAGAAAATAAAATTAAAAATTGCATTTTATTTCAATTTATTGTTAATCTATTAGTTGATATAAATTTAAGCAAAATAGTAAAATCCACAAATACTAGTTTAAGCGCTAGAATAGGCGAATCTTATGCCTTCTTTGGTGTGGTTGAACCATTTTATAGGGTATAATTTTTATATCCTGTGTAACCAACATATATTTGTGAGACTAATTTACAGCTATGCTAGATGCAATTATTCCATTAATCTCCTTAATTTCTTTAGAAGTTATTTTAGGAATAGACAATGTCATTTTCATTTCTATTCTATCCGATAAATTACCGGATAGTCAAAGAAATAAATTAAGGTATTGGGGATTAGGTTTAGCCATGGTGATGCGTCTAATTTTATTAACCTTAATCTCTTGGATTTTAAAATTAGATCAAGAATTATTTACCTTATTTGATATTCATTTTTCTGGTAAAGGCTTGATTTTAATTGCAGGTGGTCTTTTTTTAATTTATAAAAGTACAGTGGAGATTTACCATAAAACGGAACTAGCAAATAATAGTGATCAACCAGTAGTTCCAAAAACCAGTAGTTTTAAAAGACTTTTATTAGAGATCATTTTATTAGACCTAGTTTTTTCAATTGATTCTATCATAACAGCTATTGGTATGGCACAGGAGCTATGGGTAATGTACACATCTGTGATCGTGGCTGTGGTGATCATGATTTTTGCTTCACAGCCTATTAGTTTTTTCATCAAAAAACACCCTTCCTTTAAAATATTAGCATTAAGCTTTTTGATGATGATTGGATTATCATTGATTGCAGAAGGCTTTCATCTGTCAATACCTAAAGGCTATATTTATTTTTCAATGGCATTCGCTTTCATTGTTGACATTATACAAATGAAGACGGTAAAGTAAGCATATGCAATCTCCCTTATTTTTAATCACGCCACCATTTACGCAATTAAATACGCCTTACCCCGCTACGGCCTATATCAAAGGGTTTTTAAATACTAAAGGCATTCCAAGTGTACAAGCAGATCTTGGGATCGAAGTCACTTTGGCGCTTTTTAACAAAGCAGGCTTAACTAAATTATTTAAAGCCATTCGATCTAAAGAATGGGAGCTTAGTCCCAACTGTCAACGTATACTTGCCCTAGAGAATAATTATATCAACACCATCGATCAGGTGATTTTATTTTTACAGGGTAAGTTAGATACCATTGCACATTTAATTTGTTCTCGCTCATTTTTACCAGAAGCGGATGCCTTTGATCAAATGGACGATTTAGATTGGGCATTTGGAGCCATGGGCAAGCAAGATAAGGCCAAGCATATTGCTACCATGTATTTAGAGGATTTAGGTAATTTAATCAAAGAGACAATCGATCCTTATTTTGGATTTAGCCGTTATGCCGAAAGTCTTGGTCGTTCTGCCAATTCATTTGACGAATTATATGCTGCACTAAATACGCCACCCACATTTTTAGATGCTATTTTATTAGACATTTTTGAAAAACATATTCAAAATATTCAACCCAAATTAGTTTGCATATCGGTGCCTTTCCCTGGTAATTTGTATACCTCTTTAAGATGTGGTCAGTGGATTAAGCAACATTATCCAACTATTAAAGTTGCGATGGGTGGTGGCTTTGCCAATACCGAATTGCGTTCTTTGTCTGATCCAAGGGTTTTTGAATTTTATGATTTTATCACATTGGATGATGGAGAAACACCAATCGAATTATTGATTCATCATATTGATGGTAAAATACAAGTACAGGATTTAAAACGTTGCTTCACTTTGTTGAATGGTGTGGTGACTTATATCAATGAGTCGATCCAGCCTGACTATAAACAACATCAATTAGGCACACCAGATTATGAAGGTTTATGGTTGGATCAATATATTTCTGTGATAGAGTTGATCAATCCCATGCATAGTTTATGGAGCGATGGAAGATGGAATAAATTAACCATGGCACACGGATGCTATTGGGGGAAATGTACTTTTTGTGATATCTCTTTGGACTATATCAAAACCTATGAGCCAGCTACAGCAAGTTTATTGGCTGACAGGATGGAATTAATGATTGCGCAAACTGGACAAAACGGTTTTCATTTTGTAGATGAAGCTGCGCCACCTGCATTGATGAAAGCTTTAGCAATTGAAATCATCAAACGAAAACTAGTGGTAAGTTGGTGGGCCAATGTGCGTTTTGAAAAAAGCTTTACAAAGGATCTATGTCTTTTATTAAAGGCTTCGGGATGTATTGCCGTGAGTGGAGGATTAGAAGTGGCATCGGACAGATTACTTGAACTCATTCAGAAAGGCATTACGGTGGCACAAGTAGCAAAAGTGAGTCAACATTTTAATGACGCGGGTATCATGGTGCATGCGTATTTGATGTATGGTTTTCCAACTCAAACCGTACAAGAAACGGTGGACTCCTTAGAAATGGTGCGTCAATTATTTGAAACAGGTGTTTTAAAATCTGCATTTTGGCATTTATTTACCATGACCGCGCATAGCCCTGTTGGATTGGCACCAGAAAATTATAAAGTAAAAAAAGTCTCTGATACAGTGGGCAGTTTTGCAAACAATGATATTGCCCATATTGATACGACAGGTGCCAACCATGAAATTTTTGGCTATGGTTTAAAGAAAGCCATCCTAAATTATATGCATGGTGCTTGTTATGAATTCCCATTGCAAAAATGGTTCGAATTTAAAATTCCAAAAACAAGCATCAAGCCAAATTATATTCAAACACAGTTGGATGCGGTAGAAATTGGCGCTGCTAATTATAAAGCAATTTGGATAGGCTTAATGCCATCCTCAACAATGGTGCAACGTTCCAAGAAGGGTAGTAAGTGGGAAGAAATGAACTTGTGTTTTGAAACCAATCAAAATACGATTTCAATTCATGTCGAACCTCAAAAAGGAACCTGGTTCATTCAGTTATTAGAAAAGATAAATGTGCATACCAATGCAGGAATGTCATTGGTAGATATCAAAGCAGATTATTTAGCTGCAGGATTGGAAGACTTTGATTTGTTTTGGGATAATAAACCAATCAACACTTTGCACAAAGCAGGACTCTTAAGAATTTAATTTTTCTATTTTATAAATTACTGAAACATGCACGTCGAATGGGTGAGAGATTTTTGCTTAAGCTTTGACGATGTCGAAGAGTGTCAGCCATTTGGTCCGGAGCATCTTGTATATAAAATCAAAGGAAAAATATTCTTACTCATTTCTTTGGATGACATCCCCCCAAGAATCAATATCAAGACCGACCCGGACAAATCTGAAGAGTTAAGAGAAGCCTATCCCGATAATATCTTACCTGGCTTTCACATGAATAAAAAGCATTGGAATACCCTTGTTTTAAATACAAGACTAAGTCCATCCCTGGTCCAAACATTAATTAGGGAATCTTATGCACTAGTCAAAAAGTAAAGCCTGATATTCCCTTTTAAATGGCTAAATAAAATATTAATGCTATTTTTGGGTCTAATACAAAGCATATGGGATTCGCAATCAATAAAAAAATAGCCGATAAAAAAACAGCCTCTAGCGCAAAAACCAATGTGCAAGCAGGGGGTAGTTCAAAATTTATCGCAAAGGCAAGCACCAAATCTTCTGGTGCAAGTAAAAAACCGATCAAAACAGGTGGATCAAGAGGTAGTTGATCCATCCGGCTATATAGACTGAACACTATTAAAAAAGTGGATCTCCTTGAGATTCACTTTTTTTATGCCCATTATAAAGGAAACTTATAAATAATTTTACTATAAATATAAAATTATTATAATGTATATATGATTAATAGGCGTTTTAATATCTATTTTATTTAACAAAATTGAAAGAAACTATTAATTTTGTTAAGTTATTGTTAACAAAGTTTAGCATTTTTTCATAACTTGAAGGCTTAAGTAAAACAAAAAGCACATGAAGAAAATTTTTTACCTGATGCTGGCTATGTTCTTTTCATTGAACATTGCACTAGCTCAAACTACAACTGTAAAAGGAAAGATCACTGATGCCAAAGGTGCACCAGTAGAAGCCGCTACAGTAAAAGAAAAAGGCACAAGCAATGCTACTAAGGCAGATGCGAATGGCGTTTTCTCTCTCACAGTTAAACAAAATGCTGTTTTGCAGGTTTCTGCTACAGGTTTTGCAAACTTAGAAGTACCTGCTGCAAAAGCAAGCAGTATTACTTTACTAGAAACAGTAGATAATTTAACAGAGGTGATCGTAACTGCCTTGGGTGTTAAAAGAGAGAAAAAAGCCCTTGGATATGCTGTGCAAGAGGTAAAGGGTGAAAACCTAACTATTGCTAAATCAACTGACGTAAGTACTGCTTTGGCAGGAAAAGTTGCTGGTGTGCAATTGGTAGGATCTCCAAGTTCTGCATTTGACAATGGTAGTATCTTAATCCGTGGTGTTACTGGTTTAGGACCACAGGAGCCGATATTTGTTGTTGATGGAACTATTACCAATCAATCAGCTGTTTTAATGGACAACGTTGAAAACTTATCTGTATTAAAAGGTCCAGCTGCAACTGCATTGTATGGTCAACGTGCTGCTAACGGAGCCGTTGTAATCACTACAAAAAAAGGGACTCGTAAAAAGTACAGTGGTGTTGAATTAAATTTAGGTGCAACATTTGAAAATATTTCATTACTACCTCCATACCAAAATCAGTACGCAGGTGGTTATTCTTCATCTTACACTAACAAAAACTCTTTGGGAGCTGGTTATTTAGATGACCAAGGTTACTATATCTTCAATTATGATGCTGCTGCACATCCTGCATCTTGGTCTGCGTTCCAAGGTCAAAGAATGTTGGAGTATGGAGCGGATGAGAGCTGGGGACCTAAAATCGATGGTAATCAATACCGTGCTTATTGGAGCTGGTATCCTGGTGCTGAATTTGGTAAATTAACACCAATGATTGCACAACCAGATAACGTGAAGAATTTCTTCCAAACAGGTTTGAATTTGAACAATTCTGTTGCATTCACTTCTGGTGGAGAATCTCATAACTTTAGATTAACATATGGTAACCAGCAAAGAACATTGGTGGTGCCTAATGCAAATAGAGATCAACACCAATTAGGTATTAACGGTTCATTTGATGTTGGTAAAAAATTAACAATTTCAACTGATATCACTTATACAACTTCTTATACAAAAGGAGCACCTACTGAAGGATACGATTTAACTGGATTAAATGTAACACAAAACTTCAACCAATGGTTTCAAAGACAATTGGATATTGAGCGAATGAAAAAATATCGCGAGCCAGATGGAAGCGTAAACTCTTGGAACATTGGTGACCCTAATGCAACAGGAGATTTTGCATCTTATGGTATTCCTCAATATTGGGATAACCCTTATTTTGTTGTGGCAGAAAATTATAAAACTCAAAAGAATAATAGAATTGTTGGTAATGTAGGTTTAAACTATAAAATCAATAGTCATTTAAGTGTTCAGTCAAACGCAAGAATGAATTCTTATTCAAATGAGAATGATGCAAGAATGGCAAATGGTTCATTGACATTGCCTTATTATACTCAATTGCAAAATCAATACAAAGAGATGAACTATGAGACAAACATCGTTTATAAAAATAAGTTCGGTGATTTCTCTGTAGATGGATTAGCAGGAGGTAATATTAGAAGAAATAACTACAGTCAAATGTCTTTAGCTACTCAAGGTGGATTGAGTTCTCCTAACTATTTTGATATTGCTGCTTCAGTTTCTCGTCCAAGTTTTTCTAGAAGCTATGAGAAGAAGATTGTAAACTCTGTTTATGGTAAAGCTTCTTTTGGTTATAGAGACTTCTTATATGTAGAGGGAACCATTCGTAACGACTGGTCATCTGCTTTGCCAGTAGACAATAATTCTTATTTGTACCCTTCTGTGAGTTCAAGTTTCATTTTCACAGAGTTCTTGAAAACAAATTGGTTGAGCTATGGTAAATTACGTGCTTCTTATGCGAGCGTGGGTTCTGATTTAGGAGCACACTCTTTAGATTTAGCAATCAATAACGGGAATTTCTATGGTAGTAATGCTTCTGTAACAATCGGTAACCAATTTAAAGGAGGCGGTATCCGTCCTGCTTTAACAAAAGCTTATGAAGCTGGTTTAGAATTGAAATTATTTAAAAAGATTGGATTAGATGTAACTGTTTACCAGAATAACAATACAGACCAAATCTTAGGTGTGGATGTATCTCCTGGAAGTGGATTCTCAACTGCTCAGATCAACGCTGGTAACATCGTGAGTCAGGGTATTGAGGTTTCAATCAATGGTAAGCCTGTTGAAACAAAGAACTTCGTTTGGGAAACTAGCATCAACTGGGCTAAAAACCAAAATGAAATTAAAGAGTTAGCACCTGGTATTAATACTTATTTGTATGCTACTAACAGATATGATACTCGACTAGAGCATAGAGTTGGTGGCCAATGGGGTACTTATTATGGTAGAAAGTGGAGAAAAGATCCAGCTACTGGACAAAATTTAATTGATGCTACTGGTCAACCTTTGTATGATATTAACCAAGAAATTGGAACAGTATTACCAAAATGGACTGGAGGTTTATTCAATACATTCCGTTATAAGAATATCGATTTAGCTTTCTCTATCGACTTCCAAAGCGGAGGTTTATTCTATTCTGAAACTAGAAACTTTAACACAGGTGCTGGTCTTTCTCAAGAAACAGTTGGTGTAAATGACAAAGGCTTTGATTGGAGAGATTATCCAGGATCTTATACAACTGCTACCGGTAATGCTGGTAATGGTGGTATTCGTATCCCTGGTATTTTTGCAAATGGAGCCTTGGTAGGAAAAGAGAACAACAGGTATATTTCTGCTCGAGCTTACTGGTACACTGCACGTCAACGTGACGCAAGCAATGTATTATTAGATGCATCATATATTAAATTACGTGAAGTAAGATTAGGGTATAATTTTCCAGCTTCTATGTTGAAAAAAGTACCATTTGCTAAAACTGCAAATCTTGGATTTATTGTGCAAAATGCATGGTTGATCTGGGCTACAACAAAGCAATGGGGTATTGATCCATCTGAGTTAGAAGTGTTCTATAGAGAAGGCGGACAGCTTTCTTCTACACGCCAACTTGGAGTTAACTTACGTGTAACGTTCTAATGCATAATTAGTACAAAACTTTTAAAAATAATAATGATGAAAAAAATATTAATTCTTATCGTAGTCCTTGCTACAATGCAGAGTTGTAATAAGTTTGGTGATACCAACGTGTCTCCAACACTTCTTACACAAGCATCTACAAGTGCATTGCTTACTAATTCTCAGCAAGCGATGAAATCTGTTATGTACAATAACAGATTAGCTAACTTATATGTACAACATTTATCTGAAGGACCTTATCCCGGTTCTTCATTGTATAGTGACCGTAACGCAAGTTTTGGTTCATGGTATACTGGTCCATTGTATGATTTACAGACAATTATCAACTATAACAATGCAGGTGCTTCTACAACAATTGGAAATGGCTCTAAAGCCAACCAAATTGCTGCAGCAAGAATCATGAAGGCGTTTTACTATTTAAGAATGACAGATATCTGGGGTGATATCCCTTATTCTGAAGCATTAAAAGGTAGTGCTGCATATTCTCCAAAGTATGATTCTCAAGAATCTATCTATACAGATTTATTCAAAGAATTAACTGAGGCTGTTGCTCAAATTAAAGAAAGCGAAGCTGGTGTTGTTGGGGATGTGATCTTTGCTGGAGATATGGCTGCTTGGAAGCGTTTTGCGAATACCATTCGTTTAGCAATGTCTGTTAGATTATCAAAAGTGAATCCAACAAAAGGCAAATCTGAATTTGCTGCTGCTATGACTGCTGGCGTTATCACAAGCAATGCACAAAATATCATGTACAAGTTTGTAACTGGGGATCCTAATAACTACAACCCATGGTATGATAACTATTCAGTTAGTAATCGTAACGATTATGCTATTAGCAAAACAATGACAGACTATATGGAACCAAAGGCAGATCCACGTTTACCAATATTTGGTGAAGTGTTAGCAAGTGGTGTTGTTAAAGGTTTACCATATGGCAGAAACGCTGCTGTAAATATTCCTGCTGCTTATAGCCGTATTGGAACATCATTCAGAGGTCAAGGTTCTCCGTTGTCTATTTATAATTACGCTGAAGTTTTATTCTTACAAGCAGAAGCTGCTAAATTAGGATATATAACAGGCGGTGATACAGAAGCTGAAACAAAGTACAAAGCAGCAATCAAAGCTTCTTGGGAAATGTATGGCGTTTATAATGCTACTAAGTATGATACCTACATCGCAAATGCGGGTGTAAAGTATACAAGTGCAACTGCACATCAGCAAATTTTGACTGAGAAGTGGGTACACAATTACTTAAGTTCTTGGGAGGTTTGGTGTGATTGGAGAAGAACTGGATTCCCTGTATTAACTGCTGCAGTAGATAGAGTGGATTCAAGAGGTATTCCTTTCCGTTTGGGTTATGCCCCAACAGAAGCATCTTTGAACCCAACTAATTACAAAGCTGCTGTTGCAATTTTAGGTGGAACAGATGATAACTATGGTAAAATGTGGTGGGCTAAATAATTGAGTCTCTATTGAGTCTTAAAACAAAAAGGGGGATCGTGCAAACGATCCCCCTTTTTAGTAGCTTTTATTTTTTTATTTTATCACTTCCCCTTCAATCGTTAATTCTGCTGGTAATTTTTGTCCAGCAAATTTTACATTTACTTTTTTTCTGAATGCCCCAACTGCAGGTGCGGTATAAGTGACTTTGATGCTTCCTTTTTGCCCTTTTAAAATAGGCTTCTGGTCGTATTCTGGTTGGGTGCAACCACATTCTGCATTGGCAAATTCTATTACTGCAGGCCTCGCATCGGCATTGGTATAAGTGAAGATCACAGACTTATTAACGCCTTTTGAAATTTTCCCAAAATTATGAGTTGCTTTATCAAATTTAATACCCGATTGAGCAGCACAAAATAAAGCGGCTAGTGAAAAACTTAGGGTCAAAATGTACTTCATATGGGTATTATTTTAATTGTGTTTGGTCATGCCAATGGATCAAAATTGAAGCATTGGCTGATTAAATCTTGCTCTAAATTATTGAAATTTTGGTAATTATCTGTTTTTATGTGTTTCTTGAATTTTATTGCATTTTACCCCTATTTTTGTCAAATGGAATCCAATTTAGAAGCTGTATCTAATCAGGACATGCTTTCGTTTGAAGCATTTCGAAAAACTGTATTAGAGGACTACCGAACTGCACTTGCAAGTAGAGAAGTGAGTTTGTTGGGTAGACGTGAGGTATTGACAGGGAAGGCCAAATTTGGCATCTTCGGCGATGGCAAAGAAATCGCTCAGGTAGCACTTGCAAAATTTTTTCAAAAAGGTGATTTTAGAAGTGGTTATTATCGTGATCAAACTTTAATGTTTGCGATAGGTACATCTAATGTGGTAGATTATTTTGCACAATTATATGCAGACGTAGAAAACGATCCATATAGCGGGGGTCGAAATATGAACTCACATTTTAGTACCCCTTTTGTGAATGACAAGGGTGACTGGTTGCCACTTGCAGATCGTTTGAATGTATCTGCAGATGTAGCGCCTACTGCAGGACAAATGGTGAGAGGTCTTGGATTAGCCCTTGGCTCTAAATTTTTTAGAAATGCAAATCGTGAACCTGCATTTGAAGGCTTAAGCAATGAAGGGAATGAAGTTTGTTTTTGTACCATCGGTGATGCAAGTACATCCGAAGGACATTTTTGGGAAACCATCAATGCTGCAGGTGTGTTACAAGTACCATTAGCGGTCATTGTCTATGATGATGGGTATGGTATTTCTGTTCCAATCGAATTACAAACGACCAAAGGATCTATATCAGAAGCATTGGCTGGATTTGAAAAAAAACCAGGCACCAATGGCATCAAAATATTTAAGGTGAATGGATGGGATTATGCGGCACTTTGTGAAACCTTTGAAGAAGGGATTGCCTATACGCGTACAACCCATACGCCTGTTGTATTTCATGTAAAAGAATGTACACAGCCTCAAGGCCATTCCACAAGTGGAAGCCACGAAAGGTATAAATCTCTAGAGAGATTAGAGTGGGAAAGAAACTGGGATTGTAATAAACAAATGCGCGCTTGGTTGATTTTAAATGAACTAGCAACTGCTGAGTCATTGGATCTTTTAGAATCAGAAGTCAAACAAGATGTTCGAGATCAAAAACAAGCTGCATGGGATCAGTATATTTTACCAATCAAATCAAAAATTCAAGCAGCAGCTGATTTAGTTTTTTCTGGTTTACAACAAGATGCGCCATTGTATCGCATGATGCAAGAATTGGTTGCGAATAAAGAACCACTAAAAAGAGAACTTTTTAGAATTTTAAATATCGTATTGGAGCAGATGCCACAGCATTCTAATGCAAAAGCAATTAGTCAATTATTGGCAGACTATCATAAAGAGCAAGCGCCTTTTTATAGTAAACATTTATACAACGAAGGACCAAAGAGTGCATTGAATGTGTCAGTGGTCCCAGCTGTGATGGATGCCAATCCAAAACAGATGAATGGGTATGAAGTATTGAATCAATATTTTGATCACTTATTTGCAAACAATCCTAAAGTAGTTGCTTTTGGTGAAGACTTAGGAAATATTGGTGACGTGAATCAAGGCTTTGCAGGATTACAAGCCAAGTATGGCGTGAATAGAATTTTTGACACAGGTATCAGAGAGCAAACCATCATGGGGCAAGCACATGGCTTAGCCATGAGAGGACTAAGACCAATTGCAGAAATTCAATACTTAGATTATTTAATGTTTGGTATACAAACTTTAAGCGACGACGTTGCAACCTTGCATTACAGATCTGTGGGAAGACAAAGCAGTCCTGTGATTATTAGAACAAGAGGACACAGATTAGAAGGCATCTTCCATAGTGGTTCACCCATGGGCATGATCATCAATTCTTTGAGAGGTATGTATGTTTGTGTTCCAAGAAATATGGTGCAAGCGGTAGGCATGTACAATACATTATTGAAAGCCAATGATCCTGCTATTTTGATAGAGTGTTTAAATGGCTATCGATTAAAAGAATCAGTCCCATCCAATATCAATGAGTTCACTGTTCCATTGGGGATGCCTGAGATCGTAAGAGCTGGTGAAGACATTACCATTGTGTCTTATGGTTCTACATTAAGAATTGCAGAAGATGCAGCGGTACGTTTAGCAGCAATGGGGATTGATTGTGAAGTGGTTGATGTACAAACGCTTTTACCATTTGATATCAATCATCAAATTGTGGCATCCCTTAAAAAAACCAATCGAATTTTATTTGTAGACGAAGATGTACCTGGAGGCGCTACTGCGTATATGTTCCAGCAAGTGATCGAAATTCAGGGTGGATATAAATGGTTAGATGCAAGTGCTAGAACTTTATCTGCAAAAGCACATCGTCCAGCTTATGCAAGTGATGGAGATTATTTTTCTAAGCCAAATACCGAAGAAATTATTCAGGTAGTGAAAGAGATGATGGCAGAGTAAAGGATTGCGGAATAAATTTATTTATTCATTCGAATCAATAGCCTTCTAGCTGCTCCGTATAACTTAAAGAACCCAATCTGAATCTTAAAGGAATTTTAATTTTCTTTTCCAATGCGCGCTCTTGATTGCAGAAAAAACCTGTTTGTGTGGTGTAATAATTAGGCGCTACTTTATTTTGAATTGTAAACGAACTTTTTGAAATAGTTGCAGCGATTGGCATTGCTGATTTGATTTCAGTTTTCCAATATGTTTTTACATTCTTTATATTCAATTTTTGCGCAGTAATGGTCTGTGCAAAAATGAAACATAATATCGTGATGGTAGTTTTCGTAGTAGTTGGTTTTATCCCATATTGTGGAATACCTTGTTCACGTCTTCATCTTCCTCTAATCTTTCGATTAACTTACTAATATCTTCTGCTTGTTCATCTGTTACAGGAACAGTGGTGCTTGGGATCCACTCTAGTTCCGAA
>CAXNMZ010000044.1:0-13146 GCA_964203125.1 Chitinophagales bacterium | reverse complement strand
CATCAGATTGAAGGAAGCCCTGCTCAAGTGATCGCACAACACTTAATTTCTTTGTTCAACGAACATTGCAATTAGAAATATATTGAACGCTTTTTGTTTTTAGATGGGTTAGTAATTACGGCCGCACTTTCTAGTGTGGCCATTTTTTTGCTAATAATCACTTACTTTGCAGTACTTAAATAAGACTATGTATCCTAACTTATATTATCTCATAAAAGACCTACTAGGAATTGAACTCAATGCTTTAAAATTGGTTAATTCATTTGGTTTTTTTGTGGCAATGGCATTTGTGGCCTCTGGTTATGTACTGTTTTTTGAATTAAAAAGAAAATCAGCATTAGGGGAGTTTAGTTATACAGAAGAAAAAGAAATTATTGGTGCTCCAGCAACCACTGGCGAATTATTAAGTGCTGGATTTTTTGGATTTATATTTGGCTACAAATTAGTAGGTGCATTTATCGTTGCAGAGGCTTTAAACAATCCACAAGCTTTTATTTTATCCTTACAAGGAAGTATGGGGGCGGGTATTTTAGTAGCTGCCATCATGGTCTATTTAAAGTGGAAAGAAAAGGACAAAGTAAAATTAACAAAGCCTGAAACCCGCACTGTACAAGTGTGGCCGCAGGATAGAGTAGGTGATATTGTATTGAAAGCTGCACTATGGGGATTTTTAGGCGCAAAGATTTTTCACAATTTAGAAAACCTAGAGGAGTTCAGTAAAGATCCAATTGGATCTCTCATTTCGTTTAGTGGATTAACCTTTTTTGGCGGATTAATTTTAGCCACTATTGGGATTGTTTATTATTTAAAAAAGCAAAAAATTTCGGTCATACATTTTGCAGACGCCATGGCACCCACCATGTTATTTGCGTATGCCGCAGGCAGAATTGGGTGTCAAATTAGTGGTGACGGTGATTGGGGTATCGTGAATACCAATCCAAAACCGTTTGGATGGATTCCAGATTGGGCATGGTCCTATCAATATCCACATAATGTAGTGAACGAAGGGGTAGCAATTCCTGGTTGCGTAGGGGCATATTGTAATCAATTGCCTTTGCCAGTTTATCCAACAGCATTGTATGAGATCATTTCCATGTTCATCTTATTTGCCATCATGTGGAGCTTCCGTAAGAAAGTAACTCAGCCAGGTATCCTAACAGGCATTTATTTTATTTTTGCTGGAGGGGAAAGGTTTTTTATTGAAAAGATTAGGGTGAACAATAAATATGATTTTTTACCATTTCAACCTACGCAGGCTGAATTGATTTCAGTAATTTTAATATTGCTTGGCGGTTTGTTTATTCTTAAATCAAAAACTTGGTTCCCAATAAAAAAGGCTTAATCCCAATGTTTTTAAATACAATTCATTTTTTATTCATCTTTAAATTTTCATTATGCCATCATTTGATATCGCAAGTTCAGTAGACGTTCAAATATTAGACAACGCTGTAAATGTGGTGAAAAAAGAAATCACCAATCGATTTGATTTTAAAGGTATTCATGTGGTGATTGATCTTAATAAAAAAGACTTCATGCTTAAATTAGAGTCTGATTCTGAGATGAAACTGCAACAAATTGTGGATGTGCTTTTAAGTAGATCCATCAAACAGGGTATTGACGCCAATGCATTTGATTTGTCAAAAACACCTCAAGCAAGTGGTAAGAACTTTAAACAAGACGTACCGGTAAGAAATGGTTTAAAGCAAGAAGATGCTAAAAAAATTGCTAAATACATCAAAGACAAGGGGTTAAAGGTGCAAACCGCAATTATGGACGATATTATTAGATGTACTGGTAAGAAAATCGATGATTTACAGGAAGTTATAGCGGCTTGTAGGACCGAAAATTTCGGTGTTCCGCTTCAATACATCAATATGAAGTCCTAATTATGTCTTTATTAAGACCTTAGAATGTCTTTATTAAGTCCTTTTTAATGATCTAATAAAGGCATCATATAGTCTTTATAAAGTCCAAATTCAGGGACTTTCCTTCAAAAAGTTTGGTTAAAAAGGCATTTTAGCCTACTTTTGCAACCTATTTTATAATTGTCACGGCAAAAACCGTGCAGCCTTAAACATCATAATATGAAACAAGGTATCCATCCAGAAGCGTATCGTTTCGTTGTCTTCAAAGACATGAGTAACCAAACTTCTTTTTTAGGTAAATCTAGTGCAAACACTAAGGAAACAATCGTATGGGAAGACGGTAAAGAGTATCCAGTAATCAAAGTGGAGATCTCTAATACATCTCACCCTTTCTACACAGGTAAGAACATGTTAGTAGATACTGCTGGTCGTATCGATAAGTTCAACAAGCGTTACGCAAAAGCAAAATAAATTAAAGCATTTAATTTTCATCAACCCTTTCCAACATCAGTCGGAAAGGGTTTTTTGTATTAGGATACAATTTGCCCATCTTTCCTATTCAATACTTACCTTTGTGTCTTAGGAATTACTAAATTAATAGACTATGCAGAAATTAGATATATTGGCCTTTGGTGCACATCCAGATGATGTAGAATTAGGATGTGGCGGTACTTTGTTAGCTGCTGTAGCTGAAGGAAAAAAAATAGGCATCATAGATCTCACGCAAGGAGAACTTGGCACTAGAGGTACTGTTGCTGATAGATCAAAGGAAGCATTATTAGCAGGTGAAATTATAGGTGCGACTATTAGAGAAAATCTAGGAATGAAAGATGTTTTTTTTATCAATGATCAAGCGCATCAAATGGCTGTGATTGAAATGATAAGAAAATACCAACCCGATATTATTTTATGCAACGCTCCAGAAGATCGTCATCCAGATCATGGTAGAGCTGCTAAGTTAGTGGCAGATGCTGCTTTTTTGGCTGGGTTGGTTAAAGTCCAAACAACACATAACGGCGTTGCACAAGTCGCTTGGAGACCAACGCATGTGTTCCACTATATTCAATCCAGAAATTTACAACCTAGTTTTGTAGTGGATATAAGTGCCTACATGGATAAAAAGATGGAATCTATTCTTGCGTATACCTCTCAGTTTTACAATCCAAATTCAAATGAGCCGAATACTTTTATTTCTAGTGATTCTTTTTTAACATTCAATAAAGGACGTGCTAAAGAATTTGGACAACAAATTGGAGTGCAGTATGCAGAAGGATTTATTTCTGAGAAGATGCTTGGTGTACATAGTTTTGATGGATTCATTCAAAAGACGACTTAATAGACTTTTTAAAAAACGCAATATGGCAATCGTAAAAGTTGGTTTAATACAAATGTCTTGTACTGCAGATGTACAAGCTAATAAAGCAAAAGCAATTGAAAAAATTAAAGCTACAGCAAAGCAAGGTGCACAAATTGTTTGTTTGCAAGAGTTGTATTCGTCATTGTATTTCTGTGATGTAGAAGCCTATGAAAATTTTAAATTAGCAGAACCCATTCCTGGTAAAACAACAGATGAATTATCATTGTTGGCAAAGGAATTAAACATTGTGATCATTGCTTCCTTATTTGAAAAAAGAGCAGAAGGCTTGTATCATAATACCACAGCCGTATTGGATGCAGATGGCAGCTATTTAGGGAAGTATCGTAAGATGCATATTCCGGATGATCCAGCATATTATGAAAAATTTTATTTTACACCAGGTGATTTAGGGTATAAGGTTTTCAAAACTAAATTTGCTACCATTGGAGTTTTGATCTGCTGGGATCAGTGGTATCCAGAAGCGGCAAGAATTACAAGTTTAATGGGTGCCGAAATGTTGTTTTATCCAACAGCGATTGGTTGGGCAACAGCTCAAGACGAAGCAACCAATACAGAACAATACAACGCATGGCAAACCATTCAGAGAAGTCATGCTGTGGCCAATGGTGTTCCAGTCATTAGTGTGAATCGCGTTGGATTAGAGCAAAATGGCTTAATGCAATTCTGGGGTGGTAGTTTTGTAAGTAATCCATTTGGCACTTTATTGTACAAAGCATCTCATGATCAAGAAGAAATTGCAGTAGTGGATATTGATACTGAAAAATCGGATAGTTATAGAACGCATTGGCCGTTTTTACGTGATCGCCGAATTGATTCTTACCAACCCATCACTGAAAGATATATAGACGATGAGCAATAGTATGCATCAAAATATTCAACAAGCCATATCGGAAGGAGCAACACCAAAAGCATTGGGATACAGTTTCCCAGCTGAGTTTGCAAAACAAGATGCAACTTGGTTAAGTTGGCCACATAAGGAAGCTAGCTGGCCTGGGAAAATAGATAGTATCTATCCATCTTATATAGAATTCATTAAGATTTTGACATTGTCACAAAGGGTTTGTATCAATGTGGTGGATGCTACAATGCAAGCCACTGCAACAATGATGATGGAAGCCTTGAAAGTAGATTTATCGAAGGTTCAATTTTATATACATCCAACCAATGATGCTTGGTGTAGAGATCATGGACCTAGTTTTTTAATCGGGAATCATCCAGCTGCGCCTAAATCAATTGTGGATTGGAATATCAATGCATGGGGTGGAAAATATCCTCCTTATGATTTAGATGATGTGATTCCAACGCGCATTGCAGAAGCATTGAATTTGCCTGTGTTTTATCCAAATATTATTATGGAAGGGGGGTCGGTTGATTTTAATGGAGCGGGTACCGTAATGACTTCTAAATGTTGTTTGTTAAATGAAAATAGAAATCCGCATTTGAATCAAACACAAATCGAAAAATATTTATGTGATTATTATGGTGTGGAACAAGTATTATGGGTTTCTGAAGGTATTGTTGGAGATGATACGGATGGACATATAGACGATACAGTTCGTTTTGTGAATGAAGATACGGTCGTGACTGTGGTAGAGCACAATAAGGATTCTGAAAATTATGCGTTGTTGCAAAACAATTTAAAAGAATTACAACAAATGCGTTTAATCAATGGTAAGCAATTAAACATTGTTGAATTACCAATGCCTGCAGACGTGATTTACGAAGACCAATTCCTGCCTGCTTCTTATGCGAACTTTTATATTAGCAATGCACATGTGGTGGTGCCAACCTTTCGTTGTGATAGGGATGATAAAGCAATGCGTATCATACAGGATTGTTTTCCATCAAGAACAGTGGTAGGCATTGATTCAACCGATATCATTTGGGGATTGGGCAGCTTTCATTGTTTAAGTCAACAAGAACCATCCATACAATAAGGGATCACTTAAATTAATTTCTTTTAAATTTTTAAATTTGGGGTTATGCGTATAAAATATTTAACCATTTTGATGCTATTGATTGGTGTTTATGCTTGTAGCAGTTTTCCTTATGCAAAAACGAATCGTCAATACATTCGACAAGCAAAACTATTATCCAAAAAAATAGTGCTGTCTCCTGAAACACAATCAGAGAATCAATTGCCGCTTGCCGAAAAATGGGTAGGCACTACCAATTTTGATTTACGTAAACCAAATTTTGTAGTTATCCATCATACGGCACAAAATTCATGTGAGCAAACCTTGAAAACCTTTACTTTAGAAAGAACAAAAGTGAGTGCACACTATGTGATTTGTAAAGATGGCACCATCCACCATATGTTGAACGATTATATGAGGGCTTGGCATGGTGGGATTGGAAGTTGGGGAAATAATACAGATCTTAACTCAAGTTCGATAGGTATTGAAATAGATAACAATGGTTTTGAGCCTTTTGAACCAGCTCAAATCACTAGCCTATTACAATTGCTTGCCCAGCTAAAGAATAAATATCAAATTCCAGTGGATCATTTTGTTGGACATAGTGATATTGCACCAAGACGTAAAGTAGATCCCAATATCAATTTCCCATGGAAAACCTTAGCTAATTTAGGCTATGGTATTTGGTTTGAACCAGATGCAAACATTCAACTGCAGGCTGGATTGTCCATCAAACAAGCATTGAGTATAGTGGGGTATGAAACTAAAGATAGCATCGCTGCAATCCTTGCTTTTAAGCGTCACTTTAGACAAGACAGCTCCCGTTTAATGAATCAAGCAGATAGTTCGGTTTTGTCTCAACTAATTCAAGCAAAACTTTCTAATTAATCTATATTTGACCGTCTTTACTAGGCCATCTTTTTTAGGATCTCTGATGCTAAAAAATGTGTAAAAATATTTTGCTTGCTAACAATTGTTAGTGTAATTTTGAGCAAATATTTTTACTATGGATTTAAGTTTATCAGAGGAGCAATTAATGATTCAAAAAGCGGCTCGTGAATTTGCTCAACAACAATGTCTTCCTGGTGTAATAGAAAGAGATGAACACCAAAAAGTACCTAAAGAACAATTATTACAATTAGCTGATCTCGGATTTATGGGGATCATGACAGCAACAGAATATGGCGGTGCAGGGATGGATACCATTAGTTATGTGTTAGCGATGGAGGAGATCAGTAAAGTAGATTCAAGTGTGAGTGTATGTGTGAGTGTGAACAATAGTTTAGTTTGTTGGGGTTTAGAACAATATGGGAATGAGGCTCAAAAACAAAAATATTTAACGCCATTGGCTCAAGGAAAAAAAGACGGGGAATTATATGTAGGGGCTTTTTTATTGAGTGAACCAGAGGCGGGTAGTGATGCGACGCACCAACATACAAGTGCTGTTGATAAAGGGGATCATTATGTATTGAATGGTGTAAAAAACTGGATCACCAATGGTTCTACTGCATCGGTCTACTTAGTGATGGCACAAACGGATGCTTCAAAAGGATCCAGAGGAATCAATGCATTTATTGTTGAAAAAAATACACCAGGTATCACTGTAGGCCCTAAAGAAAATAAAATGGGGATTCGTGGAAGTGATACACATTCAATCTCTTTCATGGATGTGATTGTGCCAAAAGAAAATAGAATAGGAGAGGATGGTTTTGGTTTCAATTTTGCAATGAAAACTTTAAATGGCGGTCGAATAGGGATTGCAGCGCAAGCATTAGGTATTGCAAGTGGTGCCTATGAATTGGCTTTGGCTTATAGTAAAGAAAGAAAATCTTTTGGCAAACCAATACATGAACACCAAGCAATCCAATTTAAATTAGCAGAAATGGCCACTCGAATTGAGACTGCAAGATTATTATGTTATAAAGCGGCTTGGGAGAAAGACAACCATATGGATTATGTCATGAGCGCTGCTATGGCAAAATTACACGCAAGTGATACGGCCATGTGGGTGACTATAGAAGCTGTTCAAGTGCATGGTGGGTATGGATTTGTGAAAGAGTTTCATGTGGAGCGCTTAATGCGTGATGCAAAAATCACACAAATTTATGAAGGCACTTCTGAGATTCAGAAAATGGTGATTGGACGATCTATCACTAAATAATGGATTGCATGTATGCTCATAATGGATTACTATTTTGGTTTGTTCTGATTACCTTTGTAGCCTATGCCAGTTAATATTTCCGCTTACCAATCTATACAAGCTACATTAGTAGACCAAGGAGTCACGCTGATAGCTGTGAGTAAAACCAAGCCTCAAGAGGAGCTCATGGAATTATATACATTAGGTCATCGAGCTTTTGGCGAGAACTATGTACAAGAGTTGGTAGACAAAGAAGCTGCATTGCCAAAAGATATACAATGGCATTTTATTGGACACCTTCAATCTAATAAGGTCAAATACATTGCCCCATTTGTGCATATGATTCATGGAGTTGATTCAGAAAAATTATTACAAGAAATCAATAAGCAAGCGATGAAGCAAAATCGTATCATTGATTGTTTATTGCAAATTCATATTTCCACAGAGGAAACAAAATTTGGTTTTGATGGACCTGCCCTCCATGAATTATTAATGAGTGGAAGGTTAGCCAGCTATTCCAATATTCGCATTAGAGGCTTGATGGGTATGGCTAGTTTTTCTGAGGACCAAGCATTATTGAGTCAAGAGTTTACGACTTTAAAAATGTATTTTGATAAAGCCCAACCAGCTTTCCCTGATGGATCATTTGACACATTGAGTATGGGTATGAGTTCGGACTATGCTTTAGCCATTACTAAAGGAAGTACTATGGTAAGAATTGGTAGCTTATTATTTGGTGCAAGAAATTATCCTGCAAAAAATTAAATATTTAATAAAAAGGCGAACGATAAAAAAAAGAGGCTCATTTGAGCCTCTTTTTTTTATCGGTATAAGAAAGTTAATTAAAAATTATTTAATATAATTCAATAAGACTTTTATTAATAAATCAATTTAAATAATGTCTTACTTCGTTTTTGAATGATCAAAAACCAATTGACAAAATGCTTTCACGCCAACTATAAATCCAGACTCATCTAAATAAAAATCTGGTGTATGATGTGGGCCTGCTTTACTTGGATCAGTTCCTTTTGGTAATGCACCTAAATTAAAAAAGAAGCTTGGTGCTTTTTCACCAAAGAAAGAGAAATCCTCGGCACCTGTTACCCAAGTAGATTCTGATACATTCTCTGCACCAGCTGCTTTAATTAATGCAGGTAATGTTTTCTTCACTAAATTAGGATCATTGAATGTCACCAATGTTTTTGTATCAATGGTCACATCAGCAGTTGCACCAGAACTAGCAGCAATTGTTTTTACTGTATGTTTGATACGCTCATGCACATCTTTTTGCATTTTACTATCTAGTGTTCTAATCGTACCAGTCATTTCTGCAGTTTCAGGAATAATATTTGAACGAACACCACTGTTGATCGTGCCTACAGTGATCACTACAGGCGCAGTTGTTAAATTCATTTGTCTAGAAACGATATGTTGTAAGCCTTCCACGATTTGCGCAGATGCTGCAATTGGATCGATACCACCCCAAGGTTGTGAACCGTGACTACCTTTACCGTTTACTTTAATGGTAAACCAATCGGATGAAGCCATGAATGCACCTGATTTGTATTTTAAGGTGCCTACTGGAGTCTCTGAACTAATATGGATACCAAATACGGCATCCACTTTTGGGTTGTCTAATGCACCTTCTTTAATCATTAAAGGGGCACCACCTTCTTCTGTTCCTGGAGCACCTTCTTCGGCTGGTTGAAATAAAAATACAACAGTACCAGGAAGGTCTTTCTGCATGGCATGTAATACTTTGGCTGTAGCCATTAAGATAGAAGTATGTGAGTCATGACCGCAAGCGTGCATCACAGGTACTTTATTGCCATTATATTCAGTTGTTACTTTTGAGGCAAAGGGTAGACTGTTTCTTTCATAGACTGGCAATGCATCTATATCTGCTCTTAATGCAATGACGGCACCTGGCTTACCACCTTTTAATACTGCTACAACACCGGTTTTAGCAACAGGGTAGCGTACTTCCACACCGGGTAAAGTTTTTAAGAAATCAGCAATATATTTTCCAGTATTGTATTCTCTATTGGATAATTCTGGATTTTGGTGAAAATGTCTTCTCCATTGAATTAACTCAGGTTCTACTTTTTCTAGTAGTTGGGCATAATTTTTAGGAAGTTCTTGTGCCATTGAATTGCTTGCAATCAATAAGCTCATTGCGAATAACAGTTTACGCATTGGATAGGTTTTTATGATGAAAGATTTTGAATGATTAAAATAGAGTATTAAAAAAAATAGATGAGTATTATTTAGAATGAATTATTAGTGATAAATATTTATGATAGGTTGATTCGGTTAAGCTTGGTATTCTCCAAAAATATTTCTTAGAATGTCTGAGATTTCTCCTAATGTACAATTCGCTTCTACTGCAGCAATCACTGGTGGCATGATATTTTGTCCTGAGTTAACGGCTTCCGTAATTGCTGCCAAGCAGTTTTGTGCAAGTGTATTGTCACGATTTGCTTTTAACACTTTAATTTTCTCCATTTGAGCTTGCTGTATACTTGCATCTATTTTGAAAACAGGGATCTTGTTATTTTCTTCTGAAATAAATTCATTGACACCTACAATGACTTTTTCTTTTGATTCAATATCTTTTTGATACTTGTAGGCACTATCACTAATTTTTTGTTGCATCCATCCAGATTCAATGGCTGCAACCGATCCACCCATTGCATCAATTTGCTGAATCAATTCAAGTGCTTTGGTCTCGACTTCTGCAGTTAAATTTTCTACAAAATAACTTCCTGCTAATGGGTCTGCAGTTTCTGGGATACCACTCTCAAACGCAACAATTTGTTGTGTTCTTAAAGCAATCGTAGCAGCTTGTTCGGTCGGCAAGCCTAATGCTTCATCAAATCCATTAGTATGCAAACTCTGAGTACCACCCATGACAGCTGCAATGGTTTGAATGGTCACCCTTGTAATATTATTAAGAGGTTGCTGCGCTGTTAATGTGGCCCCACCTGTTTGTGTGTGAAAGCGTAACATCATTGCTTTTTCATCTGTGGCGCCTAAGTCCTTCATCATCTTTGCCCAGATAGTTCTAGCTGCTCTAAACTTAGCAACTTCTTCAAATAAGTTATTGTGCGCGTTAAAGAAAAAAGATAGTCTTTTTCCAAACACATTGATATCCAATCCTTTTGCTAATGCAGCTTGCACATATGCTTTACCATTGCTCAAGGTAAATGCAATTTCCTGCACAGCGGTACTTCCTGCTTCACGAATATGGTATCCAGAAATAGAAATGCTATTCCATTTTGGTAAATTGGAACTACACCATTCAAAAATATCTGTAATGATACGCATGGAATGTCTCGGCGGATAGATATAAGTGCCTCTTGCTGCGTACTCTTTTAAAATATCATTTTGGATGGTGCCGGAAAGTTGCTTTAAATCTATGCCTCTTTTTTTTGCGACCGCTACATACAATGCCAATAAAATAAATGAAGTGGCGTTGATGGTCATGGAAGTACTGATTTTATCCAAAGGAATACCATCAAATAAAACTTCCATATCTTCTATAGAACAAATAGAAACACCCACTTTTCCAACTTCACCGTCTGCCAAAGCATGGTCTGCATCATAGCCAATTTGAGTTGGTAGGTCAAAAGCAACACTTAGTCCCATAACTCCTTGCGATAATAAATAGTGATAGCGTTGGTTGCTTTCTTGCGCAGTGGAAAAACCGGCATATTGACGCATTGTCCATAATTTCCCACGGTACATATCCTTTTGCACCCCTCTAATATAAGGGTAGCTGCCTGGATCCGGAATTGCTTTTGCTGTATCTGGAAGATCCGATGGGGTATAGACCTGTTGAATCGCTATCCCACTGTCCGTATGCTTCTTGTTTGATTCCATAATACAAATTACGAATATTTGCTTGTTTTTAAGCGCAATAATTTTCCTTTTTCGATAAATTTGGATCCATACAATCCCTTTATAAGTGTTAATTTTGTATAAATTATGTAGTTTGAATTTTTCAAGTTACATAATACCTTAAATTAATTATTTATGTCTACAATAACCGATACAGCTGCAACACCAGTCAGTTTTACTGCTGGTGCGATTCAAGAAATTGAGCGTTTAATGCATGCGCCTGATTTTGACCAACAACAAAGGTTAAGAGTGGGGGTGAAAGGTGGAGGATGCAGTGGGATGACTTATGTATTAGGTTTTGATGTCACCACTGATAAAGATCTTTTATTTTCAATTGAGGGTATCCCTTGCTGCATAGAAACATCGCATCAGATATATTTGTATGGTATGCAGATAGATTGGCAGGGTGGATTGAATAGCCGTGGTTTTACATTTACCAATCCTAATGCGTCGAGTACTTGTGGATGCGGAACATCGTTCGCAGTTTAATTTTTTAGAAATAATACATCATTCTCGCTCTCTATATTAGCACAAAAAAAGCCCCTCGAAATTCGAGGGGCTTTTTTAATATTCAATCAAACTAGGCTATGCATTGCTAGCAGTTTGTTTTTTTGCTTTTGGTTCTGAACCCAATGGCTTGTTCTTAGCAAAGTCTACTAATACTGGAGCCGCTACAAAGATAGAAGAATAAGTACCTGTGATCACACCAATCAACATCGCGAATGCAAAACCTCTTGTTACTTCTCCACCAAAGATGAATAAGATTAATATGGTTAAGAACACCGTCAATGAAGTCATCACTGTTCTAGATAATGTTTGGTTGATTGCTTTATTAATGATAGTCGCATTGTCTTGACCTTTCATTAAATGACTGTCCTCACGGATACGGTCATATACAATCACTGTATCATTCATAGAGAATCCAATTACTGTTAGGATTGCAGCAATAAAGTGCTGGTCAATTTCTAATGGGAATGGAACGACTTCTCTTAAGAAACTAAATACAATCAAGGTCACAAATACATCATGCAATAAAGAGAAGATGGTACCTAAAGAATATCTCCAATCACGGAAACGAATAAAGATGTATAAACAAATTGCAATCAAGGCGAATAGAGTTGCTTTCGTTGCACCTGCTTTTAAATCATCAGAGATAGATGGCAATACTTTTTGTTGTTGTTGCTTGTACTGCTCGTCAAATTCTTTATAAGTTGTTCCAGCTGGTAATTGCTTAGATAAACCTTTAAATAATAAGGACTCCACTTCTTGATCTACATTATTTCCTTGATCTTTAATTTTATAAGAAGTCGTGATATTGATTTGGTTTTTAGTATCTACCGTTTTAATGATAGGTGCTTCACCAAATACTGCTTTCAAATCGTTTCTTACTTCTTCAATATTCACAGTCTTATCAAACTTCACAGTGAAGCTACGTCCACCAGCAAATTCAACACCTTCGTCAAAACCATTGAAGAAAGAAGCAATACCACCAATCAATACAACTACAGATAAGATGTAAGCATACTTTCTGAATTCGATGAATTTGAAATTTGCATTCTTAAATACACCTCTTGAAATAGCTGTGAAATATTGAAAATGTCTATTCTTACTTGTGTAAATATCAGTGATCAATCTAGAAACTAGGATACCACAGAACAAAGACAATAAGATACCAATGATCTGTGTAGTAGCAAATCCTAATACAGGACCTAAACCAAAGTAAGCTAAGATGATCGCGGTTAAAAGTGTCGTAACGTGTGCATCCAAAACTGGAGACATAGAACGCTTATAACCATCCGCTACAGCCAATTGATAGCTCTTTCCTTTTGTTAATTCCTCTTTGATTCTTTCAAATATAATTACGTTCGTATCCACGGCCATACCAATGGTCAATACCAAACCGGCAATACCTGGTGCAGTTAATGTAAAACCTAATGCACTTAAAAT
>CAXNMZ010000043.1:0-13154 GCA_964203125.1 Chitinophagales bacterium | reverse complement strand
AGGCGTTAAACCAAAGCCGCTAGGTGCTAAGCGCGTTGCTTCAATAATGGTATTTAATTTTTCTGCAGGAATTTTAGTTCCGTTCATTTTCTTGACTGCGTAGCGCCATTTAAGGCTGTCTAATAAACTCATCGTTTTTATTTTTATTTGTAATTTGAAATTGGGTCAATCAGGGCTTAAATCGCCTTAATCAATGTTTGAACATCAAAGATAGGCTATTTAATCAGCCCATCAAAAATTGATTTAGGTAGATTGCTCAAAGGATTAACAAGGACTTTCTGAAATAGTTTAAAAAATGCCAAAAACAACCCAAAATTGCCTAATTTAAGGGCATAATTGCACAAAATGAGACAAAAACAGGCTTTTTTCAGCTTTTTACTAATCTTCTCCCTAAGTCTACAACTGCACCTAAAAGCGCAGGACAATGCCCCCAATTTAATCGTGATCACCACAGATGGTCTAAGATGGCAGGAGGTTTTTAACGGGATGGATTTTGCCTTGGCCAATCATAAAAAATTCAATCATGGCGATAGCGCCTACCTCTATAATAAGTATGGTTCTATTTCGGTGACGGAGCGTCAGACAAAATTGCTTCCTTTCTTTTGGCAAAGCATGGCAACAAAAGGACTCTTATTTGGCAATCGTTTTAAAGAAAATAAAGTGGATGTTGCCAATCCACATTGGTTCTCTTATCCAGGGTACAATGAAATTTTTACGGGCTATCCTGACTCCGCTATTAATTCCAATAATTATCCGCCGAACCCTTATCAAAATGTATTGGGATTTTTACAAACACAAAAACCGTATCAAAATAAAGTCATTGCATTTGGCGCATGGGATGCATACAATCGTATTTTAAACGAAGCTGCGTCTGGGTTTCCGGTGATCAATGGTTTTGAAAATCTATCAAGCATCCTTCAAGATCCACAAACAAAAATGTTGGAAGAGATGCTTCAAAATAGTTATAAACCATTTAAAGAAGTTGAGTGTTTAGATGTGTTTACACATCAGCAAGCAAAATATTATTTAGCAATAAAGCGTCCTAAAGTCATGTACATGAGTTATGGTGAGACGGATGAGTGGGCGCATGAAGGCAATTACTCGGCTTACTTAGATGCGGCCCATCAAGTTGATACGTGGGTAGCAGAGCTTTGGCAGTGGATACAAAGTACACCAGGTTATAAAGACAATACTTATTTGTTAATCACCACCGATCATGGTCGTGGATTTGGGGATGCATGGACAGACCATGGTGCCGATGTTAAAGGCGCATCCAGTATTTGGTTTGGGCTAATGGGTCCGGATAATAATTCAAACCTTAGTAAAATTGCAGCTGCGATGCAATCCAAGATGGGCGAACAAACTGCCAACCAACAATTGTATCAAAAACAATTGGCCACCACCATGGCTAAATTATTAGGCTTGCAATTTGCACCAGCACATCCTGTCGGCAATCCGATTTATTAAAAATAGGTTAACTTAGCACTATGCTACAAAACAAAACCTTTAAGCAATTTCTTGCGCTAGCGATGCTAGTGGTATTTGCGTTTAGCATCACGCCACAAAAATCGATTCACGATTTAGTTGCAAAACATATTGATCCAAATAGCTGTTCGGTCCATAAGGATTTGCCTATAGAGCAAATTGAAAACGCAGCACTGCATTGTACATTTGATTTTCAAGTAGCCACCACACCTTTTGTGGACTATGATTTTAGTATTGAAATTGCAACACCTATTGTTGCAAAAGCGCGTAACATAAATTTTGTTGCAGCACCTATCGCGCAATATGCGATTGTCTCTGACTCTCGAGGCCCCCCTGTTTTTTATTGTTAAAGCTATTATTGACTAAAAGTTAATATAGCATCTAATTTGATGTATGAATAGTCTATTCATACAATTGAATAAATAGAATTACAATAAAATAGTACAATCCAATTGACATGAAAAAATATGTATTAGCCCTGCTCTTGATGGGTATGGGATTCGGCTTCACGAACGCTTTGATAGCGCAACAATTTACCTTAACAGGAAAAGTATTTGATAAAGCAACTGGTAAAATTTTAGCAGGCGCAAGCGTGTATCTTCCAGAAATAAAAAAAGGTACTATCTCGAATAAAGAAGGTGTCTTCACCATCAATATAGAACAAGGTTCGCATGTGTTGGAGATTAGTTATATGGGTTATGCGACAGATGTAGAAAATATTAAGCTACAAAATAATACTTCGCAAAATTTTTATTTAAATAGTTCGGTATTAGAAGGTGGCAATGTGATTGTTACTAGTTTTTTAAGAGCCACATCTACAAGACGCACCCCCACACCAGTGACCATTATTAAAAAAGAAGAATTATTCCGTGGCGTGTCAAGTAATTTAATAGATGCCTTATCTAAAGTGCCAGGTGTGTCACAAATTTCAACAGGTCCAGCGATTTCAAAACCAGTTATCCGTGGTCTTGGATATAACCGAGTGGTGGTGATGAACGACGGGATTAGACAAGAGGGACAGCAATGGGGCGATGAACATGGTATTGAAATTGATGAATACAATGTGAGCAGAACGGAAGTATTGAAAGTGCCGGCATCCTTGATATATGGTTCGGATGCATTGGCTGGTGTGATCAATATTATTTCTAATGTGCCAGTGAGTGAAGGCGTGATCAAAGGAAATGTATTTTCCAATTACCAAACCAATAATCGAATGATGGGTAACCACTTTGATCTTGCAGGAAACAAGAAAGGATTTATTTGGGGCATCAATTATAGTGCAAAGAATGCAGGCGATTATAAAAACAAATACGACGGTACTGTTTTTAATTCAAGATTCTTAGAACGTAATGGTGGTGGATATATAGGCATTGAAAAAAACTGGGGCTATTCACAATTGTCTTTCAGTAATTTTTCGCAAAACTTAGGGGTAGTAGAAGGGGATCGTGACGAAGATGGTCGTTTTGTGATGATGAAGGATGTAGGAGGTATCGCGGAGGAAGTGGTTGTGGACGCTGCTGAGGAAAAAAGATTTACACCTCGCGCGCCAATGCAAAAAATTGAACATACCAAATACACCTTAGATAACAATGTAAAAATTGGTAATGATAGATTGAAAGCCACATTTGGATTACAAAGAAATCAAAGGATGGAATTTGGTAATGTGTTAGACTTAGATGAAAAAGAATTGTTTTTTGATTTAAAAACATTCAACTATTCTGTACAATATTTGCAAGCAGAAAAAAATAATTGGAAAAATACATTTGGCGTAAATGGAATGCGACAAACCAATACCAATAGAGGTGAGGAAGCATTGGTGCCAGACTATACCAGCTTTGATATTGGTGCATTTTACTACACACAAAAGCGTACAGATAAAACAAGTTGGAGTGGAGGATTGCGATATGATCAAAAATATATGAACTATATCAATCCGGCTCAATTTGTATGCCCTCCGGGGATGGCTTGTATTGCATTGTACGATCCTAAAGAATCTAACAAACAGTTTAATAATATTTCGGGAGCGATTGGTGTGGCGCATGATTTAAGTGATAAAGTGACACTAAAGTTTAATATCGCACGTGGATTCCGCGCACCGAATATGGCAGAGCTAGCATCTTATGGTGCACACGAAGGCACCAACCGATTTGAGTATGGCAATGAATTATTAAAATCTGAAAAGAGT
Organism: Chitinophagales bacterium; assembly: GCA_964203125.1. Classification (GTDB taxonomy): domain Bacteria; phylum Bacteroidota; class Bacteroidia; order Chitinophagales; family Chitinophagaceae; genus Sediminibacterium. Next base: position 9,484 of record CAXNMZ010000043.1, on the reverse strand, counting down.
TTACAATTTGATGCTGCTGTTGAATGGAGCAATGAACATATGAGTATTGCAGGAAATGTTTTTTACAATACAGTGAAGGATTATATCTTTTATCAAAAGTTAACTGCTGTGGGTGGAGGTGATTCTATCATCATGGACTATGCACATGATGCTGCGGGAGAAGAACTATACGCTTTTGCATTTAGACAAAAAGATGCACACTTATATGGAGCAGAATTCAATATCGATATTCATCCACACCCATTGGATTGGTTGCATGTAGAAAATAGCGTGAGTTTGATTCGCGGACAATTTAAAGAAGCTTTGGATGATTCTAAAAATTTACCTGGTATTCCAAGTGCAAGATGGTTGTCTGAAATTAGAATAGAACTCTTCAAAAAATCCAAATTGATTAAAAACAGTTTCATCAATGTACAATTAGATAATGTGTTTGCACAGAATAATCCTTTTACTGGATACAATACAGAAACACTAACACCTGCTTATACATTATTGAATGTTGGTTATAGCACACAGATCCAACATCGTAATAAAACATTATTTAGTGTTTCCTTGGTGGGACAAAATATCACCGATGTAGCGTATCAACATCATTTGAACCGTTTAAAGTATGGTCCAGTGAATGAAGCTACTGGCCGTATGGGTGTATTCAATATGGGTCGTAACTTTAGTTTTAAAGTGAATATTCCGATTGGGAATTAATCTTTATGATTTACTCAATGGATTGACTAAAATATCTCAGTCCATTGAGTAACTTTTTGATTCATAATTCCTTACTGAATATGGCGCTTCTCTATATAGTGCAAATTCATAATCAATTATTTCATTTTCTTTAGAAATTTTTATAGGCATATCGTCATGTATGTATTGCTCTAAAATTGACAGTGACCAATTTGAAGTTTGAATTAAGACTTGATCAATCACCTCTTTTTCACTTGCTCTTAATTCTGTCAAGTCTGATTGAACTAATGGAATAATTCTATTTGCTATTTTTTTGCCATGTTTTATTTTTACCCTGACTAGATATTCATTTTCAATAAGCTGTTGAATGATTTTATCAATACCATCAGGTAACGGAAAGTTGGATCTCTTAAAATATTTTGACGAAGACAAATGTGATTCATATATTTCATAGTAATTATAATCCGCCAAATACAATCTTCCAAAAAGTCCCTTTTCACAAATGTTTGGCAAGCCTGCTGTTTTTTCAATGAGGTATAAAAATGTATTAATGAATTTAACCTGACTAAACACTGGGATATTGTTTCTAATCGTATCAGTTTTTTTTACCGTAGCATAAGTCATCTCGGGCTCAGCAATTAATGATTCACTTGTATTGATTAGCTCGTCAATTGAAAATCCTAAGACGGATGCCATTTTATGTATTTCAAATATGTCAATATTTCTATTACCTAGTTCAATCTGTGCTAAAGAGGGCCTTGACATATCCAATTCTTTTGCAAGAGCTTCTTGCGAATAGCCTTTAGACTTCCTTATTTGCACTAATCGCTTACCTAAATCTTGTTTTGATAATGTTTCCATCGTTAAAACTACATAATGTTTTATAATAAAACAAATAAAAGATATAAATTAGAACATTATTGTACAATCAAATTAGCTGCAAACTAAGATAGACAAACCCCAAGTTCGCAATAGTTCTAAAGTAAATCCAATATTTATTCGGCTTTTCCAAAGATTCTTTGTCTTTTACTATTTTATAAATCAAATAAATAATGAGACATAGATTGATCGCCCATGCGATTGCTAATAATAATACGAATGTTTGATTTATATCAAATCGTTTTACAATAGAGTAAAGAATGAATAAAACCACTGTAGTAATATTTGTGAAATTATTTAAAGAGTCTTTCATAAATTTTCTTTCTTCTACAATTTAATTCAAGCCTTTCATAAAAAGATCAAACTTAGAATAGGCTCTATGCATTTATTTTTATTAAATTGTGTGAGGTAATATTTTACCTCTAAAAAATAATTTCTATGAAAAAATCTACCCTGTTTTTTTTATCCATCCTCATTGCAATGACAAGTATTGCGCAGCAAGTGAAAACGCCTGCAGCTGCTGTATCTAAAGGTTTGACTAAAGAGGAAAAGCAAGTGATAGCTTGGATTGATGCGCATATGCCGCAGGCAATTGAGATGCTTAAGGAGTCGGTGAATATTAATAGTGGGACTTTAAATATGGAGGGCGTGAAAAAAGTGGGCGCCTTGTTTGCGAAGGAATTTGAAAAAGCAGGATTCGCCACAGAGTGGGTTGCGATGCCAGACTCTATCAAACGTGCGGGGCATTTAGTAGCGAGTCGTAAGTCGGGCGCCGCCGCCACATCATTCAAGAAAGGCAAACGCCTTTTCCTCATCGGACATTTAGATACCGTCTTTGAACCAGACATGCCAGCCAATCCGTTTACGATGTTGAACGATTCAACCGCGACGGGTCAGGGGGTGAACGATATGAAAGGTGGAGACGTGGTGGTGATCATGGCATTGCAAGCATTGGAGCAAGCGGGCTTATTAAAAAACACAGATATCACAGCTTATTTTACTGGGGACGAGGAGCATGCGGGTTATCCAAGGGAAGTGACTCGAGGCGATTTTATCAATAGGGCCAAGCAGGCAGATATCGCATTGGCTTTTGAAGGCGCGAATGGATTGAACTCGGTGGCTACCGGAAGAAGGGGCGCGAGTGGATGGAGACTGGATGTGACCGGAAAAACAGGACATAGTTCCGGGGTCTTCACGCCAAGTGCGGGTTATGGCGCGATTTATGAAGCTGCGAGAATCTTGAATCAGTTTAGAGAAACCTTGAGCACCGAGAAATATTTGACTTTTAACCCGGGCATTTTTATTGGAGGATCTGATATTGAATACAATAGTGAGACTTCAAAAGGCGCGGCCATTGCCAAAACCAATATTATCTCACCTGCCGTGACGGTGACTGGAGATCTAAGATTCTTGACCGAAGACCAAAAAGACCGCGCCAGGGTCAAAATGAAGGAAATTGTATCCCAAAACCTAGCCCAAACCAGCGCTAAAATTAGTTTTGTGGATGGGATCCCAAGTATGGCGCCAACAGAAGGCAATAACCAAGTTTTAAGCGTAATCAATTCAATATCAATGGATATGGGCGTCGGCGCTACGGTGGCGGGTGACCCAGGATCCCGCGGCGCAGGGGATATTTCATATGTAGCGGCTTATGTGGATTGTATTGATGGATTGGGTGCATCGGGACGCGGCGCGCACGCGCCGGGAGAGACCATCCACCTAAATCAACTCCCATTTTTGATCAAAAGAGCAGCATTGACGATTTATAGATTGAGTAGATAGGGTCTAGATTGGCTAGATAGTCCTTGATTTTGGTTATTTCTTACCTAAAAGCTTTAATTTTACAATCAATTGATAAACAATTGCTTTGTAGTTAATATTATATATGTCCGAAAAGATATTACTTTCTGATTTAATGAGTTTAGTGGGAAAAGCCATCAAATATATCTTTTCTCAATATCTACTCATTTTAAAAATTGCCATTGTCACAGGTTGCATAGGCTTGGGATTTGCTTATTTTGAGAAGGATAAATTTAAAGCAGAAGCCACCTTTATTGTAGAGGAAAAATCAGGTTCAAAATCAGGTTTAGGCGCATTGGCTTCTCAGGTAGGATTTGATATAGGCAGTTTAACAGGCGGAAGCGCAGGCTTATTTGAAGGGGACAATATCTTAGATATTATGCAGTCAAGATTGATTGTAGAAAAAGTATTGTTAAGCAATGTTGATACGACCAATCCCAATTCAGCCACTTTAGCAGATATCTATTCGACTGAGCATGGCGTAAGTAAAAAATGGAAAAAAGACCCACAGTTAGTTCAATTTAATTTTTATACGACCCCAATAAATGAAGCCGAAAAATTAAAAAAAGACAGTCTTTTATTTGACGTATACCAGAAAGTTGTAAAGGATCACTTAGAGGTAACAAGACAAAATAAAAAAGGGTCCATCATTAATATTCAAGTTGTTTCAAGAGATCAGGTTTTCTCAAAATTATTTACAGAGCGTTTATTAAAAGAAACCGGAGATTTATATGTAGATATTAAAACGAGCAATATGAATAATAATATTGCACGATTACAAATTAAAGCAGATTCTTTGCACGATAAATTATATAGTAAATCTTATCAAGCAGTTGCACTAGTGAATGCAAACAGTGGAATGAAGTCCAATGTTGTGAATGAGGATTTAACCCAAAAAGATAAGACGGTTGTATTTACCTTATATGGCGAAGTATTGAAAAATTTAGAAGCACTTAAGTTATCTCAAATAAGTCAAACGCCAGTGATACAAGTATTAGATATGCCAAAGTATCCTTTAGTAAATCAAACCTACCATTGGATTATTTATTTATTGGGAGGCATGTTAGCAGGGGTTTTAATTGGCGTATTTTTTGCCATTTATTTATATACAGAAACCTTATAATAACATAAATGCGTCGCTTATTTTTACTCAGAGCATATGGCGATTTTGTGATTGCAATTAGGTCTGCGATGTTGTCTCCAAAAACAACTGGTATTAAAATTATCGCCTCTAATCATCTATATCCTTTATTTGAATCAATCTCCTCTGTCATAGACACTAGCCAGCTTGACATTAGTTTTGAAGATTTTGGAATACATCTTGGCCAATTAAACTTATTTACAAAAAGAAATCTATTTCAAAAAAGCACGCTTGAACAAACAAGAAAAATTAAAAATTATATAACCGATAATTCATCTTTTGTTACAGTAGTTAATATTTTAGAGCAACGTAGAAGAAAAGCCGCTTTACAATTCATGACTGGATTAAAATTCGAATGTATTGTGCATAAGGATTGTATCTATCAAGAATATGCCCATTTTTTTGAGCACGAATCAAATTCGAAATATGTCAATGATAATGTTGAAAAAAAGCATTTCTTGTTATTACCGGATGCAAGAATTGCAAAGAGAAATATCCCACAAGCAATTATTGAGTCCATTACAAAAGAGGTAAATCAAAATGGGGCAAGTATGCAGGTGGCTTATTTTAAAGGAGCCAGTAAAGAAGGTCAAATAGAAAGTACACCGATTTTTAAGCAAACTGTTTATAATAATTTTAAGGAATTGATTCAACTTATTTTAGAGGCAGACTTTATCATTGGTTCGGATAGTTTACCTATTCATTTATGTGAATTATTCAATAAGCCGCACTTTATATTATTCCCAAATAGATATCCTAGAAATTTTATAACACCTTATGCATTAGACAATAGTTCATTTGGGGAATTTAGTAATTTCAAACTAACATATTAACTTAAATGATCAATAATATTAAAACATATATTCTTCATTCAGCTTTTGAAAAAGATAGAATAGCTAGGGTAAATATTTTGCGTGAAAAATTCAAGTATTTTACTGTTATAGAATCTATTTATCCAAGTAATACCCATATACCCTTTTTGCAGCCCATAATAGAGATATCAAAAGAGCGAACCGGAAAAGCCTTAATGGCTACAGAAGTTGCTTGCTTATTAGGTCATCGAAGAATATTGAGAGAAATTGTAAAAATAGCTACGAATAATCAAGAACATTTTTTGATTTTAGAATCGGATAGTAAAATCCTCGATCATAGATTATTAGAAACCTATTATGAACCTGTTTCCAAAAAATATGACCTCTTTTTCTGGGGTGCTTGGGAAGGCAATGCTAAAATTAAGCGTTCAACTACTTTAATCATACAAGACGATAAAAATACAAAATATAGGATTGGAGAACCCTTATTAAACACTATATACTGTGCTTATGGTTACTCTATTAATAAGCCAACAGCTGAATATCTATTAAAAAAAACTAGCATAATTTCTACACCTTATGATATTTTCAAGCAATTTATAGATCCCCAAAAAATAAAAATAGGTGCAATAGTTCATGAAATTATAACAACAACAGACAAAGACAATAGAGGTAGTTATATAAGAAAAACTAATTTTAAACACTACATAAGAAAAGCAGCATTAATATTGATTTTAAATATTAGAAATACAATCAGGGCTTATTTTTCATAATAGTTTTAGCAATTTTTGTACTTTTAATTAAGCTTTTGATTTTACCATAAGTAGTATCTTTTGTGCTAATTTAAATATTTAGTAAAAAGTATCAAATTCTAGCTTACTTTTGTTGAGCATGATGTTAATGAAACAGAATATGATTCAACAGAAGTCAATTGTGGTAATCAGTTGGGATGGTATTTCAACCCCATTATCTTATGTGCTAAAAGACACGACTCCAGATTTTGATCTTTTTATTTTTGATTATAGCGGACAGGACAATGCAAGCAAATTGGAAACATTGCAACCAGCTTTTTATTTAAGCCAACAAACCGAATGTAAGGGGGATATTTTACATGGCGTTTACACCTATTTATTACAAAACAAGGTAGATGATTTTAAGTATATTGGTTTATTAGACGATGATATCTTTATTAGCTATAGTGATTTAAATAAATTATTATTCATTGCCAACATGGAAGCATTAGATGTCTTTCAGGCAAGTTTATCTCATGATAGTTATTATCACCATCGACAATTTATACAAAAAGCAGGCAATGTTATGATACCTACCAATTGGGTAGAGATAATGGCGCCTTTTTATTGCAATGAAGTATTTTTTGAAGCAGGTAAGGATTTTAATAGAAGTATTTCAGGAACCGGGATCGATGTGTATTTAATACCTACCGTTCAAGTGCTGCTTGATAAAACAAAAACTGCTGTGGTACATGCAGTAAGTATGAAACATTGCAGGCCAATAAGAACTGATAATAGGATTTTTAAAAATGGCAAAAATAGTATAACAGAGATTGCAGAACTGCAGGCTTATTGTATGGATATTATAAAGCGAGATCCAACAAAATTTAGTGAAGAATTTGTGCGTGATGTGATTAATAGGAAATATGTATATGGCATACCACTTGAGTATAAGTTAAAACGAATCCCTACTTTGTTTACTAATTTGTATCGTTTTCTTGTAGACGAAAGTTATAGATAATTTAAGATGCAGACACAGAAAAATATTTTTTACAATGTGCTGCTTGCAATATCTCAAGTGCTCTTTCCGCTGATTACATTTCCTTACCTAGCAAGGGTATTAGGTCCCGAAAATATTGGATTATATAATTTTTCTGAAAGCTATGCACGTTATTTTGCATTGGTGGCAGCATTGGGTATTTCAGTATATGGCGTAAGGGAGATTGCAAAAAAACAAGATCAACCCAAAGCGCTTTCAAACACTTTTGCAGAACTATTTTTAATAAATCTAATTGCTACTTGCATTTTAAGTGTACTCTATCTTTTTACAATTGGGTATACCAATAGATTATCAAGCCATGCTAGTTTATTTTATTGGTCATTTGTATTTTTCTTTTTTCAGGTTTTTGTATTGGAATGGTTTTTTACTGGCATTAATCAGTTTAAATATATTGCTGTTCGTTTTTTTATCATTCGACTTATTTTTGTTGGTGCAATTTTTATTTTTATTAAAGAGGCCAATGATTACGTTAAGTACATGCAGTTGCAAGTTGGATTGACCTTTTTTTTAGGAGTTATTAATTTTATCTTTTTATTTAAGTTCATTGATTTAAAAAATACTCGAATCAAAGAATTGAATTTAATTCAACATTTAAAGCCTTTGTTTTTATTGTTTTTGACTATTTTTTCTATTAGTGTGTATTTGCATTTTGATACAGTTTTACTTGGAATATTAGCGGACAATGAAAGTGTTGGATATTATAGTGCACCTTTAAAACTGGTAAAGATTATTATTGCAGTACTCGCTGCAATCACAGCAGCGATGTTTCCAAAAATGGTTCAATATTTTGAAAAAGGAGATCTGGTACAATTTAAAAAAATGTTGAATCAATCTTTTGAGTTAGTCATAAGTATTGGCATTCCTATTGCTGTATTAGTATATCTATTAGCACCCGAAATCATTTTTATATTATTTGGATCCAGTTTTGAATTAGCTATTATACCACTTCAAATTACAGCACCCTTAATTTTGATTGTGAGTCTTTCTACTATTTTTGGATTTCAAATTTTAAGTGTTCACTCTAAGGATAGCGCCATTTTAAAATCTGCAGTTGCAGGTATGTTGTTTAGTTTAGTAGCTTCTTTTTTATTAATACCAAGGTTTAAGCAAGAGGGGGCTGCCTATATTATTCTATGCACCGAATTACTTGTTTTATCTTCCTTTATTTATTTTTCATCAAAAGTGATACAATTTAAAAATACGAACCAGGTTGTTCTACGTGAAATTGTTTTCGCCATTCCTTATTTTATATTGCCGTATTTAGTGTCTTTAATTGTAACAGCAGCAGTTCCTAAACTGATTCTTGTTTTATTTTGTGCATTCATCTGGTTTGTCCTTGTACATTTTTACTTTGTTAAATCAAGCGCATTTAAAGTACTTGTTACGGATTTATTTATAAGCCGTATAAAAAAATAATTATATATCTTTACTGCATGTATCTTAATCCATTATATAGAAGGTTCAGACGAATTGCTTTCTTATTTATTATAGTTTTTAATTTAGGCATTAACCTTAATGGGGTTCATGCACAAAAACTTAATTTGAAGCAGAAAATCAATGCGATTAAATGGCCTAGTATTTTTAAAGGGAAGAAGATTTCATTAGATGACTCAATAAAGCTGCAGACTCAACCAAAAGTTAAAGAAGCAAAGCTTCAAGCTCCACCTAAACAACCCAAAGTCCAAAAACCAAAGGTTCAGTCTCCACCAAAAGTAAAACAACCCAAAGATAAAAAACCCAAACAGCAGGGTGCTTCTTCTAATCGAATTCAAATAAAGCTTCCTAAAATTGGCACCTCATTAAAAAAACAAATTGCGCAATATACAAATACAAGAAGAAAGGATACAAGTATTAAAATAGGCAAAGTGCCTTTGAAAAGATTGAAGCAAAATAAAATTGATGAGTTGTCTACTAATGTCATTGATATTGAAACTCAAATTCAGCAGTTACAAGCACAAAAAGATTGGTTAGAAAAACGAATCAACATTTTAGAAAAACCAGATTCTCTAAAAAAATTATTAAGAAAAGAAATTATTAATTACAACACAATATCACAAGCAGAAATGCCAATTCCTGTAGGAAATTCAGATATTGATGAACTTGTTCGTAATCTAGTTTTATTAGATAAGATACCTTCCACTTCCAATCTAACAATTAGACCTTATTACACCGAGACAAAATTAAATTATCAAAGTTTATTGCAAACAATTGATAGCAGTATTGAATATGATCCATTATTGTTTAAGAATAAATATTTTACCCTTAAAAAAATACCTTTACAATTTGGACAAAAATTAAATACCAACCACCCTTACGGAGGTAATGATGGTGCCATGAGTTATTCTAAAGGGTATCAGTTTCAAATAAGTGGAGGAGTCTA
>CAXNMZ010000042.1:0-13335 GCA_964203125.1 Chitinophagales bacterium | reverse complement strand
TTGCATAAACAACTGTTTATAAAAAAGCCTACATTTAGGGTGTCAATTAAAGACTTTTTTATGCAAGAAGCTTATATCGTAGCGGGTTTTAGAACAGCAGTGACCAAAAGTAAAAAAGGAGGCTTCCGTTTTATGCGTTCCGACGAATTGGCCATTGAGTTAATTCAGGGCTTAATGAAATCCTTGCCAGCATTGGAATACAAATTAATTGATGATGTGATTGTGGGTAATGCAGTGCCTGAAGCAGAGCAGGGTTTGCAATTTGGTAGAATCATTGCGGCAAAAGCATTAGGAATAGAAGTGCCAGGGATTACCATCAATCGATATTGCGCAAGTGGTTTAGAAAGTATTGCCATGGCGACTGCAAAAATCAGAACTGGTATGGCAGATTGTATTATTGCAGGTGGCACAGAATCCATGTCCATGGTGCCTACTGCAGGTTGGAAAACTGTTCCAGCTTATTCAATTGCAAAAGACGAACCAGATTTTTATTTATCGATGGGTTTAACTGCCGAAGCAGTGGCCAATGAATACAGTGTCAGCAGAGAAGATCAAGATGCGTTTGCAATGGCATCGCATCAAAAAGCGAAACAAGCTATTGACAATGGTCATTTCAAAAAAGGCATCCTGCCAATTGAAATCACAGAAACCTATCTTAACGAAAACAATAAGAAAGCAACACGCAACTTCACAGTAGATACAGATGAAGGTGTTCGTGCAGACACGACTTTGGAAGCTTTAGCAAAATTAAAACCAGCTTTTGCAATGAAGGGAACTGTGACTGCTGGTAACTCTTCACAAACAAGTGATGGTGCAAGTTTTGTAGTCGTGATGAGTGAAAGTTTAATGCAGTCTTTAGGACTTAAGCCAATTGGAAGATTGGTGAATTGTGCTGTGGCTGGGGTGCATCCAAGAATTATGGGGGTTGGACCAATAGAAGCTGTGCCAAAAGTATTGAAACAAGCTGGCATGAATCTAGACCAAATAGACCTTTTTGAACTCAATGAGGCTTTTGCTTCTCAGGCCTTAGCAGTGATTAGGACCCTAGGTTTAGATCAAAATAAAGTCAATATCAATGGGGGCGCAATCGCCTTAGGCCATCCCTTGGGATGTACAGGGTCAAAGTTAACTGTACAGATAATCAATGACTTAGAACGATTGAATAAGCGATATGGTATCGTTACAGCCTGTGTGGGCGGGGGTCAGGGCGTGGCCGGCATCATCGAAAAACTCTAAAATAACGTTCATCCATTTTTTATTGATTTTTGTGCAAAATGCAATAGCTTAGAACTTCATTATTTTAAAAAGAAAATAAGTTCATATGCGTATTATTACCCTTGGTTCTATGCTATTGGCAACTGTTTTGACAATGAGTCAAGCCAATGCACAAAAAGTAAAGAAAGCAGCTGCTGCACCAGTAGCTACTACCGAAAAAGTAGACATCAACAAAGTATTTAAAGATTGGAAGCCAAGAAATATTGGACCAGCAAGTATGAGTGGACGTGTAACGACCATTGATGCGGAAGTGGCGAATCCAAATCATATCTGGATTGGCGCTGCATCGGGCGGTGTATGGAAAACAAGCAATGCCGGTGTAAGTTGGACACCAGTTTTTGACGAACAACCTATTTTAAATATTGGTGCATTAGCCATTCAGCAATCTAATCCAAGCGTTGTTTGGGTAGGTACTGGAGAAGGTAATCCAAGAAACTCAATCAGCATTGGAGAAGGTATCTATAAAACAATGGATGCAGGTAGAACTTGGAAGCGCATGGGTTTAGAGCTAACAAGAAATATCCATAGAGTGATCATTGACCCAACTAATCCTAACACAGTGTATGCTGGTGCGATTGGTAATCCTTATGGTCAAAGTAAAAATAGAGGTGTATACAAAACAACAGATGGTGGAGATACATGGAATCAAATCTTATTTACCAATGACACATCTGGTCCTGGCGATATGATCATGGATCCTTCTAATCCTAATAAATTATTTGTGGCCATGTGGCATCATTACCGTAACCCTTTTCATTTAGAAAGTGGTGGTAAGGGAAGTGGATTGTACATGACCATTGATGGGGGTAAAAATTTCATCAAACTAGGAAAAGAACATGGTTTACCTGATGGCGATTTAGGTCGTGTAGGTATTACGATTAGTCGTTCAAATCCAAATGTGGTGTACGCCTTGGTAGAATCCAAGAAAAGTGGATTGTATAAGAGTGAAGATGGTGGCTATTCTTGGAAATTAGTGAATGGTCAAAAGTCGATTGTAGACAATCGTCCTTTCTATTTTCAAGATGTCATTAGCGATCCATTGAATGAAAATACATTATGGTATATCAGTCAAACAGTTCAAAAAAGTATTGATGGTGGAAAGAATTTTGAAACCATTATTCCATACAGTGGTATCCACCCAGATCACCATGCATTTTGGATTCATCCAACAGATAATAAATACATCATTGACGGAAACGATGGTGGTATAGGTATTACACGTGATGGTGGTAAGACATGGATGTTTGATGAGAAAATTCCTGTAGGACAATTTTACCATATTAATGTAGACAATGAAATTCCTTATCACGTGATGGGAGGTATGCAAGACAATGGTTCTTGGAGAGGCCCTGCTTATACCACTACACAAGGTGGTATTCGCAATTTTGATTGGGATAATTTATGGGGTGGAGATGGATTTGATGTCATGCCAGATGCAGAAGATGCCAATTGGGTGTATGCCATGAGTCAAGGAGGTAACGTAGGAAGATACAATACCGTAACAGGACAATCTTCTTATATCAAGCCACCAGCACCTAATGCAAAAACATTATTACGCTTTAACTGGAATGCTGCAATTGCACAAGATCCATTTGATAAAAAAACAATTTATTTCGGTTCTCAATTTTTACATAAGAGCACCAATAAAGGCGCTGCTTGGGAATTGATTTCTCCAGATTTAACAACCAACGATAGTGCTAAAATTGACCAAAGAGACAATGGTGGATTAAGTATCGATATTACTGGTGCAGAGAATCATTGTACGATTATTTGTATTGCACCAAGTGCGGTACAAAAAGGATTAATCTATATTGGTACAGACGATGGTAAGGTTCAAATGACAAGCGATGGTGGTGCAACTTGGACCGATTTAACAGCCAATATCACTGGCTTACCTAAAGGTGCTTGGATCCCTCAAATAAGAACTTCTGCATTCAATGCAAACGAAGTATTTGTGGTAGTGAACAATTACAGACAAGGAGATTTTGCACCTTATATTTTCAGATCATCAGATGCTGGAAAAACTTGGACAAATATGGTGGATGAAAAGAAAGTCACAGGTTATGCATTAACAGTATTGCAAGATCCAACTGAACCAAACTTAATTTTTGTAGGGACAGAACAAGGTATGTATATCAGTTTGGACAATGGGGTTCAATTCCAACAATGGAAAAATGGATATCCTGCTGTGTCAACTTATGATTTCGCCATTCAAGAAAGAGAAGCAGATTTAGCAATCGCTACATTTGGTAGAAGCTTATGGGTATTGGATGATATCAGACCTTTAAGAAAACTAGCTAAAGCACAAACTGCTAAATTCTTTATGAGTGTGCCACCAACTGCAATCAATTTATCTATTAAGAATTCACCTTATGAGTGGAGTACATGGGGTATGTGGGATGCGCCAAACAATCCAACTGGTATGGCTATCTCAATTTACTCAACTGATACAGTGAAGAAGGCAAAAGTGCAAATTAAAGATGCAATGGATAATGTGATTAGAAATTTAAATGTAAAATTAGATTCATCAGGTTTAAATAGAAGCTATTGGGGCTTTGAGCAAAAAGGAAAAAGAGGCGCTGGTGCACCAAAATCTGGTGGCGGTGGATTTGGTAGAAGAATGGCAGAAGGCCCAGCTGATGCAAGCCCTGCAGAAGAAAGAGAATTCACTGGCAGAGATGTATTACCTGGCAAATACAAAGTAGTGGTGACTGCTGGTAATTGGAAAGATTCAGCCATGGTTGATGTTGCAGATGATCCAAGACTTCCAAGTAAAAACGAAGTGGTACTTGCACAGGATAAATTATTAGATCAATTGCAAGTGGTTGCAGACAAATACAATGCTGCACAAGACCAATTGGATGATGCAGATTTAATTTTAACTCAATTAAAAGCAGAGTGGAAAGATAAAAAAGACAAGGGATTGGATAGCTTGAATAAAGTACATAAAGCCATTACTGAAAAAGTGAAGAACTTAAGAGAAATGATGGTGGGCAAAAGACAAGAGAAGCAAGGTTACGGAACCGTTGCAACAATCACGCCAATAGGTATTATCCGCAATGCAAGTATGCTAGTAATGGGTAAGACTTCTATGCCAGGTGCACAAGAAGATCGTGCCATTGCAGATGCTACTGTGGTAGCTGCTGATGTGGCTACAAAAGTGAATGCATTCTTTGCAAAAGATTGGGCAGACTTTAGAAAATTAGTAGAAGCAACACCAATTAAAAAATTCAAAGAAATAGAAGCGATTAAATAATGACGCAGCCCTCCGATTGGAGGGCTCGTTATTTTAACTATTCAAACAAGGATTATTCATTATAAATTTCAATTATGAAAAAACTACTTTTTGTATTTGCAGCATTGGTTGGACTAGTTGCTATTAGTCCTGCACAAGCGCAAAAGAAAAAACCAACTGAACCAATCAAGCCAGTTGAATTAACACAAGACCCAATTATTAAGGCGCAAAGCTTTAGACTGGTGGGCCCGTTCAGAGGTGGACGTGCAGCAGCAGGTGTTGGTTCTTATACTGATGTAAATACTTTCTACATGGGTGCAACAGGCGGTGGTGTTTGGAAAACAACTGACGCTGGCAATAACTGGAAAAATATTTCTGATGGTTATTTTGGTGGAACGATTGGTGCGATTGCGATTGCGCCATCGAATGAATCTATCGTTTATGTAGGCGAAGGGGAGAACTCCATGCGCGGTAATGTAAGTGAAGGTTTAGAGGGCATGTGGAAGTCTACAGATGATGGTAAGACATGGAAAAATATTGGCTTAAAAGAAGGTCGTCATATTGTGCGCGTGATTGTGCATCCAAAAAATCCAGACATTGTTTGGGCTGCTGTGATGGGTCATTTATTTGGTCCAAATGAAAACAGAGGGGTGTATAAGAGTTTAGATGGAGGTGCTACCTGGAAAAAAGTATTGTATGTGAATCCACAAACTGGTGCGAGCGATTTAATCATTGATCCTAGTAACCCAGATATTATGTATGCGGGTACATGGGAATTGATTCGTACACCTTATAGTTTAGAAAGTGGTGGCGCTGGTTCTGGTATGTATAAAAGTACAGACGGTGGAAATACCTGGGCCTCTATCAAAAATAATAAAGGGTTGCCTAAAGGCGTTTGGGGTATTGTAGGCGTTGCAGTTGCAAAATCAAATACCGATAAATTGTATGCATTGATTGAAAATGCAAATGGTGGATTGTACGTATCCAATGATGCAGGAAAAAGCTGGGAATTAGCAAGTAGTGATAATAATATTCGTCAACGTGCTTGGTATTATACCAAAGTATTTGTTGATCCGGCAGATGAAAATAAAGTTTACTGCCCTAATGTAAACTTTATGGTGTCTTCTGATGGTGGTAAAAGCTTTACATCATTAAGAACACCGCATGGCGATCACCATGATTTATGGATAGATCCTAAGAATGGAAAAAGAATGATTGTTTCCGACGATGGTGGTGCGCAAGTGAGTATGGACGCTGGTAGAAACTGGAGTACGATGATGAATCAGCCAACTGTACAAGTGTATCGTTTGAGTACGGACAATAGTTTCCCTTACCGAATCTTAGCTGCACAGCAAGACAATTCTGCATTCAGAATTAAGTCAAGTACTTATGGTGCGTTCATAGGTGAAAGCGATTTTGATGTGACTGCGGGTGGCGAAAGTGGTTATATTGTGGCTGACCCATTGAATAGTGATATTGTTTATGGTGGATCTTATGGCGGATTAATTACACACTATGACCATAAAACAGGAGAAAATAGAGTGATCAATGTATGGCCAGACAATCCAATGGGCGCTGGTGCAGAAGTAATGAAATACCGTTTCCAATGGAACCATCCAATTTTCTTCTCTCCACATAATCCAAAGAAATTATACACTGCAGGTAACCATTTATTTTCTTCAGAAAATGAAGGTGCAAGTTGGAATATGTTATCTCCAGATTTAACGACGGACGATAAAACAAAACAAAAAAGTTCTGGTGGACCAATCACACAAGACAACACAAGTGTAGAATATTATTGTACCATTTTCACAGCAGCAGAATCACCAGTCGAAAAAGATTTATTATGGACAGGTAGTGATGATGGTGTGATTAGTGTGAGTAAAGATGGTGGTAAAACATGGACGAATGTAACACCAAAAGATGCCCCTAAATGGATCATGTGGAATAGAGTAGAAGTGGATCCTATCAGAAAAGGAACTGCCTATTTTGCAGGAACAAGGTATAAACTAGATGACTTTGCACCTTATATCTACAAGACAACAGACTACGGTGCTACATGGACTAAAATCACTAACGGAATAGATCCAATGCACTTTACAAGAGCGATTGTAGCAAGTCCAAGAAAAGCTGGTGTCTTATTTGCTGGAACTGAATATGGATTGTATGTATCTATTAATGATGGTGCTTCTTGGGAGCGCTTCCAGTTGGACTTGCCAGTCACACCAATCACAGATTTATTGATTAAAGATCAAAACTTGATTGTGGGAACACAAGGAAGAAGTATTTATGTTTTAGATGACTTGTCATTTGTAGAAAACTTCCAATCTGCACCAACAGCAAGTCAAGTATTCCCTATTGCTAATACTTATCGTGTGCCTCCACAAATGGGTGGAAGAAGAGGACGTGGCGTTTCAGTAAGTATGCCAGCGAATGTAGGAACGAATCCTGCTAAAGGCGTGGTAATAAAATACTGGAAAGCAAATACTGATTCATCTAAAGTAGAAATCGTGATCATGGATGATCAGAAAAAAGTAATTAAAAAAATAAATCATTCAGAAGCAGGTGGTCCAAGCAGTGAAGCTGGATTCCAAAGTTTTGTTTGGAATATGTACCATAAAGAAGCAGAAAAACCAGAGACTGGTTTGATTCTTTGGAATGGTTCAACAAGCCCAGTATTGGCAGCGCCAGGTAAATACACGGCGAAAGTAACTATAGACAATACGGTGACTGAACAACCATTTACGATTGTTGCAGATCCAAATTATAAAGTGTCAGATGCAGATTTAAAAGCGCAGGAGCAATTCTTATTAAAAGTGTCAGGCACTTTTAGTGAGATCATGAAAAACTTAAAGAGCATCAAAGAATTGCGTGCACAGATTGGTATGTTGCAAAAGAAAACAAAAGATTCTTCCTTCCAAAAACAAGCAAAGGAAGTCTTGGCTAGCTTAACTTCAATCGAAGAAGCATTGCACCAAACAAAAGCGAAGAGCGGACAGGACGTTTTGAATTTCCCTATTCGCTTAGACGATAAAATTGCTGGTGTATTTGAATCAGCAGCATCAGGTTATACTGCACCAACACAACAAGTGCAAGGTGTGTATGAATTATTAAAAGGACAAGTAGATGCTGAATTCAATAAGCTAGAGACATTGAAGAAAACAGGTATTAAGAAATTAAACGATGCAGTGCATCAATTAGCCATACCAATCATTGGAGGATAATTGAATCGATCGATTCGTATTATAAAAAAAAGGTCCCGAAATTTCGGGACCTTTTTTTATATGTAGCAAAATGAATTTAATTAATTCATTAATTCATTCATTCATTCATTTGGTTTGATCTTATACTGCCTATTCAAAATCGGCATATAATAAATATTTTTTACGCATCTGCTTGAATCTACTTAGTCCTGCTTGCCAGCTAGCTCGTATAGTTGCAGCAGATTGGCCTGATTTTAATTGCTCCATCAATACTGCGTTACCTGCTAATTTATTGAAAAAGTAGTCGGTCGCTAATTTTGATTTTGGCTCAATAAAAAAACTATCTTTTACAGGGAATGCTTGGTACATCTCTATAATTAAATCAAGATCAATTTGATTAGGTGCTTGTTGCTTACTTAAATCCCATCCATAACAGGTTTGTCCATACAATTTAGAACTCATCGCACCCGTTCTTGGTCCAGGAATAAAGCTAAAACTTTTGCCTTGGATGCTTGGATGACCAATATGCGCAAATGCATGTGCAGTACCTCGACCTTCACTCATCACCGACCCTTCTATCAAACAGGTGGTTGGATACCAATAGATGGCATTCATATCTGGTAAATTTGGTGATGGCGCAATATTGAAAGTGTACATGGATTTGTGGTCATAATTCTTACAACCAATCACTGTGAATTGAATTGGACTTGCCGTTTTATTAATATTGCTATCCGAAGGTGCAGTCAACCATTTTTCACCAACAAGCATCTTAGCATATTCGCCAATGGTCATGCCATATACAGTGGGGATAGGTTGCTTGCCAATAAAACTACTAAATGGTTTTTCTAAAACAGGTCCATCTACATAGTGGCCATTTGGATTAGGTCGATCTAAAATAACTAAGGGCTTATTATTGGCCCATGCCGCTTCCATATAATATTGTAGCGAAGAGATATAAGTATAGAATCTTGTGCCCACATCTTGAATATCAAAAACCAATACATCTACATCCATCAGGTCTGCTTCACTAGGTCCATATTTTTTTCCATAAAGCGAAACTATTTTTACACCTGTTGCCTCATCAATTCCGTCCTTGGTTTTTTCACCAGCGTCTGCCGTGCCTCTAAGGCCATGTTCTGGTGTAAACACTTTTTGTATTTGAATTCCACTGGCAAGTAAAGTATCTATCAAATGTTTTTTGCCTACCGTAGCAGTGTGATTGGTAAATAAGCCCACTCTTTTATTTTTTAAAAGTGGCAGGTATTGTGCAGTTTGATAAGCACCTGGTAAAATAGGTGCTGTTTTTTGAGCTACTGTGTTCAAGCTTAAAAAAAGTAAAACACTGGCTAAGCAAATCATCGTTTTGTTTTTCATACGCTAATTTAAATATTTTCCAACAATAGGCATTCTTCTTCCCACGCCGAATGCTTTTGGCGATATTCGAATGATAGGACAAAATTGGTTGCGTTTATATTCGTTGGTATTGACCATTTTTAAGGTACGATCTACCAATGCTGCGTCATATCCAAGCGCTTTGATATTGGCAGGGTCTGCACGTTTTTCAATGTATTGGTATAAAATTTGATCCAATAGGGTGTAGTCTGGTAAGCTATCACTGTCTTTTTGATCTGGTCTTAGTTCAGCACTTGGTGCTTTTTCAATAATATTTTTTGGAATGATTACTTTACTTGAATTAATATAGTTGGCTAATTCATACACTTGTAATTTATAACAATCACCTAGTACACCCAATCCGCCAGCCATATCACCATACAATGTGCCATAGCCTGTTGCCAATTCACTTTTATTAGAAGTATTCAATAAAACATAGCCTAATTTATTTGCAATGGCCATGAGTAAATTCCCTCTTGATCTGCTTTGGATATTCTCTTCGGCTAAAGAGAAAGGCATTTCTTTGAAAATAGGTTTTAAAGTATGTAAAAAACTTTCATACACATCCTTAATAGGAAGGGTATCGTATGGATTGCCTAAGTTTTTACTTAGTTCAACCGCATCCTCTACGGAATGCAAAGTAGAGTAGGGTGAAGGCATTAAAATAGCATACACATTTTCTTTACCAAGCGCTTCGCAAGCAATGGCAAGGGTTACAGCGGAGTCAATCCCTCCGGAAGATCCTAGTATTGCTTTTTTAAAACCCATCTTATTAAAATAATCCTTCACACCTAAGACAAGTGCTTTATACACTTGATCGATATTTAATGCGGGTACTAAATTGGCTGGATTCAATTCCTTACTTGGAACAGAAGCTGCCGGTTCAAGGATTGGCGCATTGATAGTGCCATCCTCATTGCATTCAAAAATTTGCATTGCAGATTCAAACATGGGTAAGGCGCCACATAAGTTTGCGTCTTTATCAAATACTAGAGAAGCGCCATCAAATACAATTTCTGTTTGACTTCCTATTGCATTGCAATAGAACAATGGTTTTTTATATTTGACTACATTTGATTTAATGGTGGCTTTACGGTCTTCGTCATGGGTATAATCAAATGGAGAGGCACTCAGATTCAATAAAATATCTGGGGACTGTTGCATCATTTGATCCATCGGGCAAATCGTATACAAAGGGTTATCTCCAAGGTTCCAAATGTCTTCACAAATAGTGATGGCCAAATTTTTTCCTTTGAAGGGAACTACTTTCCACTCGCTGGCTGCTTCAAAATACCTGTTCTCGTCAAATACATCATAGGTAGGCAATAATGTTTTATGAATCTCTGCTTGTATTTTTTGATCGTATAAAAAAAACGCCGCGTTGTACAAAGGTTTCCCTTTTTCATTGGTATTGTGTGCTGGAGCGCCAATCAACACCCCTATGGTGTCTGCCACTTTTCTAATGGCATCTACACTAGCATAACATTGGTTGATAAAATCACTGAACTCTACAAAGTCTCTTGAAGGGTAACCGCAGACACTCATTTCACTAAATAATATTAAATCAGCACCTTGTTGTTTTGCGCTTTCAATTGCATCCACAATCTGTTTTGTGTTGGCCTCGAAATTGCCAATATGATAATTCTGTTGGGCGATACAAATTTTCATGCACCAAAGGTCGGTTTTTAAAAGAAATAACCTCGCTTTTTTTGTACTTTCGAGGATGAGAATCACCGTTTTATTGTATGGATTGATGGGGCTTGCCCTAGCAGGATGTTCAAGTCCAACCCAGGACCCAGCGCAGCTTGGACCAACCCCAAGGCTGACTGAAATTCGATTTGACAGTGCCTTTTTTGCCATGGATAGCTTGCATTTTGAGTCTGATTTAGCCAAATTGGTCCAACAATACCCTCAATTTTCAGAAGATTATTTTAACCGAATTTTGATGTTGTCTCCAAAAAAGGAGTCCAAAAAAATAGGGGCATTTTATAAAGCCTATCTCCCAATTTATCAAGCCACAACAAAAGTCCAAGCATTCAAGAGAGCGACACCTGAAATTACTGCAGCTTTTAAAAGATTTCATTATTTTTTCCCAACTTATACTTTACCAACACAATTAATTTATTTCATTGGACCACTCGAAACTTATGGAAATGTCGTGACTAAAGACGGACTTGCTATTGGGCTTCAATTGTATATGGGCGCGGAATCAAGCTGGTATTACTCCGAACAAATCAATACCATCTACCCAACTTATATTAGTCGTCAATTTGCACCTGAATATATTGTAGTGAATGCTATACAAAATATATTGAATGACTATGATCCTTTAGCATTGAATGGAAAACAATTGATAGAACAGATGATTGAAATTGGGAAGCGTCAATATATACTGAGTCAATGTTTGCCAACTGCTTCCGATACACTGTTATTAGGCTATACAGGCAATCAGTTAAAAGCAATTGAAGACAATAAAGGAGATATTTGGACTTTCTTATCAAGCCAAAACAGACTTTTTTCTGTGGATCCGAGTTTGACTTCAGCAATTTTAAGAGAAGCACCGTATAACGATTATTTTGGAGAAGCTATACCAGGTAACGTAGGTAAATATATGGGCTATCGTATGGTGCAATCTTGGATGAATCAACAAAAAGGAACCGCAAAAAGCGATCTCAACCAATTATTGAAAACACCTGCAAAGACAATTTTTGATCAAGCTGATATTGATTTTTAATTCCTTTTGAGGTGCTTAATTTAATTTAACCGGAGCAATCATTTTGAATGCGGGAATTTTAACTTGAATGGCTTCCCTGTTTTCAACATTTTCCATATTGTAGTAACCTTGCATTTTACCTAATTCGGTTTTTAAATTACAACCACTCACATATTGATATTGCTTACCTGGCATAATTAATGGTTGCACGCCCACCACGCCTTCACCTTCTACCACCCTGTGTTCGCCATTGCTGTCAAAAATCTCCCAAAATCTACGCAGTAGTTTTACAGGAAATGAGTTGTGGTTTTCGATCGTAATGCGATAAGCAAACATAAAATCTTGCTGCAATGGGTTGCTGTAATCTTTTTGGTAAAAGGTTTCAACACTTACTTCTATGCCTTCAGAAATTGTAGAAATCATGATCATTGTGATCAAAAGTAACTTGCAGAGTATACTGCCTTATAAAATTAGGAAATATTTTGCTCAGCATGCCCAAAAAGAAGGGCTATTTTTTTTAAAGCAGGAGGAACTCACTTAACTTCGCGGCAACGTTTGCAAATTGCATTTTAAACGCCCTTTTTACCATTAAAACTGATTAAAATGAAGATAGCTGTAGCTAAAGGTGACGGAATCGGTCCAGAGATTATGGAAGCAGTCATTGGCATATTCAATGCGGCTAAATTGCCATTGGACTATCAGTTTGTAGACATGGGAAAATGGGTATTTGATAAAGGGTTCAGTAACGGAATGACCCCAGAAGCAAAAGAAACGATTGAACAATTAGGGATCCTTTTTAAGGGGCCAATGGAAACGCCAAAGGGTAAAGGGGTTAAAAGCGTCAACGTCACTGCAAGAAAAACTTGGAATACCTACGCGAATGACAGAAAATTTCAGACTTTAAGTGGGGTAGATACCGTTTTTAGTAAAGCAGGTATCAATATCGATTTGACCATCGTGCGTGAAAATATTGAAGACACTTATGGTGGTATCGAACACAAGTTAACACAAGATGTGGCCATTGCCAGAAGATACATTACTAGAGGGGGAAGTGAACAAGTGATTCGTTACGCATTTGAAATGGCTCAGAAAAAAGGTGCCAAAAGAATTACTTGTGGACACAAGGCCAATATTATGAAATTAACGGATGGTCTATTTTTGGAAGTATTTAATGAGGTTGCGAAAGCCTATCCTAATCTAAAAGCGGACGATATCATTGTAGACGATTTATGTATGAAATTGGTAAGTCGTCCAGACTTATTTGATGTGATTGTATTGACTAATTTACAAGGGGATATTGTGAGTGATCTATGTGCTGGATTGGTTGGTGGGCTTGGTTTTGCACCATCTTCAAATATCGGAGATCATATTTCTATTTTTGAAGCAGTGCATGGTACTGCACCAGATATCGCAGGTAAAAATATCGCCAATCCTACTTCATTATTATTGAGTGGATTAAATATGTTGCGTCATCTAGGCATGATGGAAAAAGCAGTCATGATTGAAAATGCATTATT
>CAXNMZ010000041.1:0-13539 GCA_964203125.1 Chitinophagales bacterium | reverse complement strand
CGCTCACTATTGATTGGGAAAGTACCTGTGTTGTCATCCATCTCACCGTGCGTTAATAAAATAGGTGTCTTAATTTTATTGGCATGTGCAAACGGACTCATGTCTAAATACAATTGAGGTGCTTGCCAGAATGTTCTGTCTTCGTTCTGAAATCCAAAAGGTGTCAAGGTTCTGTTATAAGCACCACTGCGCGCAATACCAGCTTTAAATAAATTACTATGTGCTAAAACGTTCGCTGTCATGAATGCACCATAACTATGTCCACCAATGGCAAACTTATTTCGATCGCTCACGCCCATGCTCACTAATTTATCGATTGCTGCATTTGCATTTAAAATTAATTGATTAACAAAATCATCGTTTGGTTTTTTATCAGGAGAAGTGGCTACAATTGGCATTTCTGCATTGTCTAAGATCGCGTAACCTTGTGTTACATAAAACACAGGGGAGCCCCAACTTAATGTAGTAAACTTATGTTGGTTTCCTCTAATCTGACTCGCATCGGCAGCACTTGTAAACTCTCTTGGATAAGCCCAAAGCAAAGTAGGCAGTGGGCCATCTTTTTCTTTGTTATAACCTTTAGGTAGATACAAGTCACCAGTCAAGTCAACACCATCCGCTCTTTTGTATTTAATTTTTTCTTTGGTCACCCCTTCCATGCTTGCATAAGGATTGCTAAAACTAGTCAATGCAACAGAGCTGTTGGCTTGTAAGGATTTCAAATAATAATTAGGTACTTCTTTTTCGGTCTCTCTGCGTGTAATAATTTTTAAAGTCGCAGGATCTAATACATCCACCACATATTCAAAACAAGCCTCTTGACTGCGCCAAATGATTTCGTTGGTTTTGGTATCTAAATTATAGATTGATAAATAAGGAAGATCCCCTTTATCAGAAGCACCAGTGGTGTTGTTCATTAAAACTGAACGGCCATTGTTCACTGTAGCAATCACATCTTTACCGTATTTATTTTTTATAGTTACAGGATTACCCAAATTACTATAAGCATCTGTTAAGCTTCTCTCATACAAAGTCGTTAAGCTATTAGCTTTATGATTGTACACGCTTACTTTATAGCGTTGCTTGGTTCTTAATACTTCGGTCACTAAAGCGAGTGTCTCGTCACCCCAGCTGATGTTGGAAAAACGCGCAGCAGTCTTGAATAATTCTTTAGGCGCTTCATTAAAAGGTGCAGTCATCGCCATTACGGCATCATGAAAAGGAACTGCTTTTTTAATCAAGCCACTATCTAAAGGCATTGCATATACAATGGTTGCGGCTTCATCATCCTTCCACTCAAAACCACGTGGTGCATTTTGTACATTATCATAACCACTGGCAGTACCCTCGGAAGAAGGTAATTGCGCAATTGTTTTTACCAATGCACCAGCTTTATCCAATACTTGCATAGAAGATGCAAAACCATAAGCCGTTACTAAATAAGAGAAAGGCTTATTCAAAGTTCGTGTAAGGATATAATTTTTATCAGGAGAGATGCTAAAGCTATTTGTCAATGCAGGTGCACCAATTTTAGTTTCTACGCCATTTTTATTTTTAACCAACTGGCTCTTCGCTAAAAATTCAAATACATATTCGTCAAAAGGAGATTTGATCAAGTCTTGGTAAGTGACACTAGGTGCCGCTTTACCTAAGTTTTCTTGAATGGTTGGTCCTTTAGGTGTGATAGGTCTTTTAGCTAATGCAGATGCAGCATTCACATTCACTTTATACATCACAGTTGCATCATCTAACCAAACTAAGCTTGCGCCTAAAATTAAATTAGCAGCAGTCTTATTTATTTTTTGACAAGTTAAAGTGGTTAAATCAATCACATATACATCCACCGCATTTGCAGACACATTGTAAAATGCAATTTTATTTTCTGAAGGATTCCATGTAGGACTCAATGCAGCAATGGTGGCAGGCATGCCTTTAATTGCTAAATCTTTATTCGTAGCAATCACTTTAACGGTCATCCCTTTGATATAATTCTGACGGGTAGGTGAAAAATTATTTGGATTTAAACGAAGACCAGCAATTTTAAATTCAGCTTGTCCAAGCTCTTCCACTAAAGGATAAGAAGGACGCTCCATCACAAGCATGTGTTTTGCTTTTCCATCAACACTAATACTCGGAGTCGGTGCTGCTAATAATAAGTCAGCAATTTCTTTAGGTGGAACTTGATAAGCATCTTGCGCAAAACTATGAATGCTCAATAAGGCTAGCATAAAAAAGCCAGTAACAGATCCTATGATTTTTTTCATACAATTGATTTTACCTAAATTAAGATAAAATTCATTGCCAAGGATACCATCTATCAAAAAACGGCCCCTAAATTAGGAGCCGTTTGGTTTCATCCGATTGCTTAAAACTCAATTCAAAACTATTTTCTGATAATTAATTTTTCAGATGCTCTTCTTACTTTCTTAGCGCCTGATAAATAATCATTTGCAGCATCTCTATAACCTAAAGTCACGGCTACTGCACTGTGTAAGCCTAGTTCCTTTAAACCTAAAGCTTCATCCACTGCATCCGGCTTAAACCCTTCCATAGGTGTTGCATCAATCTCTTCGGTTGCTGCAGCAACCAAAGCAAAACCAAGTGCGATATAGGTTTGCTTAGCTGCCCAAATTTGTAATTGCTCGGCTGTCAAATTTTTAATAGACCCATTGATATAACTAGCAAAGTCATTTAAGCTTTCAACAGGCACGCCTCTTTCTTCTGCAATTTCTTGCATGTATTCGGCCACTTCTTTTTCTGTGATGTTATTCCAAGTAGCAAAAATCACCAATGCAGAAGACTCACCCACCTGCGGTTGATTGTAAAAATGCGGTTGTAATTTTTTTCTAGTCTCCTCGTCTTCAATGACAATAATATTATAAGGTGTCAAACCAAAAGAGCTAGGTGCCAATTTAGTTGCTTCCAAAATGGTATTCATTGTGGCTTCTGGGATCTTGTTGCCATTCATTCTCTTTACTGCGTAGCGCCATTTAAGGCTGTCTAATAAACTCATCGTTTTTATTTTAATTTATAATTTGAAATTGGGTCAATTAGGGCTTGAATCGCCTTAATCAATGTTTGAACATTAAAGATAGGCTATTTTATAAGGCCATCAAAAATTGATTTAGGTAGATTGCTCAAAGGATTAACAAGGACTTTGTGAAATAGTTTAAAAAATGCCAAAAACAACCCAAAAATGCCTAATTTAAGGGCATAATTGCAAAAAATGAGACAAAAACAGGCTATTTTCAGCTTTTTATTACTTCTCTCTTTAAGTCTACAATTGAACCTAAAAGCGCAGGACAATGCCCCTAATTTAATCGTAATCACCACCGACGGACTAAGGTGGCAGGAGGTTTTTAACGGGATGGACTTTGCCTTGGCGAACCATAAAAAATTTAATCATGGGGATAGTGCCTACCTCTATAATAAGTATGGGTCAATTTCGGTGTCGGAGCGTCAGACAAAACTGCTTCCTTTCTTTTGGCAAAGCATGGCTAAAAAAGGACTCTTATTTGGTAATCGTTTTAAAGAAAATAAAGTGGATGTTGCCAATCCACATTGGTTCTCTTATCCTGGCTACAATGAAATTTTTACGGGCTATCCCGACTCCGCCATTAACTCCAATAATTATCCGCCCAATCCATATCAAAATGTATTGGCATTTTTACAAACACAAAAACCTTATCAAAATAAAGTCATTGCATTTGGTGCATGGGATGCGTACAATCGTATTTTAAACGAAGCTGCGTCTGGGTTTCCGGTGATCAATGGTTTTGAAAATGTATCAAGCATCCTGAAAGATCCACAAACAAAGATGTTGGAAGAGATGCTTCAAAATAGTTATAAACCTTTTAAAGAAGTGGAGTGTTTAGATGTATTTACACATCAGCAAGCAAAATATTATTTATCAACCAAGCGTCCCAAAGTGATGTACATTAGTTATGGTGAGACGGATGAGTGGGCGCATGAAGGTAATTATTCGGCTTACTTAGATGCGGCCCATCAAGTGGATACTTGGGTGGCTGATCTTTGGCAATGGATTCAAAGTACACCAGGTTATAAAGACAATACCTATTTATTAATTACCACAGACCATGGCAGAGGTTTTGGTGAAGCTTGGACAGACCATGGTGCGGATGTCAAAGGTGCATCTAGTATTTGGTTTGGTTTAATGGGTCCGGATAAGAATTCAAACCTTAGTAAAATAGCAGCAGCGATGCAATCCAAGATGGGTGAACAAACTGCTAGTCAACAATTGTATCAAAAACAATTGGCTACTACGATGGCAAAATTATTGGGCTTGCAATTTGCACCAGCGCATCCTGTCGGCAATCCGATTTATTAAAAATAGGTTACCTTTATAGTATGCTACAAAACAAAACCTTTAAGCAATTTCTTGCGCTAGCAATGCTAGTGGTATTTGCATTTAGCATCACGCCACAAAAATCGATTCACGATTTAGTTGCAAAACATATTGATCCAAATAGCTGTTCGGTGCATAAGGATTTGCCTATTGAGCAAATTGAAAAAACAGAACTGCATTGTACATTTGATTTTCAAGTAGCCACCACACCTTTTGTGGACTATGATTTTAGTATTGAAATTGCAACACCTATTGTTGCAAAAGCGCGTAACATAAATTTTGTTGCAGCACCTATTGCGCAACATGCGATTGTCTCTGACTCTCGAGGTCCCCCTGCTTGTTAATTTTTTATTGATCTTAAGTTGTTACAAAACTTAACTGGCCTCATTGCCGTTTTACTGATTATTTTATAATTGTATTATTTTGAATGCACTAAAAAGCAGATGGTCTTTTTTATTCATGACCATTTTATTCATGTCAATTCATTTGACAGTCCATGCACAAGGACAAAACTGTAAATTAGTTTTGTCTGGAGTGGTGGTTGACGCGTCCAATAATGCGCCATTAGAAAAAGCGGTGGTTGAAATTAAAGAGCTTGGTTTAAAATTTATTACAGATATAGAGGGCCATTATCATTTTTATGAATTGTGTGCAGGTAATTATACGATCGTAGTGAATCATATAAGCTGCGATAGCATCGTTTTAAAAACGACGGTCCAAAGAAATTTAATTAAAAATTTTAGGCTACCGCATTCTTTTAACCAACTAGAAACAGTAAGTGTAAGTGCAAAAAGAGATGTGATGGTGAATACCATTAAAGAAGAGTTAAGTGCAAAAGCCATCCAAGCATCAAGAGGCCAATCTTTAGGTGAAGTACTAAAACAAGTGAATGGTGTTGCTGTTTTACAAACAGGTAGTACCATTTTTAAACCAGTGATACACGGATTACATAGTCAAAGAATTCTGTTGGTGAATAATGGCGTAAGATTAGAGAGCCAACAATGGGGTACCGATCATGCACCAGAAATAGATCCATTTATTGCAGATAAATTCACTGTTTTAAAAGGTGCAGGTGCATTGAGGTACGGAAGCGATGCCATTGCAGGCGCTGTTTTAATTGAACCAAAGGCCTTGCCAAAACAAGCTGGGAAAAATGCTGAATTCAATTCAACCTATTTTTCGAATAATCGACAATATGTTTTCAATGGTATGTATGAAGCAAGTCCAATCAACTTACCTGAGTTTAGTTATCGTATTCAAGCTACTTATAAAAAAGGAGGCAATGCTAGAACGCCAGAATATTGGTTATATAATACCGGCTTAGAAGAATTTAATTATTCAGCAACAGCAGGATATAGAAAAAATAGATTCAATACAGAGTTGTTCTTTAGTAGCTTTCAGACTAGTTTAGGTATTTTCATTGGAGCACACGTGGGTAATTTAACAGACCTTCAAAATGCAATACAAAGTAAAAGACCTACTCAAAATATAGATCAATTTAGTTATGACATTGTAAGACCAAGACAATCGGTACAACATACTACTGTAAAATCAAAGTCACAATATTGGCTGCCAAATGATCAAAAATTGAATCTGATTGTTTCTTATCAAACCAATTCAAGAAAAGAGTATGACAGGGCTTTGTTAAGTCCTCGACCTGAACTTGATTTAAATATAGGAACAACTTTGGTCGATCTGAATTACGAATCTTCAAATACCAAAAAAGGCCAGTTTAGTGCTGGTGCCAATGCCATGCTACAAGAGAATGTGTGGACTGGAAGCAGGTTTTTTATTCCAAATTTTAGAACAACAAATATTGCTTTCTATGCAACACAATCTCTTAATCTAGAAAATTGGATGTTAGATGGCGGTGTAAGATACGATTATAGAGCACAAACTACATTCAGAAATACCAATGATGCTATTAGTGCTACTAAAAGAACTTTTGGTAATACTTCGGGTACCCTTGGCGCAACTTATAAAATTACGCCTAATTTAAGGTGGTTAATCAATAGTGCTTTTGCATGGCGTGCACCACAGGTGAATGAATTGTATGTAAACGGCTTGCATCATGGCACAGCTAGTTTTGAAATTGGCGATCCTAATTTAAAAAGTGAAAAAGCACTTAATTTTTCAACCCAATTTAAATACCATTTGGATTCAAGTTGGCAAGTAGATTTGACTTTGTATAATAATATCATCAATGATTTTATTAATATGAATCCATCTACTCCTGCAACCTTAACCTTAAGGGGCGCTTATCCAACTTTTAAGTTTATTCAAACGAACGCCATTTTAAGAGGGATAGATTTTAGCGTGCAAAAAAACTTGAATGCACATTTTTCTACAGGTGCTAAGACTGCTTTATTATGGGCAACAGATCGTAAGACCAATGACTGGTTGATACAGATGCCTTCTAATAGAGTGGAGGGGGATTTCACGTATGCATTTAACACAGCAGTCTTTAAAGAGGCATCTATTGAGTTGCGTTTATTACATATGATGCAACAGACAAGGATACCTAAAAATATACCTGATTATCTTCCACCACCCGCTGCCTATAATTTAGTCAATCTAGATTTTAACACAAACGTTTTATTTGGTAAGCAAAAAATTAACCTAGGATTATCTGTAATTAATTTATTCAATGAAAGGTATCGTGATTATATGAATCGATTTAGGTATTTCAATGACGAACCAGGACGCTCCATTAACTTAAGATGTAATATTAAAATATGAAACAAGTAACAAAAATTTTATTAGGAATCCTTTTTGTTTTCGGCCTAGTAGGTTGTTCAAAGAATGTAGATAAGCCCAATGATGAAAATGAACACGAGTCTATTAACAGAATAGAGTTGGTTTTTTCTGAGTCGGGTGGGTCTTCAAAAAGCTATATAGCAGAAGATGCAGATGGAGATGGCGGCAATCCACCTTCAAGAATAGATACCATTACTGCACAAGCCAATAAGCAATATACAGTTGCTGTAAAGTTGTATAATATCACCAATGGTATAGCAAAAGAGGTGAGTTCAACGATACAAGCACAAGGTGCATCTCATGAATTTTATTTTATACCAACAGGCATCACGGTAGTTATTCAAAAAACGGATAAAGACAAGAATGGATATCCAATTGGATTTCAGAGCAATTGGCAGTTTTCGACAGCAGGCACCGGATCCATCCTTTTAAAATTAATGCATAAAACAGCATTGAAAGGACCCAATGATGGACCAAATGTGGGACATAGTGATATACAAATTAGTCTTCCAACAATTATTAAATAAAACCAAACAATCAAATTTTTCAAAAACAATTTAATTATGAAAAAAATTCTTACAATTTTAATGGCTGTACTTGTAACCAACGCAGCGATTGCACAGGTAAATTTTGGATTAAAAGCGGGCTATAATTCCGCGACAGTAAAATCCAGTGACGCTGAAATTACCGAAGATGGTAAGGCATTAGCAGGATTAAATCTTGGTGCAGTACTTAACGTAAAATTAAAAGGCAATCTATCTTTCCAAACAGGATTAACAATTGGAACAAAAGGGGTTGCTGTAGCGCACGAAGGACATGCTGATAATTTTAAATTTACTGCGGCTGATATCCCCTTGAACTTAGTCTTGAACACAAAGAGCGGTTTATTTTTAGGCACTGGTTTGAATCTTGGTTATAACCTATCTGGAAAATTAGATGCAGAAGATGATCCAGATGAAAACTATGCTTTTGAATTTGGTAAAGGCAATGATTTTTTTAGATCAGACTTTGGCCTTAACTTTTTAGTGGGGTATCAAACTAAGTCTGGTTTATTTTTTAGTGGCAATAGTTTAGTGGGATTAAAAGACCTTAAGCCTGGTCCAGAAACATGGAGAAATAATTTATTCAGTATATCGCTAGGTTATATGCTTAAGTCTTCAAAATAAGTCAAAAAGTTATTTTAAAAATTTAACATTTTAAACGCCACCCTCACTAGGGTGGCGTTTTGATTACAAGCAGTTATGGTGTAACTTTGTTTGACATGAAAAAATATGTATTAGCCCTGCTCTTAATGGGTATGGGATTCGGTTTCACGAACGATTTGATAGCGCAACAATTTACTTTAACAGGAAAAGTTTTTGATAAAGCCACAGGTAAAACTTTAGCCGGTGCAAGTGTGTATCTTCCAGAAATTAAAAAAGGTACCCTTGCAAATAAAGAGGGCATCTTTACTATCAATATAGAACAAGGATCACATGTGTTGGAGATTAGCTATATGGGCTATGCAACAGATGTAGAAAATATCAAGCTGCAAAATAACTTAGAGCAAAATTTTTATTTAAATAGTTCGGTATTAGAAGGAGGTAATGTCATTGTCACTAGTTTTTTAAGAGCGACTTCCACAAGACGCACACCAACACCAGTGACCATTATAAAAAAAGAAGAATTATTCCGTGGCGTGTCTAGTAATTTAATTGACGCCCTGTCCAAAGTACCGGGTGTGTCACAAATTTCAACAGGTCCAGCGATTTCAAAACCGGTTATTCGTGGATTGGGTTACAATCGTGTGGTGGTGATGAACGACGGAATCAGACAAGAGGGACAGCAATGGGGCGATGAACATGGTATTGAAATTGACGAATACAATGTGAGCAGAACAGAAGTCTTGAAAGTGCCTGCATCATTGATATATGGGTCGGACGCCTTAGCGGGCGTGATTAATATCATTTCTAATGTACCAGTGAGTGAAGGGGTGATGAAAGGAAATGTATTTTCTAATTACCAATCTAATAATAGAATGATGGGTAGCCACTTTGACCTTGCAGGTAACAATAAGGGGTTTATATGGGGTATTAATTATAGTGCAAAAAATGCGGGCGATTATAAAAACAAATATGACGGTAATGTTTTTAACTCCAGATTTTTAGAACGTAATGGTGGTGGCTATATTGGTATTGAAAAAAACTGGGGCTATTCACAATTGTCATTTAGTAACTTTTACCAACACCTAGGTATTGTTGAAGGTGATCGCGCAGAAGACGGCCAATTTATTATGTTGAAAGATGTGGGCGGTATCGCAGAAGAAGTAGTTGTAGATGCTGCCGAGGAAAAAAGATTTACACCTCGCGTGCCGATGCAAAAAATAGAACACACCAAATACACATTAGATAATAATATTAAAATTGGCAATGACCGATTGAAAGCTACCGTTGGATTACAAAGAAACCAAAGGATGGAATTTGGTAATGTATTAGACTTAGATGAAAAGGAATTGTTTTTTGATTTAAAAACACTCAACTATTCGGTACAATATTTACAAGCAGAAAAAAATAATTGGAAGAATACATTTGGTGTGAATGGTATGCGACAAACCAATACCAACAGAGGCGAGGAAGCTTTAGTGCCAGACTATACCAGTTTTGATATCGGTGCATTTTACTACACACAAAAACGAACAGATAAAACAAGTTGGAGTGGAGGATTGCGCTATGATCAAAAGTACATGAACTATATCAACCCGGCACAATTTGTATGTCCTCCGGGGATGGCCTGTATTGCATTGTACGATCCAAAAGAAAGTAATCAACAATTCAATAATATTTCGGGAGCGATTGGTGTGGCGCATGATCTAAGTGATAAAGTGACTTTAAAGTTTAATATCGCACGTGGGTTCCGCGCACCGAATATGGCGGAGTTAGCATCTTATGGCGCGCACGAAGGCACCAACCGATTTGAGTATGGTAATGAAGTTTTAATTTCTGAAAAGAGTTTACAATTTGATGCTGCTGTTGAATGGAGTAATGAGCATATGAGTATTGCTGGAAATGTTTTTTACAATACAGTGAGTGATTATATCTTTTACCAAAAGTTAACTGCAGTGGGTGGAGGGGATTCTATCATCATGGACTATGCGCATGATCCTGCAGGAGAAGAACTATACGCTTTTGCGTTTAGACAAAAAGACGCGCACTTGTATGGCGCAGA
Organism: Chitinophagales bacterium; assembly: GCA_964203125.1. Lineage (GTDB taxonomy): Bacteria > Bacteroidota > Bacteroidia > Chitinophagales > Chitinophagaceae > Sediminibacterium. Next base: position 3,212 of record CAXNMZ010000041.1, on the reverse strand, counting down.
ATTCAATATCGATATTCATCCACATCCATTAGATTGGTTGCATGTTGAAAATACCGTGAGCTTGATTCGCGGACAATTTAAAGAAGCATTAGACGGCTCTAAAAATTTACCAGGAATTCCAAGTGCAAGATGGTTATCGGAAATTAGAATCGAATTATTCAAAAAATCTAAAGCCATCCGAAATAGTTTTATCAATGTTCAATTGGATAATATGTTTGCGCAAAACCATCCATTTACTGGATATAATACAGAAACGCAAACACCTGCTTATACATTATTGAATGTTGGTTATAGCACTCAGATCCAACATCGTAATAAAACATTGTTTGGTGTTTCATTAGTGGGACAAAATATCACCGATGTGGCGTACCAACATCATTTGAATCGTTTAAAGTATGGTCCAATGAACGATGCTACCGGCCGCATGGGTGTATTCAATATGGGACGCAACTTTAGTTTTAAAGTGAATATTCCAATTGGGAATTAAAATAACAATATGCAATAACTCAATGGGTTGATTTTTTTAACCCGTTGAGTTATTTCATTAAGTGTAAGAATCTTTTTTGGTCTTCAATAGCTTTTTCGTTCTTGTGATATAGTTCTATCAATTCTATCGTATTTGATTCTTGGTTTAAATTATAAATCATTCTAAGACCAGTATTTACTCCTTTTCCTCGAAGAGAGAGACAAGCAATCTTTTTAATTTTGATGATACTTACTGTATTTGATTTATTGTATATTAAAAAACTAAATGGAGGCCTTGCATTTGGATATACTTCTAGAATCAACTTTATTTTGATCAAATCTTCATTTAAAGAGATATATCTTTTCAGTAACCTTTTTAAATCTTTTTCAAATTCAGATAAGTAGGTAAAGTTCATTTCTTATCTGATTCATAATTTCTAATAGAATATGGCGCTTCTCTATATAGTGCAAATTCATAATCAATTATTTCATTTTCTTTAGAAATTTTGATTGGCATGTCATCCTGTATATACAACTCTAAATTTGAAAGTGACCAATTAGAAGTTTGAATTAAGACTTGATCAATCACCTCTTTTTCACTTGCTTTTAATTCAGTCAAATCTGATTGAACTAATGGAATAATTCTATTGGCTATTTTTTTGCCATGCTTTATCTTTACCCTGACTACATATTCATTTAAAATAAGCTGTTGAATTATTGTTTCAATTCCTTCAGGTAACGGAAAGTTTGACCTCTTGATGTATTTAGATGAAGACATATGTGATTCATATATTTCATAGTAATTATAATCAGCCAAGTACAATCTTCCAAAAAGCCCCTTTTCACAAATGTTTGGCAAACCTGCTGTTTTCTCAATTAGATATAAAAATGTATTAATGAATTTAACCTGATTAAATACTGGGATATTGTTTCTAATCGTATCAGTTTTCTTTACCGTGGCATAAGTCATCTCGGGCTCAGAAAATATGGATTCATTTGTATTGATTAGCTCGTCAATTGAAAATCCTAAGACGGATGCCATTTTATGTATTTCAAAAATGTCAATATTTCTATTACCTAGTTCAATCTGTGCTAAAGAGGGTCTTGACATATCCAGTACTTTTGCAAGCGCTTCTTGTGAATAGCCTTTAGACTTCCTTATTTGCACTAATCTCTTGCCTAACTCTTGTTTTGATAACCTTTCCATAGTTAAAACTACTTAACGTTTTATAATAAAACAAATTATAGTTTTAATATAGAACAAACTCTATGCATTTATTTTTTTAAATTGTGTGAGGTAATGTTTTACCTCTAAAAATAAATTCTATGAAAAAATCTGTCCTATTTTTTTTATCCATCCTCGTTGCCATGACAAGTATTGCGCAGCAAGTTAAAACGCCTGCAGCTGCAGTATCCAAAGGCTTGACTAAAGAGGAAAAGCAAGTGATGGCTTGGATTGATGCGCATATGCCGCAGGCCATTGAGATGCTTAAGGAGTCGGTGAATATTAATAGTGGAACTTTGAATATCGATGGTGTAAAAAAAGTAGGCGCTTTGTTTGCGAAGGAATTTGAAAAAGCAGGATTTGCCACGGAGTGGGTTGCAATGCCTGACTCTATTAAACGTGCGGGGCATTTAGTGGCGAGTCGTCGCGCAGGCGCCGCCGCCACATCCTCTTCCAAAAAATCCAAACGCCTTTTCCTCATCGGACATTTAGATACCGTCTTTGAACCAGACATGCCAGCCAATCCATTTACGATGTTGAACGATTCTACCGCAACAGGCCAAGGGGTGAACGATATGAAAGGTGGAGACGTAGTGGTGATCATGGCTTTGCAAGCATTGGAGCAAGCGGGCTTATTAAAAAACACAGATATCACTGCTTATTTTACAGGGGACGAGGAGCATGCGGGATATCCAAGGGAAGTGACAAGAGGCGATTTTATCAATCGAACAAAGCAGGCAGATATCGCATTGGCTTTTGAAGGTGCGAATGGATTGAACTCAGTGGCAACGGGAAGAAGGGGCGCGAGCGGATGGAGATTAGAAGTGACTGGAAAAACTGGACATAGTTCGGGGGTATTCACACCAAGTGCGGGTTATGGCGCCATTTATGAAGCCGCAAGAATCTTGAATCAGTTTAGAGAAACCCTAAGCACCGAGAAATACTTGACATTTAATCCGGGTATTATCATTGGCGGATCGGATATCACATATAATGAAGCCACTTCAAAAGGCGCGGCCATTGCCAAAACCAATATTATTTCTCCGGCAGTGACGGTGACAGGGGACCTAAGGTTCTTGACCGAAGACCAAAAAGACCGCGCCAGGGTCAAAATGAAGGAAATTGTAGCCCAAAACCTAGCCCAAACCAGTGCTAAAATCAGTTTTGTGGACGGGATTCCAAGTATGGCGCCGACCGAAGGCAATAACCAAGTTTTAAGCGTAATCAATTCAATATCAATGGATATGGGGGTTGGTGCCACAGTGGCGGGAGACCCAGGATCCCGCGGAGCAGGGGATATTTCCTATGTAGCGGCTTATGTGGATTGTATTGATGGATTGGGCGCTTCGGGACGCGGCGCTCACGCGCCGGGTGAAACCATCCACCTAAATCAACTCCCATTTTTGATCAAAAGAGCAGCTTTGACCATTTATAGATTGAGTAGATAATACCTAGAAGGAGGAATTCGGCTATTTGAACTTGAAAGCTGGCTAGATAGTCCTTGATTTTGGTTATTTCTTAC
>CAXNMZ010000040.1:0-13812 GCA_964203125.1 Chitinophagales bacterium | reverse complement strand
GTTTGTGCATTCGCACTGTTACCGAAAGCACATGCCACTAACAAGATGGCTGCAAATAAAACTTTCTTCATGTCTATTTTTGTTTGTTTGTTTAATTATTGATAACCCCTAATTCTTTTAAAATATCGTCGCTTTTATCCAACTTAGGGTCTGCAAATATAATGGTAATTCCTTCACTTTTATCTAAAATGAAGTCATACGAACGGGCGGTAGCCATTTTTTGAGCGGCATTATAGACCCTATCTTGTATAGGCTTCACTAATTTTTGACGTTCCTTGAACAAATCACCCTCATAGCCGAATCGCTTTTTTTGCAGATCACGCAAAGCTTTTTCTTTCATAAACAACTCATCCTCACGCTTTTTTCTCAAATCTTCGGACAGCATAAACTGCTCCGCTTCATAGTTCTTGTACATTTTGTCCAAGATCATTTGTTGCTCATCAATTTCTTGTTGCCACTGATCTCCCAAGGCTTTTAATTTCTTATCTGCTTCCTTGTATTCAGGAATTCTGTCTAAAATATACTTGGTATTGATGACTGCATATTTAGATTGTGCTTGAGCAGTAAAAGCTAAACCAAGGAGTACAACACCCAAAAAAAACAATTTGTTATATTTCATAATATAGGTATTTATTTGTGGTAATGGATTGATATTATTCAGGTTCAAATCCTAACATAAAGGTAAATCTAGCTGCATCCTTCAATGAATTGGTTCCATCTAAACGATCTAGACCAATACCATAATCAAATCCAAGTAAACCAAACATTGGTAAGAAAAAACGCATTCCCACACCAACTGATCTTCTCAGTTTAAATGGATTATAATCTTTCATGCTGTACCAACCATTGGCTGCTTCAAAAAAGCCCAATGCATAAATGGTACTACTTGCTGCTAAACTTAATGGGTATCTAATTTCAACAGCATACTTATTAAAAATGGTGAACTTCTGTCTTGAAGATTGTTGATCAGGATTGATTTTTGGATTAGAGGATTCATAAACAGGATAACCTCTTTGTGCAATGATATCGAAACCTAATAGTGCAAACTGGTTACTTAAACCTGCATCACCCACCTGAAAACGTTCAAATGGTGAAATGGATAAATCAGAATTGTACCTTCCTACGAAGCCATATTTTGCAGCAAACTTCAATACGAATTGTTTGTTCCGATCTTCCCCAGCTGGTTTGCCTAATGGCACAAACCATTCTCCATTAAAACGCCATTTATGGTACTCCAATAATTCGTATGGATTTTGCTTGAAAGCGTAATTAGGATCAAACAAAGAATATGGAGGCGTCAATTGACCACTCAATAAGAAAGTAGAACCTGTTCTTGGAAACAATGGTTGGTCTACCGAAGTTCTTTGTAAGGCAATTCTAAAGTTTAAATTATTAACAATACCATTGTCAAAATTAGGAAGGTTGAAAGGGTCAATCGCATAGTTCTTTAAAGTATAACGCGTGTAGTTTAATCCCATACTTAAAGAGAAAAAGTCATCCGGCCATGTCAATTGACGGCCAAAAGAAACGGTTGCACCAGTGGTCGAAATATACCTTGAATCAGCTGCGTTTGGATCATACATTCCTGTCAATTGATCAAAGGTTTGTCCAAATTTTGTATTGTATACACTTACTGTTAAACTATTGCGCTTGATGCCCCCAAACCAAGGTTCAGTGAAAGAGAAATTGGTAGATCTAAAAGCCTTGCCATTACTCTGAAAACGGATACTTAATTTTTGACCATCGCCCATTGGCAATGGATCCCAGGCCTTCTTATTGAAAATATTTTTTGACGAAAAGTTATTAAAGGTCACACCCAAAGTTCCAGTCAATCCAATGAAACCACCCCATCCAGCACTTAATTCTAATTGATCACTTGATTTTTCTTCTACGCCATAATTGATATCTACTGTTCCGTCTTCTGGATTAGGAATCGGATCGATTTTGATTTTCTCTTGGTCAAAATAATTTAATTGTGAAATCTCACGTTGAGAACGAATCAATAATGAACGGCTAAATTTATCACCTGGTATCGTTCTGATTTCTCGACGCACCACAAAGTCTTTCGTCTTCTCATTTCCAGCAATACGAATGGTTTTAATAGTTGCTTGAGGACCTTCTTGTATTCTTACTTCAAAATCGATGGTGTCATTGTATACAGCAGTCTCAATTGGGTTGATGCTAAAGAACAAATAACCATCATCTTGATAAATACCACTAATGTCTCCGCCTTCTGCCGTAGGTGTTTTACCTAATTTATTAAAAAAGATTTCTCTATTGTAGATGTCCCCTTTTTTAATATTCAATATACTTGATAAAAGTGAATCAGGATATTTTGTATTGCCTCTCCAGCTAATATTACCAAAGAAATACTTACGTCCTTCTTTGATTTGCATATCAATATTTAAATGTCCTACAGCATTATGATAGATGGTGTCTTTTTCAATGACTGCATCTCTGAAACCTAAAGAATTATAATAGTTCAATAAATTATCCTTACTCTCGTCGTATTTTTTGATGTCATACTTTGAAGAAGAAAAACCAATTCTCGCGTATGGGTTTAATATTTTTTTTGTTTTTGAAAAAGTTAAGTACCCACGTTCTTTTAAATATTGATCAAAAGTATAGGGCGAGGTTTTTACAATGGCGGGCTTGTCGTTCACCGGAAATAAGGTTAAGCGAGATTTTTCGTGGATCTCTTTTAAGCTTTTCTTTAATTTAGTTTCTTCAATCAGATTACCACCAAAATTGATGTTATTGATTCTTACTTTTGGTCCTTTGGTTACGATAAAATCAAGCACCAATTGATTTTTACGAATTGAATCTTTTGTTTCTTTGATGCGAACACTCGCATCTTGAAACCCTTTTTCTGCATAGAATTTTTTAATGCCTTCGATCGCAGTAATGCGCATATTATCAGTCACGACCCTATTAGGTGTTAATCCAGTTTTTCCTGAAAGTTCTTCTGTCTCTGATTTTTTAATGCCTGTAAAATTAAAACGAGACAATCTTGGTCTTTCCACCACATTGATTTCTACATCAATTTCAGACTCTTTTACATCGGTTAAATAAACACTTACGTCACTGAAATAATTTTGATCCATTAATTTTCGAATGGCTTTGGCAAAATTATCTCCCCCTGGCAAGGCCACTTCATCCCCCTCGTTTAGCGTGGATAAGGATAATAATAAGTTTTCGTCAAAGAATTGGTTACCAACCACTTTAATAGCACGAATTTTGTACTTAGTAGGTGTTTTTTGATTTAAGATACCCAGCAACTTAACATTGATCTGGCTAACTGAATCCTGCCCTTTTTGGTCTTGGGCAAAACTCGAGGTGGATAAGATAAGTAAGGATAGAATTCCTATAGTAAACTGGGTCAATTTCTGCATCTGCTAGTGGGCTATATATGTATAATTTATAAGAGGCGCAAATTACTCGTAATATTTCAAAGTCTTTGTTAAAAAGCCAAAAAAACAATTTAAAAATTTATGTATCTAGGTTGATTTGAGCGCTTGTTTTACCAAATCGGCGTTCCCTAGACTGATAATCCATAATAGCTTCAATAAAAGCTTCTTTCCCAAAAGCTGGCCAACGCGTTTCGGTAAAATAAAGCTCAGCATAAGCCAATTGAAAGAGTAGAAAATTACTAATTCGGTGCTCTCCGCTGGTTCTGATCATGAGCTCAGGATCTGGGAAGTCTTTTGTAGACAAGGATTGTACAAAAGAGGCTTCATCTATCTGAATTGGATCCAATTTGCCTGCCTTAACCTGCTCCCCAAGGGACTTAGCAGCCTGGATGATTTCCCATCGACTGCTATAACTTAATGCAATAACTAATTGTAAACCAGTATTTTGTGCAGTTATATTGGTTGCGCTAGCCAGGGCCTGGCGTGCTTCATCTGGTAAAAGATCTAGGTTTCCTATGAAATGAAGTCGGATATTATTTTTATGCAAATCAGGTACTTCTTTGCTGATTGTATCCACAAAAAGGGACATCAAACCCAACACTTCTGCCTGTGGTCGATCCCAGTTTTCCGTGCTAAATGCATATAAAGTAAGGTACTGAATGCCTATTTCAGTGGCCGCCTCCACCACTTTGCGAACGCTGATGACACCATGATAATGGCCATATAAACGATCCTGCCCCTGTTCCTCGGCCCATCTACCATTCCCATCCATGATGATTGCAATATGCTTGGGAAGCCTATGTAAATCCAATTTGTCCATGTTGTAAAATTAAGAAAATCAGCAGGTTATTTACCCTTAAATTTAAGTCTACTAAAGAATCCGGGCTTTTTTTCGTTAGATTCCTTCTCTTTACGGCTAGCTGATTTTGATTTTTTGCCCGGCTTCCATTTTTCTTCCCCATAAATTTTTATCAAATTATAAGAGATACCGCCTTTTATAGAGAAAAACTGATCCTTCCCGGATCGACTTCCTTGGTATTTAATGGTACTAGCTGGTATAGAGTAAAGTTGACCATCTGCGATAAAATCTAATTCATCCGAATTAACAAAACGATACATTAGTTCGCTAAAAATATTCAATCGCTGTATTAAATTAAATTTAAAACCTAACTGTATTGGGAAATTAGAATACCCTTTTTTCTCTGTTGGAATTGACAACACTCTACTTTCTCCTTCACTTGATTCAATCATATAACCAGCTCCTATTCCTAAATATGGTGAAAAGCGATATGCTTTGTTGCCAGGTATAAATCTTGTGAAATAAAATTCGCCCATCAAACTGATATCGTGGAATTGTCGTAAAAAATTAAAATCCCTACTAGTCGCGTAACCATTTTTAGAAGTAAGATCGTCCGCTCCTAATTGAATCTGTTCGTAATTCAATCTAAAGCCAGCATAATCATTAAATTTTTTCTTATAAAACGCCCCAAAATTATTATTGAATTTTAAAATGTCTGGAGCGATATCACCTCTATAACTTGCTTGCCCTGCAAACACCCCAATCTCTCCTCTGTTTTCAATCAATTGCAAATGTTGAGCTTGAGACAAATGCGTCATGCCAATCAAAAAACAAAAAATATAAAATTGCTTTAGCATGCTTAATTTCTTTTATCTAAGCCCCAAGTCAATTTAGTTCTTAAGGTAGACAAATAACTATTTTCATTCAATCTAATAAAATGCGCATAGAACGCTTCTTTCTTGACTGCAATTTGAATGCCAATAGGCACAATTTCTTTTCTTGCATCTAATGCACAAATCAATTCCTCTGTTCGTCCTTCAACTTCAAATGAAATCACCGAACTGTCTGGAACCACTACAGAGCGTACGTTTAAGTTATGTGGTGCTACTGGTGTAATGACAAAATTAGATGAGTCAGGAAATAAAATTGGGCCATTGCAACTCATATTGTAACCGGTTGAACCAGTAGGTGTAGCAATGATTAATCCATCTGCCCAATAGGAGTTTAATAATTCTCCATTTAAAAAGGTATGAATCTTGATCATTGGAGAAGTATCACGTTTATGAATCGCAAATTCATTTAATGCAAATGGTGCATCCTTAAAAATTGGTAGGTTGCTATCAATATGTATTAAAGATCTTTTATCAATGACATAAGATCGATTGACTAAAGCCTCCACCATGATCGTTAGTTCGTCCTTAGAAATCGTTGCTAAAAAACCAAGACGTCCATAATTAATCCCCAAAATTGGAATCAGGGTATCGCCCACTAAAGTTATAGCATCTAAAACAGTTCCATCACCACCTAAAGAAATTAAACAATCAATATTATTATGCAAATCAGATGAATGCTCAAATACAATAAGTGATTTTTTATCTGCACCAGTCACCAAATTAAATTTTTGGATTAACCCAGTATAAATATAAATGGTGAAGTCATGCTTTTGTAATTCAGCAATCAAGTCATTTAAAGACTGTTGTTGATCCAAGTCGACACCTCTACTATAAATAGCTACATTCATGAAACAAAGTTAAAAATTAATTCCGCCGTGCAAATATAATCCTTTGTCCCCCAATTGATTGATACTATAATCAACATTTAACACAAAATCATAGATACTAATTAAATCTATGCCTATACCAGCCGTTCTTAACAAACTATTAGCCAATGGATTCGCTTTATTTTTTTCTTGACTATAGACATACCCTAATTGAGTAAATACGTTTACCCAAAATGTATATTTAACAGATGGGAGGAACTTTTTTGTCAAAGGATTTGTGATTGTATAGGATCCGATTCTTTGATGGATTGCAGCTTTAAATAAGGTGGCCGCGTTGCCATCCACCACATAATAATCTAAACCATTCATTTGCATTAATCCATACCCCATCAATTTTCGATCAGAATAATTAGATTGTTGCATCGTTCTTCCTATTGTCAAAGATTCCGCTAGGATAAAACGGGCAGGTGTAATAGGGTGCGCTACAATCTGTCTAAATTGAAAAGCAGATAAATTACTTTCTTTGGAAAATCTTTGAGATAAAGCAATTTCAGTGCTGGCTCCTTTGGTAGGATAGGCATTGTAATCGAATCGAACTTTCGAATAAGACCAATTAAGATCTATATAAGAAAACGATTTTTTATGATTGGGTAAAAAATTAGGCGCAATTGCAAACGCTGAATCCGAAATGGACTCATTGCCTATGCCAACTTGCAATGCATGTCTTTCAAATAAATTAGGACGATAGGTTAGATTCACATTGGCTCGATATCCTTTACGTGTATTATCCTCGGTTCTTAAAAACACCTGCTTATTGTCTACTGTTGTATAGTTGATTTCTTTTTGATTGAACTGTGCCCAACCCAAGCCCATGCCATATTTTAATTGCTTGTCAATAAAGGGCAATTGATACCTAAGTGTCGTTTGATTTGTATAGCCTGTAATGTAGCCAATCGTTAACTTATCATTATTGCCAGTCACATTGGCTTGTCTGAAATTGATGCCATAATTCACCCTTTCTAAACTTCTTTTTTGTTCGGTCCACCATTGGTTAAAATTTCGATCTACCCATCTAAAATAAGGTAATGGGAAGAGATACCAACGTTCTTTTAATTCAATCTTAATTTTTACAGAACTGCTATCAACTGTTTCAGAGTTTACATTGGCCTCTAAAAAAAGTGCCGTATTAAATAACTGCTGTTGCGCAATGGTATTGAGTATAGTTAAAGAGTCTTTTGACAAGAGATCCCCAACTCGATAAGGCAATTCTCTTTTAACAATATAATCTCTGGTTTTTTTATTACCTGTAATTTCTATGGCGCTGATCTTAATTTGAGCATGAACTTGCGTATAACCAATTTGACCAATGAAAATAAAAAAAAGGAATAGGAATTTGGGGCTGGTAGATTTAAACATCTAAGTAATTCATTAAATGATGGTAATGCGCTTCGATATCATTGTGCAAAGGTGTTTTACCAAAATATTGTACTAGTTGATAATCGTAACGCTGGAAAGTAGCAATGATCGCCTGCGCTTCATCTTTATTGATTCTTAGCGTAATGATCATGGACCCATTTGTTTCGTCAAAAAAACTGTTCAGTTGTAAAATTTGTGCATTATTGGATTCTACCAATCTTGACATTTCGGCTAGTGAATATTGGTATGGTGCAACAGATAATACGATGATAGCACCAGGCGAATCAACCCCTAAAAATTTAGCCAAGGCGTCGTTTAAGCTTTTTTGAGGAATCATTCCAATGCATTCCAGCTGTTCATTCAATACAGGCAAAATACTCAACTGGTGTTTTGAAAATAAGTCTAACGCATTTAAAAAATGTGCTGTATCTGCAATCATAATTTTTTTAAACTGATCAGATACAACCATTAAAGTAGCAGCTTCGTCCGTATCTAATAAGTCTGCTTTTTGAACGATGCCTAAAAAATAATCCTCTTTCACTACCGCTAATTCTTGCACATCAAAATCCTCCATACACTGCAAAGCAAAACTCACCTTATCTTCTAAATGAAGTAGGGGAAACCCTTGTACAGTAATAGTTGCAGCTAGCATAAGCGTAATTAAGCTTGCGCTTTTAAGAATTTTTCTAAAATTTCATTGAATGCATTAGGCACTTCCATCATTGGTGCGTGTCCGCATTGATCAATGAAAGCTAGTTCGCTATTGGGAATCAATTTATGAAAATCTTCTGCTACAAATGGAGGCGTAACTTTATCATTTTTACCCCAAATTAAAAGTGTAGGCACTTTGATCTGGCCCAATTCTTCGCCTAAATTATTACGAATGGCACTTTTTGCTAAAGCAATAATTTTGATCACTTTAATTCTACTATTGGTGATTTCAAAAACCTCGTCTACTAATTCCTTAGTGGCAACAGCGGGATCATAAAAAGTTTCAGCAGTCTTTGCTCTTATGTATTCGTAATCTCCTCTTTTAGGATAAGAATCGCCCATGGCATTCTCAAACAAACCGCTACTTCCTGTTAAGGTCAATGTTTTAATTTTTTCTGGGTGGCTTAAGATATAGACCAACCCCACATGCCCACCTAAAGAATTACCTAATAAATGAATTTGATCATAGCCCTTATGGTCAATGAATTGTTGTACATGTTTAGCCAATCCTTTTACAGTGGTATGCAAAAGATCAAGGTCATATAAAGGCAAAATAGGAACAATGACTTTATGTGTATGTTTAAAATGTTCTATGAGGTCAGAGAAATTACTCAATGCACCAAATAAACCATGCAAAAGCATCAGTGGCTGACCCTCTCCTACTTCTACATATTCAAATTTGCCCTCTTTGTGTATTTCGTATTCCATAAAATTTTAACGATTAAGTCGTTGCTATAAAGATACTTATTTCAGCTTAAATCAGCATATTATGCCTTTTGTTGTATTTGATTGGAAAATTGTACCAATGTTTGTTTGATAAAAGGCAGCCATTCACTCAATGTAGCCATAAAATAGGGCCACCATTTAGCTAAATAGCTATAACTCATAGACGCCTCCATGGTGGGTTTTTCGACAATCCCTAGTAAAGTCATAAAATAGATGAATGCGCTTAAAATTGTGCCATAAATTAAAATATACAGCACCATGCCTAGTAGTTTATTCAACCAGCCTAGCATTAACCAATCAGCAGTTTGTTGCAAAAGCCCAGTCATCCATCTTAACAGGAGCATGACCCCTAGTAAAACAATTAAGAAGGCTATAAATGGAAGCCAATAAGAAGTGATCTTAGTATATATTTTTAATTGACTAGCTACAAATCCAGCAAATTGAAAAGCAAGCACCACGCCAATCATTAAAGAGCAAAACGAAATAATGGCTTTGATCAAACCGTTTCGATATCCTTGTAATAAGGCTACAATCAGGATTGTACCTGCTAATAAATCTAACCAGTTCATTAGTTCGTCAATGCATTTTTAGCAATCGCAGCAATGATTTTACCATCTGCCTTTCCTGCTAATTGTTTAGATGCGACACCCATTACCTTTCCTAAATCTTGAGGACCTGCAGCACCCAATTCCTTCACAATAGCCTCTACAGCGGCTTTCACGGCTTCCTCAGTCATTTGAACTGGAAGAAATTTTTCTATCACTGCAATTTCTTCGGCTTCTTTATCTGCTAGATCAGCTCTATTTTGTTCTTGAAAAATGGTCAATGAGTCTTTACGTTGCTTCACTAATTTTTGTAATAATTTCATTTCAGTATCTTCTGAAATAGCACCGTTGGCACCTGGTTCAGTTTTTGCTTTAATGATTTCTGCTTTAATAGCACGTAGCCCTCTTAACAAAGCTTCATCTTTATTTTTCATTGCGTCTTTCATTAAAGACATCACTTCTACTTCTAAACTCATAAGATTAATATTTATATTTTTGATGCAAGATTATTTTGCACCTTGTTCTATTTGACTTGCTCTAAATTGATTGTAAAATGTTTTTGCAAAAGTTTTAAAGGATGCTGCAAGTTCCTTGTCTTGTGTAGCTCTTAAGTATGCGTCTCCCATTCCCATCAGATTTTGATAAAAGAAGTCTGCCATCTCGTCTACCATCATATCCTTGGTCCATAAATCAATGCGTAAAGCCGTTTTATCGGTTGGATCCCAGAAAGTCAACATCATTGCCCTTGCAGCCTGCGCTTCTTGAGCAGTGCTATCAGTTGCTGACCAGTCGATGGATTGGGGTATTTTTTGTTCGTCTAATTGAATTTTTACCTGAATGGATGATTCGTGCATAACTTAAAATTATGCCACAAAAATACAATAATATTGGCGAATAAGACCAGCCTAGGCCAAGTCCCTTGGCCACACTATGGTTGCTTTTTGTTGAAATTGGCTTATTTCAGTTTGAATGGCCTTTTGTATTTCAATACCCTTGGCTGCACGATACATTTCGTCCTTATAATACAGTTTAAAATGATTCGCTAAAATATCGGGTTGTTTAAAATCAAAATATTCTCCAGCCTCGGCCATTTCGGTAGCAATAAAATTGGCAGCTGCTTGATCATGATGCATTAAAAATGGAATTTGATAGCGCATAGAATAGGTCAAAAAATGAAAGCGATGACTATTCATTGCACTAAAAATAGTGAGGTAGGCTGCAGCAATCCATTCTAATTTAAATTTGGATACAGCTACCAATTCCACTGCATCTTTATATTTGTATCCTAGCAATAGATTAGCAGCTTTGTCTTTCTGCGCATCCGTATCCATCACAAAAACGAGGGACATGGTACTGAGCTGCCATTTTTTAAACACAGAAAAAGCTTTTACAATAGGTAGAATATCTTGGACATCTACAAATGCAAGCAGGTATTGGTTTCCATCAGTCAATGCGCTTCTCACAGGCGCCAATTGCGACCATTCAAAACTAGGCAAAGCTGCTTTTTCAAGATATAATCTTTCCACTCCTTGTCTGTTTTGTGCATGCCATTCGTCTAATGCCAAGACCTTTTTTGCCCTTTGCATTGTTTGATAAAAACGTTTTTTTTCAAGCCAAGATTGTACCCAACTTAAGCGTCCAGTTAGATCTGGTATTGTCAATGGAATAAAATAAGAAGGCAGTTGTTTTGCCCATATAGCCACTGGACCAAAATGAATCAATGCAGATGCGCTTCTATCTGCAATCAATGCTGCAGTATCCTTAGGATGTATCCATTCAACAGCCATCTTTTCTTCAGGTTTTGGCAATACTGAAACAAGATAGATCCTATGCTGGGTCTCTATGCTAAGCGCTGCTTCGGAAGCAATCATCCCCATTAAATCTAATAGTATGGGCTCCAACATAGGGAGATTCGGAACATAAACATCATCGAGCTGTATAAAAATGCGCATAGGCAAAATTAATACATACTTAACAATTTATCCACCAATCATTTGCAGTGGTTAGTTGAGCTCAATAGTCCCCTACCTTTGACTTATGGCAGAACCGCTACAGCAATTGGATTTATTTGGTATGGAGGCTACAACTCCAGTGCATATTGCTGCGCCTAAACAAGCCAAAAGCATCAAGCAAAAAAAATCATTGCCTCATTACCGTAAGCCTTTTTACCAAAACGAATCACTAACAACACAAGTAGCCGTTTCAAATTTGAATGAGCCTAATACATCTAGTCTTGTAGCAACTGAAGATGCAGCCTTGCCTTCGGTATCAAGAACGCCGATGAATTATGTCAACAGAAACGTATTGCATAAAAGAGGTAGAATGGCATTTGCAGATATGGATCAAGCAATTGGTAAAATCCATGTGCCTGATGCAAGTACTTTAGCTAAAAAATTATATTACCCTATTGGAGAGGTTGCCGGATGGTTTAACGTAAACACTTCCTTGATTCGCTATTGGGAGAAAGAGTTTAAACAACTACAGCCTCGAAAAACAAGAAAAGGGGATCGTTTATTTCGTGCACAGGATATTGAATTTTTAAAACAAATCTATTATTTACTTAGAGAGAAGAAGTATTCTATAGATGGGGCAAAAACCTATTTAAAAAATAATAAAGAGAAAGCCAACAAGGACCTATCCTTATTGAATAATCTAAAAGAGATTAGAAATTTCTTACAGTCTTTGAAAGCAAGTCTATAATTACTCAGAGTGATCTAAAAAATACTTTTAACTTTATCCTTTTTCCGAAAATTGTATCTGGTGTGCATTTGCATACTCAATGGCAGCAAGGTTTAAACGTTCTCTCAACATTAAAAATGCATCGATATCCATTTGCATGCTCACTAAGCATTCTATATGTAATAGATGGTATTGTTTACCCGATTCAGCAATAAAAACTTGGCAACTATTCAGCTCAACTTCGGCTTTTAAAATGGTGCGCATATGATTGGTAAAATCAGTCAATGCTTGCGCAAAAGTGGTTACACTTAACTGTAAATCCATCTCAATTTTACGTTCAGACCTAAGTGATATATTATCGACAATGGAATCTACCATTTGCTTATTAGGAACTGAAATATAGGTTTTGTCTTGTGTACGAATACGCGTACTTCTTAGTCCAATTTTTTCGATTGTACCAGTAAATCCACTCACTTTAACCAGATCCCCAACGGTGAAGGGCTTATCAAAAAAGATGATAAAGGAGGCAATGATATTTTCGAGGCTTTCTCTGGTAGACAAAGCAATCGCAGCACCCACAATACTTAAGCTCGTAACAAGATTACCGATACTTTCATTAAACACATACCTCAATACCAATAAAATACCAATGATATAAATGATCACTTTAAAGAAATCTCTGAAAAATAAAACCAATTGATCGTCAGATAAATCTTTGGTTAACCTTGCTTTATTCTCTAAAATAATAGCAATAAATTCTAGGGTTCTTAGGCTCACCCTTATCAAAAGAATAACAAACATGAATTTAATGCCTGAGTCTAAAAACTGCTGCAAACTCAGCTTAAATAGCTTCACATCCCATGCTTCAGGAAACTTTAATTCATAGATAGCAATGATGGCCACCAGAAATAATAAGAACTGTTCGATAGGAACGATTAGGCGATGTACATGGTTTTTTCTTAAATCTGAATGATTCTTCTTGTCTACCCAAGTGTAAATCAAGCTTGCAAAAAAACGAGACACCAATCGCTTAATAAGCAGTGTAACTATTAAGATAGCAGCTACAAACAAATAGCTTCGTATAGCATTGCTCAATATCATTTGATCTATATTCATAGCGTTATGTGGTTGCTTCCCAGGTTAACAATTGCAAATCTTTGCCGTCAAAAACAGCATAGGTATTTAAACGAATCCAATCACCTAAATTAATATACCGACTTTTTTCATTGATCTTTAAATCAATCGCATAGTGACGATGACCAAATATAAAATAATCAACTGCCATTGTTTTGGCTTTTTCTTTGGTATATAGAATAAGCCATTCTTTATCTTCTCCTAAAAATAATTCGTCTGTATTGCCTGTTTTTGCACGGCTTTTTCGACTAAAATAATTCGCTAATTGAATACCTGCATCTGGATGCAACCATCTAAACAACCATTGACAAATAGGATTGGTGAATATTTTTTTTAAACGCTTGTAGCCATTGTCTCCAGGGCCTAATCCATCTCCATGTCCAATCAAAAACTGTTTATTTTGGATGGTAAATTGTTGTGGCTCAAAATATAATTTTGCATTCAATTCTTTTGATAAGTAATCTTGCATCCACAAATCATGGTTCCCAGTAAAAATATGCAACTGAATCCCTTCGTCCGCCATTTGTGCAAGGGTTCCTAAAATTCTAACAAATCCTTTTGGCACCACTGTTTTGTATTCAAACCAAAAATCAAAAATATCTCCAACAATAAAAATAACACCAGCATCCTTACGCGCATCTTGTAAAAAGCGAACTAAACGATCCTCTCTTT
>CAXNMZ010000039.1:0-13833 GCA_964203125.1 Chitinophagales bacterium | reverse complement strand
AATCCTCCAATTAAACCTGATACGATATTTCCTAGGCCTTGCGCTTTTAATTCTCTATTGGTAGGAGTTACTCTTTTATCTGGATCCAATTTATCTGTAGCCTCTACACTTAATAAAGTTTCCAAACTAGCCACAATAGCTAATACAATGGCAATTTTCCAAACTTCAAAATTGGTAATGGCAGAAAAATCAGGAAATGTAAATTGTCCAATAAAATCGGCCATTGAATTTGGCACTGGAACCGATACTATTTGTTCTGCATTTAAACTAAATGGTAAAATCCCATTGGTAAATGCAAGGTTAAAAAATATACCTAATACCACCACTACGATTGGCCCTTGAAGGAGTTGAAAAATTTTATGCTTTTTAGTAAGTACGGTATCCCATAAAATTAATATTGCAAGTGATACCCCAGCGATTAATATAGCGCCTGGTGTAATAAATTCAAAGGCTCTCATTATTTCAGAAAAAGTATTTTGACCATCTGCTTGTAAAAATGCATCATCGCCTACAGCATCTTTATCCCAACCCAGTGCATGTGGTATTTGTTTCAATATAATTAACAAGCCTATGCCCGTTAACATCCCCTTGATGACTGAACTTGGAAAAAAGTAGGCGATAAACCCTGCCTTAGCAAATCCCAAAGCCAATTGTATCACACCGGCAATCACCACCGCAGTTAAAAATGCTTGGTAGGAACCGCCTAAAGTCGCAATAGAGGTTAATACAATCACAGCTAAACCAGCTGCGGGACCACTCACCCCTAAAGAAGAACCACTAGCCATTCCGCAAACTATGCCACCCACGATCCCTGCGATAATGCCTGCAAATAAAGGAGCACCAGAAGCAAGCGCAATACCTAAACATAAGGGTACGGCCACAAAAAATACCACAATACTTGCTGGTAAATCGTTTTTAATGTGTTTAAATAGACTCATTTTGGTTGAATTTTAAGTTGATGGGTCAAAAATAGTAATAATATTTTAAATAATAGTATTACTATCTTAAATAATTGTAAATATTTTAACTAATTTTGAAAATTGGTAGTAAACCCTCTCCTATGAAGCTAGCATTACAAATTAATATGAACCCTTCCCTTTATTTAAGGGATCCGGAAGGGACTGATTTAGGCAAGAATATCATTAAACATAGTATTCAATTAATACATGATACTGGTTTTGAAGCATTTACGTTTAAAAAATTAGCAGAATCGATTGGCACCACTGAAGCTGGCGTGTATAGGTATTTTGAAAACAAACATAAACTTTTAGTTTACATCATATCATGGTATTGGAGGTGGTTAGATTTCCAGATTGGTTATCAAACTAAAAATTTAACGAATCCGATATCCAAGCTAAAAAAAGTAATTACAATTTTGGCCACCACCGTGGAAGATGATCTAATGACAGGACATGTGGATGAGTCTATCTTACACCAAATTCTTATTTCAGAAGGCTCAAAAGCTTTCTTAACGAAACAAGTAAATCAAGACAATAAGCAAGAATATTTTAAACCCTATAAGGACTTGTGCAATACCGTGGGGGAAATTATTTTAGAATGTAACCCTAAATATAAATACCCACATTCTTTGTCTTCTACCATCATTGAAATGGCACACTTACAGAACTTCTTCATGAATCATTTGCCATCTCTTACTGATTTTTCAAAATCTAAAAATGAATCAGAAATCATAAATTATCTAGAAGACCTCGTTTTTAATACGATTCGTATTTAAGCCTTTTTGATTTACATTTTAGCTTGTGCTAATAACTTGTTTAATTGATTGATCTCTATAGCCAATTCAGCTTTCAGCTCATCGAATACCTTATAAGCACCAGCAGTAGGCTTATAATCACCCGACTCTACCACGCGCATTAAAGAAGCTAGCTTATTATTTAATTTAATAGGAAAATTTAAAGGGTCTTGTGAGCTTTGGTTGCGCACCTGATATAAATTTTCTTCTACTTGTGAAAGCGCAGCAATCAAGGCAACCGAAGCTTTGGGAAGCCCTTTTTTATTGGCTTTCGCTTCTTCATTTAATTTTTCCTTAATAGCTCTTATTTTGATGACCGCGTCATTGGCCACCGTTACTTGGTCTCTAATTTGAATAGATAAATTAAATTTTTCTTGCATGTCAGCAATGGTTACATCCTTTACCCTTGGATCCATTTTAATTTCAAAATTTTCTGTAGCCACTTGAGATCCCGAAGTAATTCTTACTTGATAATTTCCTGGCACTGCATTGGGTCCTGTATAAACTGGTGCACTCCATAAAATCATCCCTTTAAAATAACTAGCAGAAGGATATTTTAAATCCCATTCAAATACATTTAAACCCGTTTTAATAGTGGGTGGTTTTGGCTTACGAGCATCTTCATCCTCATCTGCTTCTCCATTTTCTTTTTTCGCTTTTGGCAACTCGCCAATAAATGTATTCACTAGTTTTCCGTTGGCGTCTAGTATTTCAATTTTTAGATCTTTCTTAGTCGCATCTAAATAATAATGGAACACCGCTTTTTGAACTGTTCTCACAGCATAATAAGGTTTGAATAAATGTAAGCCTGCTTGAATGCCTGCATCCTTTGTTCTCACTGGAGAGATGTCATCTAATATATAGATAGACCTACCATGTGTTCCAATGACTAAGTCTTTTTCTGTTACTTGTACATCAGACACTTGCACATCTGGTAAATTTAAACTTAAAGACGACCAGCTTGCACCGTCGTTATAAGAAATCCAAACACCATGCTCAGTACCTGCATACAATAAACCTGCACGGGTAATGTCTTCTCTTACTGCATGCACATAATCATCCGCACGAATACCAGAAATTATTTTAGTCCATGTTTTTCCAAAATCATTGGTCTTCCAAATATAAGGGGTACGATCATCCATTTGATAACGCTTGGCTGCAATATAAGCTGTGCCTGCATTAAAATGAGATGCTTCAATAATACTTACACGCGTATTCTTAGGCATATCTTTTGGTGTAATATTCTCCCAATTTTTACCGCCATCTTTAGTGATATGAATAAGTCCATCATCCGATCCTGCCCAAATAATATTCACATCCTGATAAGAAGGTGCTAATGCAAACACTGTCCCATAAATTTCTGGGCCATTCATATCTCTTGTAATCACACCACCACTAACTCCTAAGGTAGTAGAATCATTATAGGTCAAGTCTGGACTAATTTTTTCCCAGCTCTGTCCTTCGTTCGTTGTTTTCCAAACATGCTGAGAACAAGTAAATAAAACATTAGGGTCTACAGGTGAAAAAACAATAGGATAAGTCCATTGCCATCTTTCTGGTAAGGTCTTTGCTTCTTCTCCAGAAAAGAATCTTGGATACACTTGCACATCTCTTACTTGACCGGTCATTCTATTGATACGCGTTAATAAAGCGCCTTGACTTCCTGCATAAAAGATATCAGGATTTTTTGGATCCTGTGTAATATATCCACTCTCTCCTCCGCCAACTTCATAGGCAAAGCCTATTCCTGGTTTGGTAGAATTGCCTCTTGCTGCTCTATGTCTGTAATCTTCACTCGGTAATGCTATCGTGCTATTATCTTGTTGTGCGCCTGCTACTTGATAAGGGAAATCTTTTGTGACTGTGATATGATATAATTGAGCAGTAGGAAAATCTTCATCGGTCCAAGTTAAACCTCCATTTACTGAAACTGCTCCACCTCCATCATTGGCAGTGGCTAAACGCGTTGGATCATTCGCATCAATCCATAAATCATGGTTATCTCCGTGTGGTACTTTTATTTCTGTTTTAAAAGTGACCCCACCATCGGTTGACTTATAAAAATTTACATTCAAGCCATACACTGTGTTTTTATCTTTTGGATCGGCCACTATGCGAGAATAATAAAATGCACGTTGACGTAATTTTCTTTCATTGTTCACTAATTTCCAATTCGCACCGCCATCATCCGAACGGTATAATCCACCTTCTGGTGATTCTACAATGGCCCAAACACGATTCCCATCTGCCGGAGAGACTGCTACGCCTACTTTACCAACCACTGCTGGCATACCAGGGTTTTTAGAAATAACTTTCCAGTTGGCACCACCGTCTACCGATTTATACAAAGCAGATGTGCCAGTATCGGCCCACATTTTATAGGGTGTTCTATACACTTCCCAAATACTTGCATAAATAATTTCTGGATTTTGTGGATCAATCACTAAATCTTCTGCGCCTGCTTTGTCATTCACGTATAAAACTTTATTCCAAGTTTTACCACCATCGGTCGTTTTAAAAACACCACGCTCTTCATTCGGACCAAAAGCATGACCCAAGGCCGATACATAAACGATATCAGGATTGGTTGGATGAATTCTTACTCTTGAAATTGATTGTGTATTTTTTAATCCAATATTTTTCCAAGTCTTTCCTGCATCGGTGGATTTATACACGCCATCCCCTTGCATAATATTGCCTCTAAAAGCGGTTTCACCCGTGCCTATATAAACAATGTCTGGATTGGATTCAGCCACAGCCACTGCGCCTACACTAGAACTCGTTATTTGTCCATCAGTGACTGGTTTCCAGTTCAATCCTCCGTCTGTGGTTTTCCATAAACCTCCGCCCACTGCACCAAAATAATATTCTAATTTATTTTTACTACTTCCTGCAACGCCCAAGGACCTTCCTCCTCTGTTTGGGCCAATATTTCTCCAGTTCATTCCTTTTAAAGTAGTATCACTGGTTTGAGCATGGCTAAAATGTATAGCAAAAGAAGCTAAAAGTAGAAAAGCAAAACGCGTTAGATTTTTCATAGAATGGTATTATGAGTGTGCTGTAATTTACATTAATTTTCAAATAATAAGACCCTTATTATATAGACGTTATGGGTTAAAAATCAATCTTGTAGCCCACTACGGGAATCAAAGCAAGTAGGTAATTGTATTGAATGCCGCCAATTCCTGAATCATAGTATTGCCTAACAGGGTTTTTTCGATTGGTAAGGTTTTGCACCCCTGCGATAAAACTACCTGTCCTATTTTTGTACTGTGTTTTCCATTGGGTTTGTAAGTCAATTCTAAAAATATTGGGAAGCCTTTCTTCATAAATACGCGTATTATCAAGCACCGTTGTTTTCTTTAATATTGATTGTTGGAGATTGATAGGTGTTACGCGAACACCTCCATGATTTGTAATTTTTAAATCCAATGCGATGGTGGATGTCTTTTTTGTATGTAGGTTCCATTCTTTCCCCATTGTAACAGATAAAATACTATTTGAATTGAATCTGGTATTTCTCCAAATCAAATCGGAGGCTTGGTATTTAGATTGATACAAGCTTAAGGTACTTAAAAAATAAAATTGATCATTCCAAAATCGTTCGAGGGTCATTTCAACCCCGTAATTTTTACCCCTGCCTTTGTTATTTAATGCAGCAATGACATAGTTATCCTCTTGATTGATTAAACTAAAGCTAGTTTTTGTGGATGCTGAAACTGGAATAGCATACAATGATTGATAATAAGCTTCTATTTTAAAATTCCAGTTCTGTTTAAATTGAATATTATATCCAACTACATAATGCTGCGCTTTGCTAAAATCTAAATTTCTATTGGGTTGGATGGAATCGAGACCCACTCTTATTCTTGCAAAATAATTACCCAATGGTTGTGTTTGTGAATGCAAGCCGTAACCGGCAGAAAAAAATTGTGTTCTTCCTGTTTGAATACGGATACCCATTCTTGGTTCTAGTGCAGCACTGCGATTCAGTGCAAAATATTGACCATGCAATCCCATTAGGAATCTAATTTTATTAGAAGGATCTAGTTTCCATTGTAAAAAATATTGACTCAATCTAGTGTCTCCTTCTTCCTTCACTTTGTCTTTAAGTATATTGCTTACTGCTTCTCTTTGATTTAAAAAAAAGTTTCTCCCATTTGTATTGAACCCAACTTTGATAAGATTTTTTTTATTTATTTTATGAGTAGCAACAATTGATAAAATAGCATTTCCTTCTTGAAATTGGTTATTCCGAGTTACAATTAATGGGCCATTGATTTTATTATAGTAATTATCTTCCTCTCTATAATTTGTTCCGTTGAAACTATAAATTGTTTTAAGGGATGTTTTATTACCAATATTTAAATTATGGATCAGCCCCGTCGATCCTGTATTGCTTAGATCGAGGGAACCACTTCTTGTAGATGGATTTTGTATGAAATTTAAAGAATCGTTTAGTGCAATTCTATTTTGACGACTTAATCCACCAAAACCAAAAATCGAGAAGGTGCCGATACTTTTTGTAGGTAGATTGATATGGTAAGAAAGGTCTTGAAACCTTGTGCTAGCATCGCTTATTTTAAACCCTAGCTGTTCCATTAAAGTCAAAAATCCGTATCGGTAATTGATCAAGTAAGAACTCTTACTTCCCTTTTTGAAATACCCTTCTGTGGTCAGGTCAACACCAATCGTACTCGCAGAAAGACTAAACTCTCTTTTGTTGTTATTGCCTTTACGTAAATAAATATCAAATACGCCAGATAGGGCATTCCCAAATTCAGCAGGAAATGCGCCAGTCAAAAAATCTGAATTAGCTAATAATTGAGCACTTAAAATAGAAATCCCTCCTCCCGAAGTCCCCACTCTTGCAAAGTGATTGGGATTAGAGATTTCAACGCCTTCCATTCTCCATAACAAGCCATTGGGTGCATTGCCCCGAATGCTTAGCGCATTCATATCACCAGTACTAGACACACCAGGAAAGGAACTGGCAATTCTTGAAGGATCATTTAATCCAGCCGCAAACCTTCTTGTTTCTTCAACACTAAACATTCTACCACTCACTAATGCGGCATCATTCAATGGTCTTGTTTTATTTTGACCACTCTGTACAATGACTTCTTTATTGTCATTAATATCTTCTTCCATTTCAACAGACAAAAAAGTTTCTTTGCCTGATTCAATGGCTATATTAGGAATGGTGATGGTCTTATAACCTATAAAGCTAATCCTGATACTATATCTACCAACTGGGATCAGATCAAACCTAAAAGTCCCATCCTTATTGGTAATCGTATTTTTTTTGATATCGCCAATAAGTTCAATTGTTGCCCCACTAAGAGCCGTTTTGATAGATTTATCAATGGTTGAGCCGCGTAAAGTTTGTGAAGGTTTTTCCTGAGCAGATGCTTGATTCAAAAGCAAAATAAGGAGTAGGAAAAATAATTTTGTTTTCAATGCAATGAATTTTGAGGCGCTTTTGAATTTAAGTTAATTAAAATAATTAAAAGAGATACTCAAATTGGGTGATTATCCTAGAATTATCGTTAAGTATTGATTTACAATAGATTGCAATATCATAAAACTAGAATAAACCACCTACTTACTATTTCATGTGGTGTTTTCGTGAGATTTGAGATTTATAATTTTATTCATAAAATATTTTATTTACTTTAAAGAAATAAATAATATTATCTTTTCCAAAACTAACACATATGCAAAAAATCTATACAATACTAGCTTTACTTTTAACTAGTATTTACTGCCAAGCACAAACCATAGATCCATGGACAATAAGTGCTAAAAATTGGGATACAAAAAATTATTATGGGGTAACTGTTGCGAATGGAATGATTGGCGTGGTGTCATCTCAGGATCCATTCAAAGTAAAAGATGTGATATTAGCTGGAGCCTACGATCTATATGGAAGAGGCAGAGTGAGTAATTTTCTAAGAAGTTTTAATTTGTTAAATATGCAAGTGCGCATTGATGGCACAGAAATGCAGGCAAATAATGTTCAAGAAATGACCCAAAGCTTGAACATGAAAGAGGCAAGCTTTACAACCAGTTTTGAGTATGGTGATAAAGCTACAGTGAGCTATACCTATTATTCATTAAGACAATTGCCATTCACCGTGTTAATGGATGTGGTGATTACGGCGAAAAAAGATATTGAATTGGGCGCCTCAAGTGTGATGGAAGCCCCTGATGCGTTAAAAGAGGTGCAAAATTATTATAACGAAATTGATAGACCACATGTGGTGATTAGTCTTTTAACTTCTGCTGCTAAAAGTCCAACTGGCAAACTAACTATGTGCGCATCCAATACTTTTTTATTTAGCGAACAACATGGATCAGAGCCAAGAGTGATTCATGAAATGTGGGATAATAATATGCACTTGATGAAGTTTTCAAAAAAAATGAAAGCAGGTACCAAATATAATTTTTCAATCGCTGGAAGTTCAATGACATCTGCACACCATGACGACCCTTTAAATGAAGCTGAACGATTGACCATTTTTGCAAAATTAGAGGGTAAAGAAAGATTGATTCAACATCATCAATCGGCTTGGGCGGATTTATGGAAAAGTGATATTCGCATTGAAGGAGATGATCAAGCGCAGCAAGATGTCAGAAGTATGTTATATCATCTATATTCATTTGTTCGACCTGGATCCAATTTGAGTCCCTCCCCTATGGGATTATCAGGACTTGGATATAATGGGCATGTTTTCTGGGACACAGAGTTATGGATGTATCCTCCCTTATTATTATTACAACCTGAAATGGCAAAGTCGATGATACAATATCGTTTTGATAGATTGAATGCAGCTAAAAGAAATGCGTTCAATCATGGCTATAAAGGTGCTATGTTCCCTTGGGAAAGTGCTGGTTCAGGAGTTGAAGAAACACCAGTTTGGGCTTTAAGTGGCCCTTTTGAGCATCATATTACAGCCTGTGTAGGATTTGCGGCTTGGAATTACTACTTGGTCACTCAAGATAAAGCGTGGTTGAAAGAGATTGGTTGGCCAATCTTAAAAGAAACTGCAGATTTCTGGACAAGTAGAGTAGAAAGAAAAGGCCAGGGAAGATTCGAGATCAATAATGTAGTTGCAGCAGATGAGTGGGCAGAAAATGTTGACAATAACGCTTTTACAAATGCAGCAGCAATTGCCAATTTGGAAGCAGCTAATAAAGCCGCAGCAATCTTAGGGTACCCTCAACAAGAAGACTGGACCTTAGTTGCAAAAAATATTCCCATTCTGTCTATGCAAGATCAAAATGGTGCAAAAATTACACAAGAACATGCATCCTATAAAGGAGAAGGCATCAAACAAGCAGACGTGAATCTTTTAGCATTCCCATTAAAAACAATAACAGACAAGGCGCAAGTAAAAAGAGATCTGGACTATTATGCAGTAAGAGTTCCTAATCAAGGCACCCCTGCCATGACACAAGCTATTTTTGCTTTATTATATGCTCGATTAGGAGAGACAGAAAATGCCTATAATTATTTCAAAGATGCTTATCAACCTAATTTGAATCCACCATTTAGAGTGATTGCAGAAACCAAAGGAGGAACAAACCCCTATTTTGGAACTGGTGCTGGAGGAATTTTACAATCAGTGCTCATGGGATTTGGCGGTCTTGATATTACGGAAAAAGGTATTGTTCAATTACCTTCAAAGCTGCCTTTAAAATGGAAAAAATTAGAAATAACTGGTGTTTTTGGGAAAAGCTACCTGGTACAAAAATGAATGTTTCAATAAACTTCATGAGTATTTTTTTATACTACCAATTGTTAGTATTATTGTAGCTGATTCAAGAATAAATGATTGGATAAAATGAAAACATTTTTTGATTACCAAAATGAGCAAGTTTCAAACCTTCCTTTACATCTAAGAAAATATATAGTTGAACAAGCTTATGAAAAGTATACGCCAGTAGATCATGCTGTTTGGCGTTATGTGATGCGCCAGAATTATAGCTACTTAAAAAATGTGGCTTATTACCCTTATATACCTGGATTAAAAAAGGCTGGATTGACGATTGAAAAGATTCCAAGTTTACAAGAAATCAATGATGCACTAACTGCTATTGGATGGGGTGCGGTAACAGTAGATGGATTTATCCCACCTGCTGCATTTATGGAATTTCAAGCTTATCGTGTATTAGTGATTGCTGCAGATATTAGGCAACTAGAACATATTGAATACACATCGGCACCAGATATCATTCATGAATCTGCAGGGCACGCGCCCATTATTAGTGATACCAAGTACAATCAGTATTTAAGTTATTTGGGCTCCATTGGCACCAAAGCATTATTCTCTTCAAAAGATTATGAATTATATGAATCGATCCGTGCGCTTTCTATTATAAAAGAAATGCCTAATGTTGATACAGAAGCGCTAGCAAAAGCAGAAGCATTGGTTTCATACAATCAACAAAATTTAGGTACGCCTTCTGAAATGGCACTATTAAGTAGGTTGCAATGGTGGTCTGTGGAATATGGTTTAATTGGTGATATTAATCATCCTAAGATATATGGAGCAGGTTTACTTTCCTCTATTGGAGAAAGTGCTTCTTGTATGCAACCAGAGGTTAAAAAAATTACTTACACCATTGATGCATTAAAAGTTGGATACGATATTACTAAAGAACAACCTCAACTTTTTGTTACACCTACTTTTCAGAATTTAATTGATGTGCTTGAAGAATTTGAGTCTACTATGGCTTACAGAGTTGGCGGACTAGAAAGTGTTACAAAGGCAATAGAATGTAAAAATATTTGTACAGCAGTATTTAGTTCAGGATTGCAATTGTCCGGCGTGTTTAGTAAAGTCTACGCAGATACCAATCATGCAATTAAATACATCAATACACAGGGCCCAAGTTCACTTGCTTTTAAGGATCAACTTTTAGAAGGCCATGATGTACATTACCATGCACATGGATTTGGATCTCCTGTTGGAAAACTAAAGGACGCCATTAAGTCATTAGAAGACTATACTCAAGCAGATCTTTTATCGGCTGGAATGATAGTAGACAAAGTCGTTGCTTTGACTTTTGAAAATGGCATTGTAGTAGAGGGAAAATTAGTCAGTCAAACTTTTATGGAAAATAAATTGGTCCTACTCAGTTTTGCAGATTGCAAGGTGGGAGATATGGAAGGCAATATATTTTTTGAACCAGCTTGGGGCATGTTTGACATGGCCATTGGGGATGCCATTGTTTCTGTATTTAATGGATCGGCAGATAAAAAAATATTCGAAGACCAATTACATATTTCTGAACAACCCACTCATCAACAAAACTATACTGCGAAGGACTTGCAATACCAATCCTTATTTAATCAAATAAGAACCTATAGAGAAGAGGCCAAGTCGGATGATACCTTGCATCAAATCTGGCATGATATTAAAAATGATTTTGAAGCAGATTGGCTTGGCACTATGGAGTTATTGGAATTAGCCGATACGATGCCAACACAAAAAGTATTAGCAGATGCATTAAGAGCTCAATTAAAAATCCAGTCCGAAAAATATCCAGCCTTTTCAAAATTAATCAGGGATGGCTTAAAAATAATAGATGCTAAACTGAAGTTTGAATAATTGCCCAAGCCAATTCAGTTTCGTTATTAGAGAGGGCCGCTTTAATTTCTTGTATTTTTTGGGGAGATAATTTTAATTCATTAGTAGTATCCAATAAAGGCGCAATATTGGTATTGGCTAATTGTGCTTTTTCATTTGCTGTGAATAAACTACTTTCTTTGATTGCTTTAGGTAGCTGATCAAAGCCAATCCCTAATTTAGTATTTGGCTTTTCTACTTTAAATAAATTAGCTTCTGTAATTCTTGCATACCAGTCTCCACCAAGACGAGCTACTAAATCTAATTTTGCTTGATCAATATGATTACTTGCATCTAGAATCGATTCATGTAAATGAATTTTTTTAATTTCTGCCAATACTAAATTACCCGCACCTGCATTCTCTCCCAATGCAATCACTTCTTGAACAATGCATTCCAATTGAATGGGCGCTTCCGCTACCCTTGGCGGCCTTACCAATTCAGATGCCAATTCAGTAAAACCAGCCTTCGTAAATTCATTGGTTCCTTTTGGGTAATCACAACTAGACAAAGACACTTGTTGTACCATATTGTAGTTCACAATATTGATCACACATTCAGGCACTTCTTTAATATTTTCAAGTGTATGCTTAGTCGTATTATCTCTTACTCTTCGGGATGGAGAGAAAATACAAATCGGCGGGTTCATGCTAAACAAATTGAAAAAACTAAAAGGACTTAAGTTCACATTCCCTTCTAAGTCGATGGTAGATGCAAAGCAGATAGGCCTAGGCGCAATCGCATATTGTAAATACTGTTGAATTTCTTGTGTGCTTAGTTGATCTGTGTCTAATGTTAACATGAAAATATTTTATTCAATTATTTTTTGAGTGCCAAGATAGACCAATCAGTTGCTTCGGCTTTGATGGTATTGACTAAAGTACCCAATCCGTCGATGGTCATTTTAACAGTATCATTTGCTTGTAACCATTGTGGTTGATAGTTAGGGTCATGTAATTTACCTGTTCCATTTAATTCCAAGAAGCATCCTGTGCCAACAGTTCCAGATCCAATCACATCGCCAGGAAAAATAGTTACGCCGTAAGAACATCTTTCAATGATCTCTGCAAATGTCCAGTCCATATCTTTTACATTTCCTTCTGATACTAATTTGTCATTCACCCAGCACTTCATAGATAAATTATAATTATTACCAACATGCCCTTGTTTTGCAGGTACTAAATAAGCACTTAATTCATCGGGTGTCACCAACCAAGGACCAATCACCGTAGAGAAATCTTTTCCTTTTGCTGGTCCTAGGTTTAAAAGCATTTCTTCCATTTGTAATTTCCTAGCACTTAAATCATTCATAATTGTAAAGCCAGCAATATAAGCGTCTGCGTCTTTTGCTTTGATGTTTCGACCTTCTTTACCAATCACAATCGCCACTTCTAATTCAAAGTCAAGTTGTTGAAAATGATCTGGCATACAATAAACATCGCCAGGACCTTGAACTGCATTGTGGTTGGTAAAATAAAAAATAGGGTACTGATCAAATTCTTTAATCATCTCTACCCCTCTGTTTCTTCTTGCCGACTCCACATGCTGACGAAATGCATAACCATCCCTGCATGAAGTTGGACGAGGCACTGGTGCTAATAAAGTGAAGTCCTTCACAGGCGCTATATTCAAACTTTTGTCCGCAATTTTTGAAACTTGCATTTCTGTTTGTTGAATTAGATCATTGCTAGATTGAACAAAATCAATGACATTCTTTGGCAAGTTTTGGTTCACAGATTGGAGGTTGTAAAGGCTTTCATTCACAATAGCACCTAATTGGATTTCCCCCGCTTTTAAATAACTAACTAATTTCATTGATTATCAATTGTTTATAATGTAATTCATTCAAAAAAAACGGCTTTTTTAGCCGGATTCATCTAAGTATAACAAAGTTAAAAATAAATCTTTTATAATTTCCTAATAATTGTTAGTATTGTATTCCTTCAAAATCTAGAGTATGCCAATATACCACAGTTTGGGAGAGATTCCCCATAAAAGACATACCGCATTTAGACAACCCAATGGAAAATTGTATGCAGAAGAGCTTGTGTCTACCGAAGGTTTCTCTGGTATGTATTCTTTAGTGTACCATACGCATCCACCTACTTTTGTAAAAGCATTAGGTGAGCCTTATTCGGTGGAGCCAAAAATTGCAAGAGAAAAACATTTGCGTCATACAAGTTTATTAGGTTTTAATATTAAAGCAGAAGATGATTACTTAAAAAGTAGAAAACCAGTTTTAGTGAATGCTGATTTACAAATTTCATTAGCAGCACCAAGACATTCTATGACCGATTATTTTTATAAAAATAGTCAAGCAGATGAAGTTATTTTTATTCATAAAGGATCAGGCACTTTACAAACTGGATTTGGTAAAATTAAATTTTCATATGGCGACTACCTTGTAGTACCGAGAGGCACTATTTATCAAATTAAATTTGATGA
>CAXNMZ010000038.1:0-14056 GCA_964203125.1 Chitinophagales bacterium | reverse complement strand
ATTATTTGAACGATAAAATTATTCGTTTTGCAAAAGTGGTTGTAGGTAAATAAACAAAGCAATATGTCAAAAAGAGATTTTTACGAAATATTAGGCGTGAGCAAATCTTCATCTGCAGATGAAATAAAAAAGGCTTACCGTAAAGTTGCAATGCAATTTCACCCGGATAGAAATCCAGGAGATAAGGCAGCGGAGGAAAAATTTAAAGAAGCAGCGGAGGCCTATGAAATTTTAAGTGATACAGATAAGAAAGCGAAATACGATCGTCATGGCCATCAAGCTTTTGGACCCGGGACGGGTGGCGGCGGTGGATATGGTGGTGGTGGCATGGATATGAATGATATCTTTAGTCAGTTTGGTGATGTGTTTGGAGATGATATGTTTGGTGGATTTTTTGGCGGTGGACAAAGCCGTTCTAGAGGTGGTACAAAAGCTAGAGGCCAAAGAGGAAGTAATTTAAGGATCAAATTAAAAATGAATTACGAAGAGATAGCGAATGGGGTGAACAAACAAGTTAAAGTGAAGAAGCATGTGCTTTGTACAACTTGTGGTGGCAATGGTGCTAAAGATAGTTCTAGTATACAAACCTGTGGCACTTGTAAAGGTTCAGGTCAAGTAAGAAAAGTCACCAACACTTTCTTGGGTCAAATGCAAACTGTGAATACCTGTCCTTCATGTAATGGAGAAGGAAGTACAGTGACTGCAAAATGTACCCCATGTAAGGGCGAGGGAAGAGTATACGGCGAGGAGACCATTTCAATAGACATTCCTGCAGGTGTACAAGACGGCATGCAATTGAGCATGTCTGGCAAAGGCAATGCTGGAGAGCGCGGTGGGTCTTCTGGAGATTTAATTATCATGATAGAGGAAGAACAACATGAGTCCCTACATAGAGATGGATTGAATGTTTCTTTTGATTTATACATTACCATCCCCGATGCCATTTTTGGTACAAGTGTAGAAGTACCTACCATTGATGGCAGAGCAAAAATTAAAATACCAACAGGTACACAAAGTGGTAAAATTTTTAGATTAAAAGGGAAAGGATTTCCAGAAGTACAAGGCTATGCAAAGGGAGACCAATTGATCCATGTGAATATTTGGACACCACAAGAAGTAAGTGAAGAAGAAAAAATTGCCTTGAATAAAATGCAAGAAAGTGAAAATTTTAAACCTAAGCCTGTCAAAGGAGATAAAAGTTTTTACGATAAAGTAAAAGAGGCATTTAAGTAATACTAATATAAGATTATAAAAAAAGGGACAATTTTAATTGTCCCTTTTTTTATTTATGCTTTTAATTGATAAATGTCTCTACTGTTCCTGCCTAATCCATCATAGTCCAGCCCATAGCCTACTACGAATTTATTAGGAATGTCAAAACAGGTATAATCGACTTGAACAGGATATTGCAAAGCTTCTTTTTTATTGAGCAATACTGCAATTTTAACAGAGGCAGGTTGCATGCTTTCTAATTGGGGCAGGTAGTGATGCAAAGTTTTTCCTGTGTCGATAATGTCCTCTAAAATAATGATATGCCTGTCTTTTACATTGATATCTAATCCAATTGCGGTAATCACATTGCCTGTTGAGCTAGTGCCTTTGTAGGAGGCCAATTTAATAAAACTTACCTCGGCCTCTATCGTTATTTGCTTGAATAGGTCTGCGGTAAATAAGAAAGCGCCATTAAGAACGGATAAGAATAGAGGACGCTTCCCTGCATAGTCTTGATTTAATTGTCCTGCAAGCGCTGTAATCTTTTCTTGAATAGCTGCTTCTTTTAAATAAGGTTCAAATGTTTTATCTAAAACTTGGATGGTAGACATATTAATTATTTTGGAGTAGACGAATTATTTTTTTCTTTTGTTAAATAGTAAGCTATTGTCTTTTTTAATCACAGGGCTATTGTCTTTTTGTTTAAACAATAATACCTGTGTACCTTCTTTAACAGGTTCTGTTAATTGAGGATTATACAATTTCAAAGCGCTTAGTTGCACACCTTCTATTTGACTAATCTCATGTAAACTTGCATTGTATTTTACTATATGAAATGAAGTGGCACCTGCTTTCTTTTTTGGAGCAAGGAAAATCAATTGATCTCTTTTTAAAAGATTTGAAGCTTCAATGTCATTGTATTCAAATAGCTTATACAATGGGACATTGTACTTAATTGCGATATTTATATAAGACATATTTTCTTTACCAAGAATCACTGGTACATTGTTGATTCTAAATTTGCCTTCAGGGTAATTATACGTAGGTTGTTTGGATACTGTAGGTTGAGTGCTACTAGTTGCTCTAGTTGTATCTATCTTTACTGGTTCCTTTTGAGTCGTTTGAACGGCTGTAATGACTTCTTTTTTGATGGTGTCTTCTTGAACAGCAGCCAATGGTTTTGTAGGCAAAGATTTAGAAGGTAACGGAGCTAAATTGTCAATTGAGTTCATTTGCGCAATACCTAAAGGCTTATTCAAAGTTTTTACAGGGGTATCAATAAGCACCTTGTTTACGGGCGTATCAATAAGCACTTTGTTTACAGGGGTATCAATAAGCACCTTGTTTACGGATGTATCAATAAGTACTTTGTTTACAGGTGTATCAGAAATTGTCTTTTTTACGGGCGCTTCTTCCACTTCAATTTCATTGGCGAGCTCTGGAAAATTGTATTGTGCTAATTCATAGTCGTCTATGATTTTTAATAATTTTTTAGGGTAGTCAGATGCGGTTGCATACCCAGCTTTTTTAAGTCCATAAGACCATGCTGTATCATCCACTGGATCTAGTAAAAATAAATCTACATAGTTTGGTCGGTTCTTTAAAAAATTAGAATGGTCTTTAAAAGATAATTCAGCTGCTTCATACGCTCTAAAACATTCTTGTTTTGCATCGTCATCTTGATAGGTTTTAGCTCCGGTCCAATCTGATTTGCATTTAATGCCAAAGTGGTTATTATGGTTTTTGGCAAGATTACTTTCGCCGCTATTGGATTCAAGAATTGCTTGAGCAAGGGTGATCGAAGCGGGCACGCCAGTTCGTTTCATTTCCTTCATGGCAATTGTTTTATATTGCGTTATATATGCAATGGTAGCTGGATTATTTTGCGTCCAACCAGTCTGGATGGCCATCCATAAAGTCAATGTGAGGAGTAGGAGTTGCTTCATATTATTTTTTTCTAATTAAGGTCAATCCGTCTCTAACGGTTAACATAATTTTTTCAATGTCTTTATGTGCTAAAATATATTCATTGAATGCATGGATTGCTAAAGCGTTTTTTCCTGTTATGGTTTCTTCAAATACTTGTCCGTGAAATAGTACATTGTCTG
The DNA here is from genome assembly GCA_964203125.1 of Chitinophagales bacterium. Lineage (GTDB taxonomy): Bacteria > Bacteroidota > Bacteroidia > Chitinophagales > Chitinophagaceae > Sediminibacterium. The sequence continues at coordinate 10,736 of CAXNMZ010000038.1, read as the reverse complement.
CAATAATCACCCCTTTATCTGAAAGCATAGGCAGCACTAAATTAATATAGTCAATATAACCAGTTTTGTCTGCGTCAATAAACACCAAGTCCCATTGCTTAGTAAGGGTAGGTAGGATTGCTTTGGCGTCACCGATATGTGAGATGATTTGTTGTGCTTTTGGGCTTATATCAAAATGCGCTCTCGCTGCATTTGCTTCTTCTGCTCTCAGTTCAATGGTATCTATAGTTCCTGTAGCAGTTAATCCCTCAGCCAAGCATAAAGTGCTAAAGCCAGTAAATGTGCCTATTTCTAAAATAGATTGCGGTGCCAGTAGCTTACTAAAAAAGCTTAAAAAGCCTCCCTGATTCCAATTGCTTTGCAAATGAGCATGAGGATGTGTCATTATAGTTTGCTCATACATAGGCCTTAAATAGGCCGGCGTGGCATCACTATAGTGCGTTACATAGTCATTGGCAGCGGTTTGAATAAAATCCATGCTGCAAATGTCTATTTTTTTTCGCTATTAGCGCTTGAAATGAGCCATAATCCTATAAAAGTTATTCCTCCATTGATGATCAATAGTTCCTGACCAATACGGAAATCGCCAAACAATTGCGCTTGGAAATAGTCCAGCACCAAACAAAGGATCGGCGCTAAAACACAAATGACAGGCACAAGGGTATTGTTCAAGCTTCTTTTTGTTAAGATGCCAAATGCAAACAGACCTAATAATGGACCATAGGTATAAGAGGCAATTTTCAATAATAAATCAATGGTACTCTTATTGTCTATCCATTTGAATACCATGACCATCATTAAAAATATCAATGCAAAAATTAAATGGGTTCTTTGTCTAATCTTTTTTTGTTGTGCTTCGGACCAGTTTTTATTTCTTTGTAATCCCAATATATCAATACAGAAACTAGATGTTAAAGCAGTGATGGCACCATCTGCACTTGGGAAAAGGGCAGAGATTAATGCAAGAATAAAAATAATAGATAAATAAGGAGGCATATGGTTTAAAGCCAAAGTTGGAAATAAATCATCGCCAGTGGCAGTGATATTATTTTGAGCCGCATACAAATGTAATAAGCCACCTAAGTATAAGAATAAACTAATTGCAATTAACATGGTGAATCCAATCGTGATCATGTTTTTTTGTGCATCCTTAAGCGTTTTAACTGAGATATTTTTTTGCATCATTTCTTGATCCAACCCAGTCATGGTTAAGGTGACAAATGCACCTCCAATAATTTGTTTTAAGAAAAAGGATTTACTATTTACATCCATACTAAATACATCGGCTAAATGCATAGATGGATTGGAGGCCAATGCTTGGTTTTGCATAGCAGTCAATCCTTGTAACACATTCAAATCAAGTTTTGATAAGATATAGATGCTACAGATAATCAAACCCATTAACATCCCTGATGTTTGTAAGGTATCGGTCCAGACAATTGTTTTAACACCACCTTCATAGGTGTACAATAAGATCATGACTAAAATCACTACTGTAGTAGCCCAAAAAGGCACATGCATATTGTCAAGAATAAAGTATTGTAAAATTTTGACAACTAAATACAATCTAGCTGTTGCGCCAAGTGTTCTTGAAAGGATAAAAAAGGAGGCCCCTGTCTTGTATGCGCTAAACCCTAATCTGCCCTCTAGATAATTGTAAATTGATGTCAAATTTAATTTATAATAAATCGGCAGTAACACATATGCGATGGCTATATAACCAATTAAATATCCAAGTGTAATTTGTAAATAATGAAATGCATCTTTCCCTACAGCACCAGGTACACTCACAAAAGTCACACCACTTAATGAAGTACCAATCATGCCAAAAGCCACCAACATCCAATTACTATTTTTATTACCAATAAAAAAAGACATGTTATTACTGTTCTTGCCAGTGATTTTGGCTACGCCTAACAACACTAAAAAGTAAAGAATTACGAATATAAAAAGGGTAGTTGCACTCATAGTTGATTATTTGTCATTTTGATATGGCAAAGTAATGAGAATCTTTGACTTTTTTGATTATTTTGTGTAAGATCTTAACTAATTCTAACCAATGAAAATACAATCTGTTACCGTCTTTTGTGGTTCTAAATCAGGGAATCAAATAGGATTTACAAATCAAGCAATTGAATTGGGTAATGCATTGGGTGAAAATGGGATTCAATTGGTTTATGGGGGAGGTGGTAAAGGCATTATGGGCGCCATTGCAGATGCTGTATTAGCAAAAAAAGGAAAGGTGATAGGGATCATTCCTCGAATTTTATTAGAGTGGGAGGCTCAACACGAAGGATTGACGGAGTTGATCGTTACGGAAACAATGCATGATCGAAAAAAAATTTTATACGATAAAGCGGATGTGGCAGTTATCTTACCTGGTGGAATAGGAACGATGGATGAATTATTTGAGATGCTTACCTGGAATAATTTAAACATCCATCAAAAAAAAGTAATCGTATTAAATTGGGAAGGTTATTATTCACCATTGATTGCCATGATGGAGCATATGCATAAAGAAGGCTTCATGTATGATGATTGGAGAAATAGAATCACAGTTGTGAAAGATGCAGAAGCCGTGATGCAAACTATTCACGCTTGGATCGAATAGGAAAAGCAAAACCAGCTCTAATAATGGGATCAGCTCTATTGTAACTATCTCTGTAGGGAGAATTTGGATTTTTCAATAAATCAATCATGACGCTAAAATAAGTCATCCCATTTTCTGATCTACTACCATATCCAATACCTGCTAACAAACTCTCTGCTCCAAAACGAATACTTCTTGAAGCGCCCGCATTGATACCCTCCGTACCCCTGTCTTTAAATCTACTCCAAGTATAATTGTATTCTGGTTGTATTTGTATGAAAAACTTTTCAATTGGCCAGATCCTCGTAAATGCCCCAGCACCTAATTGGAAACTTCTAGAAGATATGCCGGGTAGGCCATTGCTAATTGTTGGGTTAAAAGACTGGAAAAACAAATTAGTCGCAGCTCCAATATCCACATAATCATTGACACGCTTATAGATTTCAGGGTTAAGCCCAAGTTGAAAGGAACCGGCACCCCCACCAATCACTAAATTACCACCAATAAAAAGTGGGTTATCATTGATAGATGGCATGGTCTTTATGACTTCCTGTGCTCTTAAAATATAGCTATTGCTTAAAGCAAATAGGATTAGGTATATAAACTTCTTTTTCATTATTTAGAGTCAAAAATTTTACCAGCGTTTAAAATATGATTCGGATCAAATACTTTTTTAATACCCTTCATCAATTCCATGGTGATAGGATCAAACATCACTGGCATAAATGATTTTTGAATTAAACCAATACCATGCTCTCCGCTAATGGTTCCTCCAAGTGATTTTACCAATTCGAATATTTTAAAAAGAATACCTTGTATCACTTCATTTTCATAACTCTTTTTATAGAGAGGGTGGTTGATTCTGATATGTAAATTACCATCACCCGCGTGTCCATAAGAAACAACTTTAAATCCATTTTCTGCAGCCAATGCTTTAACCCCTTTGATTAATTTGGGTAGTTCAGCTCTAGGTACCACGGTATCTTCTTCGATGGTATAACCTGCTGCCACTGAGGCTTCGTTGGCTTTTCTACGTATTTTCCAAAGTTCCGTTTTTTGCTGGGCATCATCGGCAAAGTACAATTCACCCACTTCAAAATTGGTCAAAACTTCAGCAATGGCTTCCATATCCTTCATCAATACATCTTTATCATTGCCATCTACTTCTATAATTAAATGCGCCGCTAAGTTGTCTGTAATCGTGATCGCAGTGCTTTCACATAATTTGCTAGCTAATCTAATAGATTCAATTTCCATCAGCTCCATGGCGCTAGGGGTAATACCTGCTCTAAAAATTGCACTCACTGCTTCACTTGCTTTTTCTAAACTATCAAAAGGCGCAAGCATTAATAAATCAAACTTTGGATGCGGGATTAATCTTAAAACAATTTTAGTCACAATGCCTAATGTACCCTCGCTACCAACAATTAATTGCGTTAAGTTATAGCCCGTTGCATTTTTTAACACATTTGAACCAGTCCATATAATTTCACCAGTAGGCAAAACAATTTCTAAGTTTAAAACATAGTCTTTTACGACGCCATATTTCACGGCCTTAGGGCCACCTGAATTTTCAGAAATATTACCACCAATAAAACAAGATCCTTTACTAGCAGGATCGGGTGGGTAGAATAAACCTTTTTCTTTTACTGCATTTTGTAAAACTTCTGTAATCACACCAGGTTCGGTCGTGACTTGTAAATTTCTTTCATCAATTTCTAAAATCTGATTGAATCTTTCCATGGCAATCACCAAACCTCCTAAATGAGGCAGGGCGCCACCTGTTAAACCCGTGCCTGCACCTCTTGGTGTCACTGGGATTAAGTGCTTGTTTGCTAATTGCATTAATGCTGCAATCTCTTCTGTCTTTCTAGGCTTGACTACGACCGCTGGACTATAATGTAATTTTTCCGTTTCGTCTCTGCCATATTTTTCAAAGCTCTCTTCGTCAGTGAATACATATTCAGCACCAACAATGGATTTAATTTGCGCTAGTATTTCCGTTGTGATTTCTTGCATCTATAAAAAATTAAAATAATCCGTACAATGTACTATCTACTTTACTAATAATATGGCCTAAATCTTCTTCAGATTCGCCAAATTTATTTTTATCACAATCTATTATTAACAATGGACCTTCTGTATAATTGTCAATCCATTTATTATAATACTCATTCAATCTTTTTAAATAATCTAAACGAATATTCTCTTCGTATTCTCTTCCTCTTTTCTGAATTTGAGAAACAAGGGTAGGAACAGAAGCTTTTAAATAGATCAATAAATCTGGAGGTTGAACCATCGATTGAATGGTTTTAAAAAAGCCGAAGTAATTATCAAAATCACGCTTACTCATCAAGCCCATCTCGTGTAAATTGGGTGCAAAAATATTGGCATCTTCATAGATGGTTCTATCTTGAATGATGGTTTCGGTACCTTTTTGTATTTCTAAAATTTGATTCAATCTGCCATGCAAAAAGTAGATCTGCAAGTTGAAGCTCCATCTTGGCATATCATCATAGAAGTCCATTAGATAGGGGTTATGGTCCACATCCTCAAATTGAGGAATCCAACGGTAGTGCTTACTCAACAACTCAGTCAATGTTGTTTTTCCAACACCAATATTGCCTGCGATTGCTACGTGTTTTGGTTTTTTAGTTGTTGCTTTTGCCATAATCTTATGCGTGTAGTTGAATGATTCAGATTGTTTTATAGGTATTCCATCCCAACTGCTTTTCTAACAGTTGTCAAAGTAGCTGAAGCACTTGTTCTTGCTTTGTCAGCACCTTGGTGTATGATTTTTAAAAGTAAATCTTTATTGTTTTGTAAGTCTGCTGCTTTGTTGCGAATGGGGTTGATAAATTGAACCATGTCTTCGGCCAATTGTTTTTTCATATCGCCATATCGAATAATGCAATTCCCTTCTGAACTATTGTTAAAGTCGTCTTCGAATTTTTGAACAGTATCTGCAGAACTCACTAAACCCATTAGCGTAAATAAGTTTTGGATATAGTCTGGTTTTACTGAATTAGGTGTTAAAGGTCCTTGGTCTGTTTTTGCTTTCATCACTTTTTTACGAATCAAATCATCTTCATCCGCTAAAAATAAAGTCGTCATTTGATTTTCGCTCTTACTCATTTTGCCATTACCATCTAAGCCCATGATTTTAACTAGTTCGCTGTTATAATTAAAGGCATAAGGCAGTGGGAACGTCTCTCCATAGCGGTGGTTGAATCTTTCAGCAAAATTTCTTGCCATTTCTAAGTTTTGCTCTTGGTCTTTTCCAACAGGTACTTTGACTGCGCGATGAATTAAGATATCTGCAGCTTGTAACACTGGATAAGTTAATAATCCTGCATTCACATTTTCTGGTTGCATCCTTACTTTATCTTTAAATGTAGTGGTCTTTTCTAATTCACCTTTATAGGCCAACATATTTAAATACAAATACAATTCTGCAATTTCTGGCACGTCACTTTGAACATACAAAGACACTTTCTCTGGATCTAATCCGCAAGCAATATTTTCTGCGACCACACGCAACACACTTTCTTGTAAAGTTTTAGTATCAGGATGGGTTGTTAAGCTATGCCAATTGGCTACAAAAAAATAGCAATTGAATTCATCTTGCATGCGGACATAATTGCGCATGGCACCAAAATAATTCCCTAAATGTAAGAACCCTGTAGGCCTTATTCCACTCAATACGATTTCCTTTTCCATAGCTGTGCGAAGATAATGAATCACAATCCCATTTTTTGCCATCTTTTTGGGATATTTGTCCCGAATCTAAAAAAAATCGCTTGAGCCTAGCATCTCTTTTATCCAGTCCCATTGAATACCTAAAGGGCGTAGGCCCTTTGAGGGCTGAATTGCTTAAAAAAGAGCTAAGTATCTATACATTCGGCGACTTATTACAACATTTTCCACATAGGCATGTAGACAAGACCAAGGTGACGCCTATCTCAGCATTGACCCCCGAGATGGACTTTATCCAGGTAAAAGGAGTCTTATTGGGTCTGCATTCAATTGGGGAGAAGCGTTCAAAAAGGATGGTTGCCCAGTTAAAAGATGAATCTGGTTATTTGGAATTGGCCTGGTTTCAGGGCATTCAATATGTTCAAAAGAATTTAGTAGAGGGGCAGACCTATCTGGTTTTTGGGAGATTAGGCTTTTTTAATGGGAAGCCACAGATCGTGCATCCAGAAATTGAACCCTTTGAAGTTCAAACGATGGCACAAAAATCATTGCTTGAGCCTGTTTATGGTTCCACAGAGAAATTAAAGTCGAGGGGATTGAACGGGAAACAAATAGGCAAACTCACACAAGTTTTATTTCAACAAATTAGTGAAAGGGATCTGCCAGAAAATTTGCCTGCGCATTTATTAGTGGATAGAATGGGAAGATGGGAAGCGTTTAGACAAATTCATTTTCCATCCAGTCAGGTAAAATATAAACAGGCATTATCACGATTGATTTTTGAAGAATTATTTATTGCACAAATCAGGTTGAATTTAATTAAGATAGATCGGCATAAGAATAGTAAAGGACAGGTGTTTGAAAAAGTGGGAGACTACTTTAATACATTTTACAATAACTATTTACCTTTTGAATTAACTGGTGCGCAAAAAAGGGTGATCAAAGAAATTAGGCAAGACGTAGCAAATGGATTTCAAATGAATCGGCTCTTACAAGGCGATGTGGGCAGTGGAAAAACGATGATTGCATTGATGGCGATGCTCATTGCTGCCGACAATGGATTTCAGAGTTGCTTAATGGCGCCTACCGAAATTTTAGCGCAACAACATTATAGTAGTTTGACAGAACTTTTAAAAGAAATGCCTGTCGAAGTCGCCATTTTAACGGGTAGCACAAAAGCAGCAGAACGTAGAAGAATATTAAAAGGTTTGGCAGAAGATACGATTCATTTTGTGGTAGGCACGCATGCTTTGATTGAGGATCCAGTACAGTTTAAAAAATTAGGATTGGCAGTCATAGATGAACAACATAGGTTCGGAGTGGAGCAAAGATCCAAGCTTTGGAAAAAAGCATCTATACCACCGCATGTACTAGTGATGACAGCCACACCGATCCCAAGAACCTTAGCCATGACAGCTTACGGAGACTTGGATTATAGCATCATGGATGAATTACCTCCAGGAAGAATGCCAATTAAAACCGTGCACCGTTATGAAACATCGCGTGCAAGTGTGATGGATTTTGTAAAATCAGAAATACAAAAAGGACGTCAAGCTTATTATGTATATCCTTTAATTGAGGAAAGTGAAAAGATGAGTTATGAGGATTTAATGCAGGGCTATGAACAAGTGAAAAGTTATTTTCCTGAACCTACTTATAAAATTAGTATGGTCCATGGAAAGATGCAGAATGATTTAAAATCCGAGAATATGAATCGTTTTAAATCAGGTGATACACAAATACTAGTAGGTACCACAGTGATAGAAGTGGGCGTGAATGTGCCCAACGCATCCGTGATGGTTATTGAGAGTGCAGAAAAATTTGGTTTATCACAATTGCATCAATTAAGGGGTAGAGTAGGTAGAGGTTCTGAGCAGAGTTATTGTATTTTATTAAGCAGCGTAAAAGCAGGTAGGGAGGCGAGAGAAAGATTAAAAATTTTGTGTAATACCACAGATGGTTTTGTGATAGCGGAAAAAGATTTAGAGATAAGGGGACCTGGAGATATAGATGGCACAAGGCAAAGCGGTGCATTGAATTTTAAATTGGCAAGTTTAATCAATGATCGACCTACTATGGAAATAGCCAAAGAAGCAGCTGCAGCGATCTGTGAAAAAGACCCCAATTTGTCCATGCCAGAACACTTGGCAATACGAAGCTTTTTACAGACCCAAAAAAACAAAATTGGGTGGGGTAAGATTGCCTAAGCCCATCAATTTTAAGTATCTTGCTTCCAAGAAGCCATTAGATGGCGGCATGACTATGACATCAATATCAATTCAAATTTTAGTATGAAATACGACCCATTAGATCCAACCCTATTTATCCAAAACAGAAAGCGTTTTGTAAGTCAAATGCAAAAAAATAGCATCGCTGTTTTTGTAAGCAACGACGAGTTCCCTAGTAATGGAGATGCATTGCATGGTTTTGTACAAAATTCTGATTTATTCTGGTTATCCGGTATCGAGCAAGAAGGCACCATGGTGGTGTTGTTTCCAGACAATCCAGATCCTAAGTATAGAGAGGTATTGGTCTTGGTTCGTCCGCAGGAATTAAAAGAAATTTGGGATGGCAAAAGATTAAGAGCCCATGAAGCCACTGCTATTTCTGGCATGAAAACGATTGTATGGGTAGATAGTTTAGATGCGATGTTACAAACCTGGATACATTTAGCCGATGCGATTTATTTAGACTCCAACGAGAATGATCGTAAAAATAATTTAGTTAGAACCAATGAATATCGTTTCATAGATGAAATGCAATCTCGATATCCATTGCATCAATACTTACGCGCGGCTAAAATTATGAAAGCCTTGAGGGCAATCAAAATAAAGCAAGAAGTAGTGGTGATTCAAAAAGCCATTGATATTACTGAGTCTGCTTTTAGAAGGTTATTGCAATTCATTCAACCAGGTGTGCACGAATATGAAATTGAAGCAGAAATCTATCATGAATTTTTAAGACAAAAAGCAACAGGTGTAGCATACCATAGTATTATAGCGAGTGGCGACAATGCAAGAACCTTGCATTATACAAGCAATAATAATGTGTGTAAGGACGGGGAACTAATTTTGATGGATTTTGGCGCTGCTTATGGTGGATACAATGCAGATTTAACAAGAACTGTTCCTGTAAACGGCAAGTTTAGTAAACGCCAAAAGGAAGTCTACAATGCTTGTTTACATTTACATGATTATGCAAAATCAATTTTAAAACCAGGTATCAGTATTTTAAATTATACCGACAAAGTAGGCGAAGAAGCCACAAAGCAATTTGTAAAAATTGGCTTATTGACAAAAGCAGATGTAAAAAATGAAGATGCAGAAAATAGAGCCTACCGAAAATATTTATACCATGGCATTTCACATCATTTAGGAATAGATGTGCATGACTTGGGTACCAGAACTGCGCCAATACAAGCTGGCATGGTCTTTACCGTGGAACCGGGTATTTATATTAAAGAAGAGGGTATGGGTGTGCGTATCGAAAATAATGTTTGGGTGACTGCAAAAGGAAATCAAGATTTATTCAAGAACATTCCAATCAAGGCAGAAGAGATTGAAAATTTAATGAAAAGAAAAAAATAATTTGATCTCAACATGCGTCAACAAATCCCCAATATCATCACCCTGCTTAATCTATTTTTAGGATGCTTGGCCATTGTAAGTTGCTTTCAATTTGGGACGGTGGCGTCTATCTCTGAAACGGGAGAAATGCTGATAGAAATTCCTGAAAAATTATATTTAGCCAGTTTATTCATTGGCCTTGCTGCATTGGTTGATTTTTTTGATGGATACGTTGCTAGATTATTAAAAGTGCCTTCTGAGATGGGCAAGCAATTAGATTCTTTAGCAGATGTGGTGAGTTTTGGCGTAGCGCCTGCATGTATTGTGTATCAATTTTTAAGATTGGCATTAGCAAATGATGTGAATGCACTAGCTACAAGTAGTTGGTTATTTGCACCGGCATTCATCATTCCAATGGCAGGTGCTTACCGATTAGCTAGGTTCAATTTGGATCAAACCCAATCCACTTATTTTAAAGGGGTGCCTATTCCAATGATTGGCATTTTAACGGCAGTTTTTCCATTGATCTATTGGCAGCCTTCTTTTGGGATTATTTCAAAGCTTTTATTGAGCCCGATATTTTGGTACGGATACATTTTGGTAGTGAGTTATTTGATGGTCATGACAAGGCCTATGTTGGCGCTTAAAAGCTTTTCGAATAAGAAAAAATTAATCCTTCCATTAGGTATTGTAGTGTTAGAAGTCGTTGTTTCTGCCCTATTTTTTAAATGGTATGCGATTCCATTTGGCTTTATTGGCTATTGCATAGTATCTTTGATGTATCCAAAAACAATCACTCAATAACAAAGTATGATCTATCAAGTACAAATTAAAGTAATGCCATTAAAGGATTTATTAGATCCACAAGGAAAAGCAGTTTTAGG
>CAXNMZ010000037.1:0-14109 GCA_964203125.1 Chitinophagales bacterium | reverse complement strand
GTTCATGCAAATGATTAAAAGGGAATCCTGTTCAAACCAGGAGCTATTCCCGTAGCTGTAAGTTCGATGCGCAAGCATTAAGTCAAATCCACTGAAGCAATTTGGGAAGGATGACTTTGAGAAGAACGAGCCAGAAGACCTGCCTAGTTAAAAAAATCAACAGCTTTCGGGTAAAAAGCAAGGATTGTAAAAAATTAAGCGCAGGGGTATACGATCACTCTGCTTAATCAATTATGGTTCTCTTATTCCAGGAAGCTCATTGTTCACTCAAAAAAACAAAACAATGAGCCAAAAAATTATCACGCTCTCGGTGTGCCTTATCGCCACCATGTCCTCCGTCTTTGGACAAGAAAAAGACAGTCTTCAAAAAAGTTCAACTCCCACACAGCTGGAGGATGTCATTGTCACTGCCAATAAAATTGAGCAGAAACAAAGTGGCACAAGCAAAGTCATCACAGTCATTACTGCAGCTCAAATTCAGCAAAATGCTGGTAGAACCATTGCACAATTACTAAATGAACAAGCAGGATTAAGCCTGCCAGGTGCATTAAGCAATTTAGGAACCGTTCCTAGTATTTACATGCGCGGTGCGGCTTCTGGAAGAACATTAATTTTACTAGACGGCGCTCCTGTAGGTGACCCTTCTATGATCAGCAATGAATTTGATTTGAACCTAGTCCCACTGAATCAAGTGGAGCGCATTGAAATTTTAAAAGGTGCGCAGAGTACATTGTACGGATCAGATGCTATTGGTGGTGTGATTAATATCATTACAAAATCAAAGGGCAGTCCATTTGTGAGTGGTGCATTGAGTTATGGTAGTTATGGCACCAAGCAGGGCAACTTGCAGTTCAATAGCAACATTAAAAAGTTGAACTACACCATTGGTTTTGAAAATCAAAATGCAGACGGATTTTCTTCTGCGAAGGATATCACTAATAAAGGAAATTTTGACAAGGATGGTTATCAAAACAATAGCTTTTTTGTAAAAGCAAAATACCAGATTGATTCTCTTTGGAATTTGCAAGTATCAGGCAGAAAGACTGCCTATAATGCAGCCATAGATTATGGCGGTTTTAAGGATGACAAAGACAATGCCTTTAAAAATGCCACCACCATGAGTGGGCTGGTCTTAAAATATAAAAAGGCCAAAACCAATTTTCAATTCCAATATCAGTATACCACACAGGACAGGACTTATCTTAATGACAGTTCAGATAGAACATACTTAATCTACGAGGACAATCAGTATGCTGGTACAACCCATTTTGCAGACGCCTTTTTATCTACACCAATCAATAAAAATATACAATGGATTATTGGAACCGATTTTAGATATGGGTCATATAATCAATCTTACGAAGCGATTCTTGAAGCATATGGTCCATATTCATTTACTACAAATGATACATTTCAATTTCAAAATGCTTTTTACACTTCTGTCTTGATCAATGACAATGCAAAAAAATGGCTACTTGAATTAGGGGCTAGATACAATAACCACAATCGTTTTGGCAATAACCAAACCTTTACATTCAACCCATCTTATGCCTTGAACAATCAAGTAAGGTTGATTGGAAGTCTATCTACAGGATTTAAAGCACCTTCTCTATATCAACTAGGCAATAATGATCAATTAAAAGCAGAAACTTCTATCAATACCGAGCTGGGCATTTCATTTAGAAAAGGGCAAGTATTTGCAAGAGCAGTATACTACAATAGAAATATTAAAAATGGGATAGACTTCAATAATATTAATTATCAATATTTCAATTTTATTCAACAAAAAGTCAATGGCATAGAGGTTGAAATTCAACATCCACTAAACGACCAACATAATTTTTCATTGAACTATACTTTAATGAATGGAAAAGAGACCAATCAAAACAGAATCACGAATACTGATACTGTTACTTATGATTATTTATTAAAGCGCCCAAAACACAGCTTGAACGCGCAATGGAATTACACCATCAATAAAAAATGGAATGCTTCTTTGTTGGGTAGATTTATTAGCGAAAGAAAGGATGTAGGTGGTTATGGTGCACCAGATGTAACCTTAAGTTACTTTACATTATTGAACGCGGCCATTCAATACAAGTGGAGCAGACGCCTTGTTGTATTCGCAAATGGACAAAATCTGTTAAACGACAATTTCAGTGAAGTGAATGGCTATAATGCTATTGGTAGAATGGTCCAATTTGGAATACGTTTGAATTAAATAAATATTATGATCAATTTAATGCGTTAATAAATCTAAAAAAGCTTTGTATCTTCATACAAAGCTTTTTTTATGGGATTCAAATTAGATGAACTACTTACGATTGTTTTTACATTGTTCGCCGTGATTGATATCGTGGGCTCTATACCACTATTAATTGCGATGAAAGAAAAATCAGGGGCCATTAAATCGCTTAAAGTGACCCTCATTTCAGGAGGCTTAATGATTTTATTTTTATTCCTAGGTAAACCTTTTTTACAATTATTGGGATTAGATGTAAAGTCATTTGCAGTGGGTGGTTCTATTGTCATTTTTCTATTAGGACTTGAAATGGTTTTAGGGCATGAAATTTTTAAAGGGGATAAAAATGCACAGTCTGGTGCCGTGGTACCTATTGCCTTTCCTATTATTGCCGGAAGCGGAACACTGACAACCATTATGTCTTTAAAAGCGAACTATGATGAACTTTATATAGCACTAGGTATTCTTATCAACTTAGTTATTGTATACGCAGTTTTAAAATCGCTCAATTTTATTGAACGTTTACTCGGACCAGGAGGCTTACTAGCCGTTCGTAAATTTTTTGGTGTCATTCTTATAGCTATTGCCGTTAAAATATTCTCTAGCAATGTTGGAGCACTGATACGCTAAAAAGAGAAATTTAAATTTGCTTAATAAATAACTCAATTTAAAAAGGGTTAGTCCGTTGGACTAACCCTTTTTATTACTAAGCAATTGATTTTTAAAAACTATACCTGGCTTGAACTACGTAATTTCTTCCTAAAGCAGATATCCCACTCGCGAAGTATCGGTAATTCAAGTCGGCAATATTTTCTATTTGAAAACTTAAATTAATTTTTTGAGTTGGCTGATAGCTGGTGTTGATATTCCAAATTTGCCAAGCTGGCATACCATCTTGAGTCGCATAAATCTCGTTGTCTTCTCCATTTAAGTTATAATCTTCTATGCGCTTCCACCCATTGAATACGGTAAACAATTCGGTAGTAAACTTTTTTATATCCTGCTTTATTCCAACTCTGCCATAGGTTGGAGGGATATGGTCTAAAGGTAATGCTGTATTCAAGCCATCGAGTTTACGATCAGCATAGCTCCCGCGAGTATAAGTATAGGTAGCAGCTAATATCGTATTAGGTGTTAAGTTCGCAGAGCCATTGACATTCAATCCATAGACAACTGCCTCCGCTTTATTTTGAGTGGCATACACATCACTCATGATACCTTGATATAGAATGGAACTTGCATTGTTCCATTTGAAATTGTCAACTACCAATGCATTTCTAAATCTAGTATAAAATAAGGAAGTTCCAATGCTATAAGTCGAAGTTGTTTTAGATACATTCAATTCGGTATTATAAGTATACTCAGGTTTTAAATCCTTATTTGGAACAACGACATAACCAGTTCTTGTGTCAAATACTTTGGTTAAGTCATCCACATTCGGTGCTCTAAATCCACTGCTAAAACCAAAAGTAAATCTGAATCCATCTGCTCCATTGTAAGCCATGCCTAAATTACCCGTCATGGCAGTATTGTTTTGATTGGCATCTTTGAATGGAAAATGCATTAATGAAGTGTCTTTGAAATTTGCATTCAATTGCACATTGTTCAAACGCAAACCGCTATTCAATACCCAATTCCCTTTTAAAAATTGAGTATGTTGCGCGTAAATCGCATAATTGGCCATATTCGTAGGTCCATCACTATACCTAGTCGCAATAGTGCTTCGAGCATTGGTTACAATATTATTGCGATAGGCAGTGGAACCCACTTTATTGTAATAAGATTCCACTCCTACATGTAGCTCACTAGAATTACCTTGGTGTAATAAATCTACATTGAATCCAAACATATCCACTTCCTCAAATCTATAATCCTTATCATTGATTTTGAACCTTCTGCTAATTCTGCTTTCCTCTAAATGTTGGTAATTGGCATTCAAGGTAAGATCTTGGAAAAAACCATTTAATTTTTCTTTACTTAATTTATACCCAACCATATTACGCACCTGCGGCCCATAATACCATTCAGCAAATACAGGTAAGCCATTGCTTGTTTCTGTTAAGCGATCATACCTATTAATATCAGAAGAATTAGAAAATTGTATGTTCAATACATGTGCTGTATTTTCATTCGGCTTAAACAATACTTTTTGCAATAAATCGGTTTGATTATACCCGCTTAGTTTTTGGATATTTACAGATGCGCTATTGTCTTTCACCACATCTGTATTGTTTTCGCGTGCTACATAAAAAAATCTTTTGCCAAAATCTGGGTAAGCCGCAGATCTTTGATTACCCTGACGCATATCGCCAAAACTACTATTGGTAAATGAAGTGAGATAAGCCCATTTATTATTAGCGAGATTGACATCTATATGTTGGCGGTTTTCATTTTGCCCATTACCGTATCGATACACTAAATTGCCACCTATTTTCCAAGGCGCTTTTTTAGAAGCGACATTAGAAATAAACAATTGTGGTTGTTTGGTAAATAAATTCACCACACCACCTAATGCATCACTGCCATATAAAGTAGAACTTGGTCCATAAATAATTTCTACTCTATCTAATATCATATTATCTACAGTAATGATATTCTGTAAATGTCCAGCTCTAAAAATAGCACTGTTCATACGAATTCCATCTACCATCAATAGTACCCTACTCGCCTCAAATCCTCTCACAACAGGGCTTCCACCACCGGCTTGGCTTTTTTGAACAAAGACCTGACCAGAAGCAGTTAAGATATCTGCCGTATTGGCTTGTTGCTGAATCAATACTTTATCGGTTAAAGAAACAACACGCTGTACGATATTTTTAGAAAGTGTTGGAAACTTATTGGCATAGATCACGACGTCTTTTAATTGCTTCGTCGCGGTATCTGATTGCGCCAAAAGATTCAAACTCATACTAAATAATACCAGTACGCTTAAAATTAAACGCATTCAATATAATTTAAATGAAAATGAAAAATCAATCAAATAGCATATAGCCCATTTGATTGAACTGTCTTATGTATTAGACAGCTTCTGGCGGATGGGTAATTTCACCTGAATAGTGATTCAAAATAGGCGTAGTATAAAAAAAGTAGCCTTTTTTATCTTGTATAATAGCGCTGTGCTTGAAATCAAATACTTGATAGCAATCATAGACCGCGAAACTAAGATTCAATTTGATCTTAGAAGATTCCGAACTAGTTTTAGACTTTGGATCTTTGTTGAATGAATGTACTTTATGCTGATTCGCAACTATGGCAGCTTCTTCTTCATCCGATGCAGCTTTAATCACCCAACCTTTAGAAGTTTTTTTGATGGAAACAATATCATAGAACATCCCCTTATAACTAAACTCTCGGCCTTTTTCCTCCCAGTGATAGCCTTCGGGTAAAACAGATTTATCTTGTAAGATTAATTCAATTTGATGTGCTTGCTCTATGGACTCACCTGCGTCGATATTTGCAAAGCGCTCCTGCTCATGCACTTTTTCCTGTAGCCAATAAAAATAGCTTAGACTGCTTGTTGATAATAACAAGGCGGCAAAACAACATATGGCAATGACTTTTTTCAAGAAACCTAAGGTACGGAAAAAGCAACAAAAATTTAATTGCTAATTTTATAGGTATTTAAAATCCTATTTGTAGCCAAGCCCAGGATCGAACTGGGATTTAGCGCTTCGGAAACGCTTGTACTAACCATTGTACGACAAGGCCATGGTATAAAATTAGTGCATTCTAGCAAATTTCGAGAACCATCTACCGTCGAAACAATACTTTAATAGCCGCAGGCAAGAAAATAGTGGTAGGTAAGCTAAGCATAATGCGGATATCCTCCATTAAGGTAGATGTATTGGATAAGAATTTAAATACAGTGGATGCATCGTTTTGCTTAAAAATGCGCGCAAAAATTTCATCCCCTGCCATTTTTTGATGTTCAAGGATATATAATAATACCGCATCGTAAAATTGATGTCTTGTATAATGCACGGATGCATCCAAGGCTTGATTCAATTTTATTTGTTGCACTAATTGTTGTGTTTGCTGTTGGATAAATTGGAATGCATATCCAGTACTTGCTTTTACTGCATCCCCCATTGTCCCTATTGAAATGACATTGCCTGTTCTTGATGTCATCTTTTTTGAAGTCATTGGAATGGCACCTTGTTCGGTATGTACAATGGTATAGGCTTGACCTTTATAATGTTCCTCCATGTATGCATTCAAAACAAGATCATACTCGGCCGTTTCTAAAATCGTGGGAGAAAATAAAGTATATTCTACCAAGGCTTTTTTTTCTGTTAAAGGAAGTAGATACATAAAAGCTGTTGCATCCATTTGAGGCACATTAAAATCCATTAATCTAGCAACCGACTCTTCAAACACAGGCTCATCAAACTCCACTACGATGCCTTTAAAATGCTGCCAAAGTGCCGATTGAATGCGTTCCCCATTAATACTTGAAAATACATAGTCTGCATTGGCTGCACCCCCTTCCCAGTTGACCCTTGCACCGCCATCTGTTGCATCAATACTTAAAATCTTTGATGCAACCCATTCCACATTGTCAAAGCCTTTTGCAAAAGCACTAATGTGTTGGTAAAAATCAATTCCTTGAATCATTTTATATTCAAAAGGTGCTGTTGGCAATAATCTTTGCATCGTACCTTTTAGTACTTCTATATTCGACCATTTTTTACAAACAATCGATTCAAAGGGACCAGCTTGATCTTCCCAAAAACACCAGGTACGATCGTTCCCTTTATTAAAATTAGCATCCACCACCAATATCTTTTTTTTGCTTAAGATAGGATCCTGCAATAAATGGTATAACAAAGAATAGCCGGCGCAACCTGCACCGGCTATTATATAATCATATGTATTTTCGGTTTGCAATGGACTAACCGTTATTTTGGATCATTTCGTCACGTCTTACTTTGTCCCAATATTTTTTAGCTACAATCAGCATACCAAAACTTTCACTGTCTTCTTTCCCTAAATGTTTGTGGTGCATTTTATGTGCCCAACGAATGGCTTTGATATATCTATTATTAGACTTTGTAAACCATTTGATTCTTTGGTGTATAATAACTTCGTGTACAATAAAATAAGCCAACCCATACATGGCAACACCAGTACCTATACCAGATAACCACGGCATCCCATTGAATGTGCCATAAAAAATACATGCCATACTAGGAAGCGCAAAAATCAAAAAGAACGCATCGTTTTTTTCAAAAATATGTCCAGTCGGTTGATGATGATCTTCATGCAAGTACCATAAAAAACCATGCATGACATATTTATGCGTTAACCATGTAATACCTTCCATAATGGCAAAAGTCAATAACATAGAAATTAAGAAAATCATAAAAGAAAGGTTTAAGAATACAAAGGTACTATAACAAATTTAAGCTTGCTCTAATTTTTGCATTGAATACAATAAATAATTTACCAAAATCGGGTATCCTGATTCTGGTGCTTAATAGCGCCCCGTGGTTGGTCTGTTTAATCTTCTTAAATAAAGCATAATAATATTTGAACGCCACATACACCCCAAATCGACAAGGAACAGGAAGGGCTTTAATGCCTTCTAAAGCTGCATCAAAATCGGCTTGTATATCTGCCTCTATTTGTTGCTTATCTGAAAGGCTAAAATTGCCGAAATCGCAGTTTGGAAAATACATGCGCTCCATACCCACAAAATCTGCTTTGATATCTCTTAAAAAATTCACTTTCTGAAAAGCAGCACCTAAACGTTGTGCCGATGGTTTTAATATTTTATATTGTGCTTCATCCCCATTACAAAATATTTTAAGACACATTAAGCCCACTACTTCGGCGCTTCCAAAAATGTATTGATTGTAACTTGCTTGGTCATGGGACTGCTGAGAAAGATCCATTTCCATACTGTATAAAAATGCATCTAATAGAGCCCTATCAATTTTAAATTGATTATAGGTTAATTGAAAACGATGCAAAATTGGATTTAAACTGATTCCATTTTCCAATGCGGCATATGTATCTAATTTGAAGGTTGCAAGTAATGTTGCTTTATCATACTCATGAAACGTGTCTACAATTTCATCTGCAAATCTTACAAATCCGTAAATATCATAAATAGGTTGACGTAGTGACTTATCCAATAGTCCAATAGCGGATGAAAAACTAGAACTATACAGTAAAGTAGTATGCTTGCTACTTTGTGCGGTGACTTCGTTGTATAATGTTAATGAAGACATACTGAATTATGCTTTATGTTTTTGATCAACCAGCTTCGCCACCACTTCCC
Organism: Chitinophagales bacterium; assembly: GCA_964203125.1. Taxonomy (GTDB): domain Bacteria; phylum Bacteroidota; class Bacteroidia; order Chitinophagales; family Chitinophagaceae; genus Sediminibacterium. The sequence continues at coordinate 5,584 of CAXNMZ010000037.1, read as the reverse complement.
CACTGATTAAACTTGGCGGTACGCCTGGACCAGGTACGGTTAATTGACCAGTGTAATATAAGTTATTTACTTTTTTACTTTTACAACTTGGCTTTAAATTTGCTGTCTGCAATAATGTATTTGCTAAGCCATATGCATTGCCCCTAAAAGAATGGTAGTCTTCTTTAAATTCTTTTACTGCATAAGAACGCTTATATACAATAGCACTTCGTATAGACTGACCAATACGTTCTTCGAATCGTTGAATGATCATCTCAAAATATTGATCTCTTGTCTCCTCGTTATCCCCTTCTAAACCTGCTGCAATTGGGATCAATAAAAATAAGTTTTCACAACCTTCTGGGGCCACAGTTGGGTCCGTTACCGAAGGGACACTTGCATAAAACAAAGGTCTTGTAGGCCATTTTGGATCGGTGTATATTTCTTGACCATGTAAACCAAAATCGGTATCAAAAAATAATTGATGATGCAAGACACCCTCTAATTTTTTATTCAATCCCACATAAAATAATAGTGAACTTGGGGCCATCACCCTACTATCCCAATAAGTAGCCGAATAGGATTGGTATGCTGGTGCTAATAATTTAGTTTCAATATGGTGATAATCTCCCGCACCAATCAACACATCCATCATATATTGTTGCTTTTCACCTGTAGCGGTTTTCAAAGTATGCACAGCAACTGCTTTACCAGATTGCACTTGGATCGAAGTCACTTCCTCCCCTAAATTAAATTGTACCCCTAAAGAAATTGCTAAATCATGCATCCCTTGTACAATACTATACATACCAAATTCAGGATACCAAGTACCCCCTTTAATATCAGCATAATTCATCAAGCTATATAAGGCTGGTGTTTTTTCTGGTAGCGCACCTAAAAATAAAACTGGAAATTCCATCAAAGATTGAATGGATGGATGTTTGAAAAATTTAGCGACATGTTTTTTCATGGATTGAAAAACGTCTAATTTAAAAACGCCTTTCACTAAATCCATATCTAAAAATTCTGACAATGACAAGCCTGGATTATGCACTAGTTTTCCTACACCAACATCGTATTTGAATTTGGCTTCTGCCATAAAAGCATCTAAGGCTTTGGCTGCGCCTGGTTCTACCGACTCTAATAAATTTTGTAATTCCTTGTAATTCGCGGGAATATCCCAACCTTCTTTTTCAAAATAAACTCTATAGGAAGGATCTAATCTTTTAAGTGCGTAATAATCACTTACCTTTTTACCAAAGGCGTTAAAATACCTTTCAAAAATATCTGGCATCCAATACCAACTAGGACCCATATCAAATGTAAAACCTTCTGCTTTAAATTTTCTTGCTCTACCGCCAGGCAAATCATGCTTTTCAATTACTGTAACTTCCCATCCCATTTTTGCTAAGAAACTTGCCGCAGATAAACCTGCAAAACCCGCTCCAATAACAATTACTTTTTTTGATGTCGATGACATGAATTTAATATCGTTGAATTTTTTGCTTTAAAATTTTTCTAGCAAAGTGAATTCTACTTTTGATTGTACCAAGAGGCTCATCTAGTGCTTCAGCAATTTCATTGTATTTATACCCTTCGTAGTATAAATTAAATGGTGTCCTAAATAACTCTGGCAAATCATGTATGAATTGATTTACTTCCTTCAAATTTAAGTTAGTTATTCCATCATTCACCACCTTATTGAAAGTTTGATCGATTAAAAAATCGTTCGGGCTATTATCCAATACAGTTGATTGCTTGGCTTTACGGCGATAATCATTGATAAAAATATTACGCATAATGGTATACAACCAGGCTTTAATATTGGTTCCTACATTATACTTGTCTTTATTGGAAATTGCTCTGTATAATGTGTCTTGGAACAAATCTTTAGCAGACTCATGATCCTTGGTAAGATTGATTGCAAATGGTCTTAAAAACTCCGCATTTTCGGTCAGTAATAAGCTAAATTCTGCGTTTGACATACAATTATGTTTAATGTTTGAAGATTAAAGTTAAACATAATAAATTGACAATGCCTCATTTTTGTTTAATTATTTTATAAAAATATTAAACAGAATCAGTTTAGGGAGGTAGTTTTCAGACTTAAAATACATAAAGCATTGAATAAGAACTGCTTATTTAAGGAGGAATAAGGCTGTAATAGGAAATAGGATGCAGCAGGATTAGGGAGGATGTGGTCGGAGGGATCCTTAAATCTCTTGTAAAAAGGCAATCGTCTCGGACAAACTTCGCTTCAAATGGATATTTGGAGAGATTTTACCCTTGTATTCTTGTATCATTAGACCAGACAAAATGATTGGAATCTGCTGATTGATAGTTGATAAATTGGTAAAGAATTTATCCAATTTGAAATTTCTTGCAGGCATAGTAATATGACAATACAAGTAGTCTACTTTCTTGAATTCTGTTAAATACTTTAGGTCAACTATTGGTACATTAGTTCCTAAGTAATCTACATAAATACCTTTTTGCTTTAATAAGAAATGTACATACAATAAGCCTAGTTCATGGTATTCACCTTCTGGAAGGAATAACACGATTCTTTTGGTGTAAGTTAATAAAGGCGTTAGACGCTCAATACCTAAAATAATTTTTTGACGTACGATATTGGTCGCCAAGTGTTCTTGTGCAGGGTTGATATGATTGGTTACCCAAAGGATACCTACGCGCTCCAAATAAGGGAAGATAATTTCGTTGATGGCTTTTTCGATCCCTTTTTGTCCAATATATAAATCTAATTGGCGCTCAAAAGCAACCATATTTAAACTCACCATTTCTTTGATCAAGGCATTCACCACGCGCTCTTTTTGCGCATCCAACTGGCTTAAGGACATGATCTTATCTTCCATCTGCTCGGAAGACATCTTATCTATATGAGAGATCTTAAAACCGTATTTATTTAATAAGGAAACGTTTAAAATCACCTTTAATTCATCTGCAGAATAAGACCTAATATTCGTTTCTGTTCTTTGCGGTTGCAAAAAATTATAGCGCTGCTCCCATATACGAATGGTGTGCGCTTTAATTCCTGAAATTTTCTCTAAATCCTTAATAGTATAAGATGACATACTCTAAAAACAACAATCTTGCCGAAAAGTTCATTTTTTTACAAAAAACTACTTTTTTAACCCGCGTAGGTACTCTCCGTAGCCACTTTTAGCGTATTTATCGGCTAAAACAAGTAATTGTGCCTTATCAATAAAGCCCATTCTAAAGGCGACTTCTTCTATACAACCTATTTTTTGACTTTGACGCTTCTCAATGACCCTTACAAACTCACAAGCATCGGCTAAGGATTCAAAAGTACCGGTATCCAGCCAAGCGGTACCTCTATTCATGATACCTACCTGTAATTGCTTACGCTCTAAGTATACTTTGTTTACGTCTGTGATTTCATATTCACCTCTTGGGGATGCAGGTATATTCTTCGCAATCTCTACCACAGTGTTATCATAAAAATACAAACCAGGCACTGCGTAATTCGATTTAGGCGCTTTTGGTTTTTCTTCTAAAGAAAGTGCATTGTTGTTTTCGTCAAACTCTACCACACCATAACGCTCAGGATCATTCACTTCGTAAGCAAATACTGCTGCACCATCCACATCATTAAAGGATTGTACTAGTTTACTAAAACCTGCACCGTAAAAAATATTATCACCTAATACCAACGCCACTTTATCTTTTCCAACAAAATCAGCCCCAATCACAAATGCTTGTGCTAAACCATTCGGCACGGCCTGTACTGCATAACTAAATTTGCAACCAATTTCAGCACCATCACCAAGTAATCTTTTGAATTGATCATTGTCTTCGGGTGTAGTGATAATCAATACTTCCTTGATGCCTGCTAACATCAACACTGACAATGGATAATAGATCATTGGCTTATCGTAGATAGGCATTAATTGCTTGCTGATACCTTTGGTGATTGGATACAATCTTGTACCTGATCCACCTGCTAATATAATTCCCTTCATAAGTATTTTTTTATTTTATAAAGAAGCCGCATATTGCGCAAAGCTGCCTAATGTTTTGTCTTTTTCTGAAAAAATTAATTCCGATGTTGGTAATATCCAATCAATATTTAAATCAGCATCATTGTACATAATACCCACTTCGTTGCCTGGCTCGTAAAATTTATCTACTTTATAAAAGAAAGTAGCATATTCACTTAGCACAACAAATCCGTGCGCAAAACCTGCAGGCACAAAAAATTGTTTGTGGTTATCTGCAGTTAATTCAATGGCAACATGTTGTCCAAAACTTGGAGAACCTTTTCTTAAATCCACAGCAACGTCTAGCACAGCACCTTCTAAAACTCTAACTAATTTTGCTTGAGCAGCAGCGCCTTTTTGCATATGCAGTCCTCTTAATACGCCTTTAGTAGAACGTGATTGATTGTCCTGCACAAATTCAATATCCAATCCTGTAGCCGCTTTAAAGTCCCTACTGTTATAGGTTTCAATAAAATAACCACGCGCATCGCCATGCACTTTATCGTGTATAATAAAACAATCTTTCAATGGGGTTTCTTCTATAGTCATTATCTGTTGGTATACATTTCGTTATAGTATTGTTGGTAAGTACCGCTCGTGACATTGGTCAACCACTCCTCGTTGTTCAAATACCAGTCAATGGTTTCGGCTAAGCCTTGTTCAAAAGTAACAGATGGGCTCCATCCTAATTCCTTGTTTAATTTCGTTGCATCAATTGCATAACGACGATCATGACCTGGACGATCTTTCACATAAGTGATCAAGCTTTCGCTCTCTCCTTTTGCTCTACCTAATTTTTCATCCATCTGCGTACACAACAATTTTACTAAATCAATATTGGTCCATTCATTGAATCCACCAATATTATAAGTGTCTGCACGCTTCCCTTGATGGAAAACTAAATCAATCGCACGCGCATGGTCTTTTACAAATAACCAATCACGTGTATATAATCCATCTCCATATACAGGCAATGGTTTTTTAGTAATGATATTGTGAATGAACAATGGGATCAATTTCTCAGGAAAATGATTCGGGCCATAGTTATTAGAACAATTAGAAATCACCGTTGGCAAATGATAGGTCTCGCCATAGGCTCTTACAAAATGATCGCTCGCAGCTTTACTTGCAGAGTAAGGTGAATTTGGATCATACGGTGTGCTCTCTGTAAACAAACCTTCCTTACCTAAGCTACCATAAACCTCGTCTGTAGAGACATGGTAAAACAAATGGTCTCTTTGATTATCCCAAGATCCATCATGCGCTTTGTCGTAACTCAAATCATCCTTCCAATATTCCTTCGCTGTATTTAATAAGTTCACCGTGCCAATCACATTCGTGTACACAAAATCCAAAGGTGAAACAATGCTTCTATCTACATGCGATTCTGCAGCCAAATGAATCACATCTGTAATGGCATGTTTTGTGAAAATTTCTTTCAATGCAGCTGCATCTAAAATATCTGCTTTTACAAAATGGTAGTTTGCCGCTTTTTCAATATCCTTTAAATTTTCTAGGTTGCCTGCATAGGTCAATGCATCCAAATTAAAGATCTGATAGTCAGGGTAGCTATTGACAAATAAACG
>CAXNMZ010000036.1:0-14173 GCA_964203125.1 Chitinophagales bacterium | reverse complement strand
ATCTGTTTAGGGATGGGTGAAAAGCTATTTCCATAAAATTGGTCAATGACCAAACAAGTCCCATTGGAAATTTTCATTTGGTCCAAAAAGGCTTGCTCTGCTATAAAAATTTGTAAGGCGGATTGTCTTGATTCAATAGCATACTTGGTTGCTAAAGGATGCGTGATAAGCTGCATCCATTTTGCTTTACCACCATTTGTTTTACAAAAATCTAAATGACTAGCCAGTCCAATAGACTCGTTGTTGTCTAATAGTCCAATATCAAGTATCGTCGTTTTATCTACCTGCATTTAACTTCTTGTAAACTGGATTCTACTTCCTTTTTGTGCTTCGTTGAACTGACCCTGATGGTAAACCAGGTGGCCATTGACAAAAGTTGATTGAATACTATAAGGAAATTGGGTGCCTTCAAATGGGCTCCATCCACATTTGTACAATAGATTGTCTTTAGTCACCGTATAAGGCAGTGCTTTTACGAGTACTAGATCTGCATAATAGCCTTCTCTAATAAAGCCTCTTTCTTTAATTTGAAAACAAGTAGCAACTGCATGGCTCATTTTTTCTACCATTTTTTCCATGCTTAGTTTGCCTTCATGCACATATTTTAGCATCAGCATCAAACCATGTTGCACTAAAGGCAATCCTGCATGCGCATTTACATAAGCTTCTTGTTTTTCTTCCCAGGTATGTGGCGCATGGTCTGTAGCTATGATGTCTAGTTGGTCATTCAATAAGCCTTCCCATAATGCCGTTTTATTTTCTGCTGCCTTAATGGCTGGATTACACTTGATTAAATTACCCTTTGTAGCATAATCGTCTGCTGTAAAATGTAAATGATGCACACAGACTTCTGCAGTAATCCGTTTTTCGGCCAAAGGTTTAAGGTTAGAGAACAATTGTAATTCTTTAGCAGTGCTAATATGCAATATGTGCAATCTTGTATCAAATTTTTTAGCCAATTGGATGGCTTTAAAAGAAGACTCAAAGCATGCATCCACATCTCTGATAATAGGATGATCACTTGGTTCTAAAATCGCTTTGGTTGCTTCCACATTTGCTTTATTCTTTTTAATGATGGCTTCTTCCTCGCAATGTGTAGCAATCAATAATTCAGATCCTTCAAAAATGCGTTCTAAGACAATTGGGTTGTCTACTAATAAATTGCCAGTGGAAGATCCCATGAATATTTTTACACCACAAACTTCATTTTTCTTCGCATTGGTTTTTAAAATCTCTTCTACATTGTCCTGAGAAGTGCCCATGAAAAAAGAATAGTTCGCCAAAGCGTTTGAAGCTGCAATCTGGTATTTATCTTCTAGTAGTTCCTGTGTAAATACTGGAGGATTGGTATTGGGCATTTCCATAAAACTAGTGGTGCCACCCGCTACTGCTGCCTTGGCTTCGGTATAAATATTGGCTTTATGGGTCAAGCCTGGTTCTCTAAAATGGACTTGATCATCTATCACACCTGGCAAAAGAAATTGTCCTTCACCGTTGATCTCTTCCACTGCATAGGTCGGTTCAATTGTACTTGCTATTTTTTCTATCCTTCCATCCTTTATCAAAACGTCTCCTAAAAAGCGACGACCTTCATTGACAATCGTGGTATTTTTAATTAAGTAGTTTGACATAAATAGTTATTTAGTTTTCTACAAGAATAGTGAAGAAAACAAAGTTGGTTTTTATTTTATCTATATTAGAAAATAAAAGATTATTTTTCTTATTGTTTGTTAATCCATAACTAAATTTAACTTCAGGCGAAATGGTGGCATATCTCAGGTAAAAGCTTAATCCAACGCCAATCTCAGCACCCATATCTGTTCCTTTAAATGCACCACCTGGGTAATCGGTTGAACTAAAGTTTCCTTTTGGACTAATTTTTCCAGGTCTAGAACTAGCTAAGTCAAAATCAAATTTTCCTCCAAAAATTAAATAATGTTGCATAAAATTTGCAAATCTGAATCCGTTATATCTATCTGATTGGAATTTTATAGCTATAGGAAGTTGTATAATACTGGGTTGTGTACTAAATTTCTGCTTATCATTTGGGGTTTCTTTGATATTAAAATTGAAGCTTTTGTTACCGCTAATTAAAAAATTAGGATTAGCTCTTATATAAATATTGTTTGTTATTTTTTTTGTACCTACCAAGCCTAAATTAAAAAATGTAGTATTCATTGGACTTATTTGGATGATACTTTTTGGGTCCTGTAGTGAAGCACTTGTAGATAAAAATCTACCATCAAAATTATAGGATGTATAATGCGTTACTAAGCCAAAGCTTATACCAAAATAATAGGGTAATTGATCTTGATTTGGACGAAATACCTGGTCCCTTTGTGCTATTGCAGCACTGCTAATACATAAGCTAATGACTAAATAGCTTATTTTATTCCGCAATAAATACTGCATATGCCTAAAGTTAATTTTTTTTGAATGACTTGTTTAAATCCAACTTGCTCAAAAATTTTAATAAATGCTGCACCTTCTGGGAAAGCAATGACACTATCATTTAAATATTGGTAGGCAGCTCTGTTGCCTGAAAATAATTTACCAATAGTAGGTGTGATCCAGTTCATATAAAATTGATAAATGGGCTTGAACCAAAAACTACTTGGTTGAGAAAATTCAAGTATCACTAATTTGCTACCTGGTTGCAAGACCCTGTAAATTTCACTCAATCCTTTTTCTAAATTGGCAAAGTTACGAACGCCAAAGGCCACCATGGCGGCATCAAATGTTTGGTCCTCAAAAGGAATCGCAGTGCTGTCACCCGTGATCAATTGAATGCGATCACTCAATCCTTTATCTGCAATTTTTATTCTTCCGTATTGCATCATGCCTTCGGAAATATCAATCCCAGTAATTTTTATTGGTGCAATTGTTTTATCGGCCATCAAAGCCATATCGGCTGTTCCAGTAGCGATATCTAGTAAATGGTTGATTTTTTGTTGACCAAAATAAGCAATGGCTTTCTTACGCCATCCTTGATCAATCCCTAAGCTTAAAAAGCGGTTTAAAAAATCATATCTTTTTGCAATATGATCAAACATGGTAGCAACCTGTTCTTTTTTGGCAGCATGACTCGCTGCATAGGGTACTATTTTATCGTGTTCATATTCACTCATAGGGCAAAGATATTGATTTTGTGGATGCTTTGATTATCTTCGTTTTTCATGAAAGCAAGGATCTATAAATCTACTGGTAGTTGGTATAGCGTAAAGCTAGAAAATGGCCAATTTTGTCAAGCCCGTATAAAGGGGGTGATTAAATTGGATGCCATCACTTCTACCAATCCAATTGCTGTGGGTGATTGGGTAGACTGTTCCATTGAGGAGGATTTAGAGCAGGCTGTGATGATTCATCATATTATAGAAAGAGACAATTATGTGGCTAGGCAGTCCCCCCATAATAAAAGGCAACAACATATCATTGCCTCAAATATGGATCAATCTATTTTATTAGCAACATTAAAATCTCCTAAGACCTCACAAGGTTTTATAGACCGCTTTTTGGTTTCTTGTGAAGCCTTTCATATTCCTGCCATCATCGTGTTCAACAAAGCTGACATATATGGGCCCGAAGAGTTAGAAAGGTATGTGGAATTAGAAGCAATGTACCAAGCAGTGGGATATCAAGTGTTATTAATTAGTATTGAACAAAAAATGGGTCTTGAGCCATTGGACGCATTATTGAAAAATAAAACGACTTTAGTCAGTGGACATAGTGGTGTTGGTAAATCTTCTTTAATTAATTATTTATTTCCACACCTTGATTTAACCACACAAGAGGTAAGTGGATGGAGTGGTAAAGGAATGCATACCACTACATTTGCACAAATGTATGATTACCCTGGAGGTGGCGCTGTGATTGATACGCCGGGTATGCGTGAATTAGGATTGGTGAATTTAGCGAAGGAAGAATTAGCGCAATATTTTCCAGAAATGCGGGCCAAAATGCAAGGTTGTCAATTCAATAATTGCCAACACATCAATGAGCCAGGATGCGCTGTGAAAGCTGCGGTGGAAAAAGGTATTATTTCTGAGGCGCGCTTTTTTAGCTATGTAGATTTATGGCATGGGATCGAAGAAAAAAAATACTAGTCTACTTTATTCACCAACTTTGTTTTCAACTTAAGGTGCGTCGTTATAATCGCTAAACCAAGAAGCATACTTGACATAATTATTGGAGATGCGGTTGATCTCACCATGAATTAAATCTTCTGAAACCATCTTCACTTTTTTTGCTGGCACGCCAGCATAAATACTTCCAGCCTCTACAATCGTCCCTTCTAATACCACTGCACCAGCAGCAATGATTGCATTGGAATGTACCACACAGGCGTCCATTACAATACTGCCCATCCCTATTAATACATTGTCATGAATAGTACAACCGTGCACCATGGCATTGTGACCAATCGATACATTATTGCCAATATTGGTGGGGTGTTTTTGATAAGTACAATGAATGATCGCACCATCTTGCACGTTTACTTTATCGCCCATTTTAATATAATGCACATCCCCGCGAATCACTGCATTGAACCAGATTGAACAATCTGCCCCCATGGTCACTTCTCCCACAATGGTGGCATTGGGTGCAATAAAACAATTTTCACCAAATTGGGGTTCTTTTCCGTTAACGGGTAGTATGGTTGCCATAAAAATGCGACTTTTGTACTGCAATTTATACCGAATGTCCAGATTAAACAATAGACAATTTTTTTTACAGCATTTAGCCCAAACTTCACCCAAGCCCATTGGGCTCGAAGTTGCTCGCGCCGAAGGCATCTATATTCATGACACTGAAGGGAAAGCTTATATCGATATGATTGCAGGATTCAGTGTTTGCAATATTGGGCATAGTCATCCAAAAGTGATTGCAGCAATAGAACAGCAGATTAAACAATACATGCATGTGATTGTGTATGGTGAATTCATACAATCACCGCAAGTGCAATATGCAAAGGCTTTATTGTCCTTATTACCAGAAAATTTACAATCCATTTATTTTACCAATAGTGGTGCAGAAGCTGCAGAGGGTGCTATGAAATTGGCGAAGCGTGTTACAAAGCGCACCAGAATTATTGCATTTGATGGCGCTTATCATGGCAGTACACAAGGCGCTTTGAGTGTAATGGGGGATGAATATTTTAGAAATGCTTATAGGCCTTTATTACCAGATGTCTTGCATCTTAGGTACAATAATATGGAGGATATTGAATTGATAGATCATCATGTAGCCTGTGTGATGGTGGAACCTGTGCAAGCTGAAACTGGCATCACTGCTGCATCTGCTACATGGTTAAAAGCATTAAGAACAAAATGTGATGCGCTATGTATTTTATTGATCTTTGATGAAATACAATCTGGTTTTGGTAGAACAGGAACCTTATTTGCATTTGAGCAATATGGCGCGGCACCTGATATTTTATTAACAGGAAAAGCATTGGGAGCAGGTTTGCCTTTAGGAGCATTTATTAGTTCACCTGCCATGATGGGCACGCTAACTTATGATCCTGTATTAGGCCATATCACTACATTTGGCGGGAATCCAGTTGCATGCGCTGCCGGCAAAGCTGGATTAGAAGTATTGCTTGAATCGGGTTGGATGGATGAGGTCAAAGCAAAAGAAACTTTCTTAGTAGAAGCATTAAGGCATTCGGCAATTATTGGTAAACAACATAAAGGACTTTGGATGTCTTTGCAATTTGCAACGCCTGAAATCACTAAAAAAATTGCAGCGAACTGTGTAGCCAATGGGGTGATCACAGATTGGTTCTTATTTGCAGAAGATCGTATACGAATAGCGCCACCATTAAGTATTTCGATGGATGAATTAAAAATCGCTGTGCAAAAAATCATTGAAAGTATTGACCAGTCTTTATAATGTAATTAAACTATAAAGTATTATTGGTCGTAGAATATATTTTTAGCAATCTCCTGTTCTGCAAAAACGTCTATATAGCTTTTCGTAAATAGGGATGATATGGTGGATATCAAATAATTTAGCTTGCTCCAATGCATTGTGCTTAAAGGCTTTTAATTGTGCATCATCCTTTAAAAGATGAATTGCTCTTTCGCTCATTGTCGCCACGTCGCCTACATCTGCCGTATAGCCTGTCTTTCCATCAATATTGATTTCGCCTAATCCTCCCGCATTGGAACTGATCACAGCCACACTGGAAGCCATTGCTTCTAATGCAACTAAACCAAAACTTTCATATTCAGAAGGCAATAAGAATAAATCACTCACGGCTAAAATATCTTCCATCAGCTCTTGCTTACCTAAAAAGCGCACATCCGATTCAATACCGTATTGTCTAGCTAAATCTTCGGCAATTGGACGTTCTGGGCCATCGCCTACCATCAGTAATTTAGAAGTTGTTGCTGCGTGGATGTTTTTAAATATTTCCATCACATCGCCAATCCTTTTTATTTTTCTAAAGTTAGATGCATGAACCACAATTTTTTCATCATGCGAAGCAACCACTTTTTTAAAAGCAGCCAAAGGTTTTTTATTGAATCTTTTTAAGTCTACAAAATTATGAATCACCTCTATCTCTTTGCGGATCTCAAAATGTTTTAAAGTTTCTTGTTTCAAGTTTTCAGAAACAGCTGTAATGGCATCACTTTCATTGATTGAAAAAGTCACTACGGGTTCGTAGGTTTTATCACGACCAACTAATGTGATATCTGTGCCATGCAATGTGGTAATGACTGGCACCAATCTGCCTGTTTTTTGTTTTACAATTTGCTTTGCAGTATAAGCAGCAGAAGCATGAGGAATAGCATAGTGCGCATGGATTAAATCCAAGTCATGGTTTAAAATCACATCCACCATCGTACTCGCCAATGCTAATTCATAGGGCGGGAAGTCAAATAAGGGGTAAGTGGGCACCCTTACCTCGTGGTAAAAAATATTTTCGTGAAAACCATTTAAACGAACTGGTTGTTGGTAGGTAATAAAATGGATTTCATGTCCTTTATCTGCTAAAGCTTTTCCAAGTTCTGTGGCTAAGACACCACTACCACCAAAAGTAGGATAACAAACTATTCCAATCTTCATTTTGCGCTATTGTGACTACAAAGAACAACTAAATTATCGATAAAGTTTAGTTATATTTAATAAATTATTTGAAAGTTAAAACTAGAATACAATGCGTAAAATTTTACTATTCCTTTTTGCCCTTCCTTTGATGGTACAGGCGCAATCTAAGACAGACAGTACGACTATTAAAATGATGTCCGACGAGATCATGAAAAATGGTAAAGCCTATGACTTATTAAGAGAGTTAACCAAGTCAATTGGCGGACGTTTGGCAGGTTCTCCTCAACAACAAAATGCCGCTATTTGGGGCAAGCGTCATATGGAAACATTTAAGCCTGATCAAGTTTATATGCAAGCATGTAAAACGCCAAACTGGCAACGTGGGGGTAAAGATTTTAGTGCAGTGGTTGCTGCCGATGGTAAACCATTGATGGATAAATTAGAAGTATTTGCTTTAGGTAATTCTTTGTCAAGCAATGGATTGGTTGAAGCAGAATTATTGGCGGTGGCCAATTTTGATGAATTGGAAAAAAGAAAAGACGAAGTAAAAGGAAAGATTGTTTACTATCATAGTCAATTTGATCCAACTACGATCCAAACATTTAAAGCCTATAGTGAATCAGGTGTGTATCGCCGATCTGGTGCTAGCAGAGCGGCTAAATATGGTGCAGTAGGAGTGATGATTCATTCTTTAAGTACAGCGCCTGATAACGCGCCACATACTGGCACAATGGTCTATGACGAAGCGTATCCAAAAATTCCTGCTGTGGCACTTGGTCCAAATGACGCTAAAAAAGTTTGGAATCAATCTAGAAATAAGCAATTGCGTGTGCAAATACAAACCTATGGCTTCTTTTTACCAGATGCAGATGAAAACAATGTGGTGGCAGAAATTAAAGGCAGCGAATTTCCAAATGAAATCATTACAGTTGGTGGGCACTTAGATAGTTGGGATGTGAATGAAGGGGCACATGATGATGGGGCAGGGATTGTACAGACAATGGAAATCTTACGTACCATGAAAGCACTGAACTACAAGCCTAAAAGAACAATACGTTTTGTATTATTTGCGAACGAAGAGAATGGAGGAAAAGGAGGCGCTAAATACGCAGAGCTTGCCAAACAAAATAATGAAAAACATATTTTTGCTTTAGAAAGTGATGCAGGTGGATTTACACCAAGAGCGATTGGTATTAGTGCAACAAATCCTGAGCAGTTTAAAAAATTCCAACAATGGGCTAATTTATTAAAGCCTTATGGTACTGAAATTACAGCTGGTGGCGGTGGAGCAGATATTGGGCCATTAAAGAATGTCAATGCCTCTATCGTACTTGCAGGATTAGTTCCTGATAGCCAACGTTATTTTGATATACACCATGCTAAAACAGATGTATTTGAAAACGTGAATAAGCGTGAATTGTTATTAGGTGCGGTGAACATGGCTGCGGTGATTTATTTAATTGACCAGTATGGAACGAACTTATAATTCAACTTTTAATATTTAAAATATAGCTACCCCTCGCGCTCAAGCGGAAAGAACCGATATCGCTCTCAGGGTACTATATTTTAAATTCTTATAATCTTCATTTAAAATATGGTAACCTCTCGTTCTCAAGCGGAGTAACTTGCAATAACTATATCTTCTTTCTTAAAATGTTTAAGCATTAAAAAAGCCCTTACAATTTGTAAGGGCTTTTTTAATTATCTCGAGAGATTCATAGAACGCTCTTTGTACAAGGTTCTGAAATAAGGATCACGTAAATCTTTGATAAAGCGGATGGCTTCTCCTGTGCTCTTCATCTCTGGGCCTAATTCTTTATTCACCCCAGGGAATTTATCAAAACTAAATACGGGTTCTTTGATCGCGAATCCGTCTAGTTTTTTCTCCATGGTGAAGTCGGTTAGTTTTGCTGCACCCAACATCACTTTAGTCGCGATATTTAAATAGGGTATTTGATATGCCTTAGCAATAAATGGTGTTGTTCTAGACGCTCTAGGGTTGGCTTCGATGACAAATACTTTATCGTCCTTGATGGCGAATTGAATATTGATCAATCCTTTGATATTTAAAGCGCGTGCAATTTTTTCGCTGTAAAATTCCATGGTAGCCACAATCAATGGCGTTAAATTAAATGCTGGTAATACTGCATTGCTATCTCCACTATGAATTCCTGCTGGTTCAATATGTTCCATTACACCCATGACATGAAAAGTTTCACCATCAAAAATGGCATCTACTTCTGCTTCTTGACAACGATCTAAGAAATGATCAATTAAAATTTTATTGTCTGGGATATGTTTTAAAATACTTACGACTGCTTTTTCTACTTCTGCATCGTTGATAACAATACGCATTCTCTGTCCACCAATCACATAGCTTGGTCTAACAAGAACAGGGTAACCCACTTGGTTGGCCACTTCAATCGCTTCGTCTGCTGTATAAGCTGTACCGTAGTCTGGGTAAGGAATTTTTAATTCTTTCAATAAATCACTAAAGCGACCTCTATCTTCTGCGATATCTAAACTATCAAATGAAGTACCAATGATTTTTATGCCACGCTCTGTTAAACGCTTCGCTAATTTTAATGCAGTCTGTCCACCTAATTGTACAATCACGCCTTCTGGTTGTTCTAATTCAATGATCTCCCAAAGGTGTTCCCAAAAAACAGGTTCAAAATACAATTTGTCCGCCATGTCAAAATCGGTAGAAACAGTTTCTGGATTACAGTTCACCATAATCGCTTCGTATCCTGCCTCTTTAACAGCTAGTAATCCATGCACACAACAATAATCAAATTCAATACCTTGTCCAATACGATTAGGGCCGCTTCCTAAAACAATAATTTTCTTCTTTTTAGATTGGACAGATTCGTTGGAGGGCAATTGGTTGCTCATAGGTATAAAATTGGGCAAAAATACATTAGCCAAAGCATTTATCCGAATTTTTATAGAATGGTTTTCCACCAATTTTACTTATTTCACGCTACAAAGCTCATCCCAGCGGGTGGTAAAGCGCTTACTTCTTTTCTCGCTGCGCATTTTCCAGTTTTTCTGCGTCCCACTGGTGCCAAATTTGAGTACATCGTTGCGGTAGGCGGCGTTCATATTATCAATCACATGCATGAGTTTCTTCTTTTTCGTGTCAATAGGCGCAACGAATAGATTGGTTTGCAAGGCACTATCGGGTACGAAACCGCTTAGGATCACGCCGGCTTTTTTATAGACTTCGCCTTTTTCGTAGAGGGTTTTGCCAATGGCGACCACCGCCTTGATCAGGTCGGGGGTGCTCTGGGTGGGGTTGTCCAACTGGGTATACCCACTCACTTGACGGCCCCGGCTATAGTAGGCGGCGTCTAATTGAATAGGGGCTTTTTTAAGTAAGAACACGGCGATGCCTGTGGCCGCACTATGTTGTCTTCTTAATTTTTCGGCAGCCCTGGTGGTATAGGTTGCAAGGGCTTCTTCTATTTCCTGCCAGTCGGTGACATTGCGTCCAAACATCCTTGTAGTCGCAATCATTTTTTTTTCTGTTCTCGGGGCTTGCATGGAATGGCTTTTAAAACCTTTTAGTTCGCGTATCAAACGCATCCCCACCACGCCACCTAAAAATTTTTTACCCCAACTGAGGTCTTTGATGCTTAATGTATAAGCCGTATTGATCCCATACACTTTTAGTTTTTCACTATAACTAAAACCTACGCCCCAAATATCTTCTACAGGGGTTTGTTGCAATGCCGCTTGTATTTTTTTATTGTTATCTAATACCACAATACAATTGGTTTTAAGTTTATTTTTTTTCGCTAACCGATTTGCTACTTTACTCAATACTTTATTGGGTGCGGCACCAATCGAAACAGAAATACCTGTCCACTGTTCAATCTTATTTTTGAGTTCCAAACAAAAGGAATGAATCTCTTCTGTAGGTAGATGAGAGAGGTCTACAAAAGCTTCATCCACCGAATACACTTCTACATGACCCGGTGGTAGCAATAGTCTCATGGTTTCCATCACACGCCAACTTAGGTCGCCGTATAAATGATAGTTAGAGGAAAAAGTAGTGACGCCATTTTTTTCAATCAAATCCTTCGCCTGAAAATAGGGGATGGCCATAGAGATACCTAACTGCTTTGCTTCATCGGTACGCGATACAATACAGCCATCATTATTACTTAACACCACTACCGGACGGTGCTGTAACTGTGGCTGAAAAAGTCTTTCGCAGGTACAGTAAAAACTATTGCAGTCAACAATGGCTTGCATTTTTTTGAATTAAAAATGAGTCTAATAAAACGGGTGTAAGTAATTATTTATAGCGCGTGAATCACAAATGTCACAACCCCCCAAGTGCTGTAGTCCGATAATTGTGCCACTTGAATACTACCATATTTTTTATTCTCTGGTAATAAACTAATGCTATGTTCCTGTATTTGTAAACGACGCACTAAAAATTCTCCATTCAATACAGCGACCACTACATTGCCCGATCTTGCTTGAATGCTTCTGTCTACAATCAAGGTATCGCCAATATGAATCCCCGCGCCAAGCATGGCATCGCTATTGACTCTAAAGAAAAAAGTAGCGGGTTTGTTGCGTACCAATTGTTCGTTGAGGTCAATCCCTCTTTCCATAAAATCGTCCGATGCCGCACCAAATCCAGTGGCATTGGCTTGTACAACCTGCGTTGACTGGTAGTTTTTAGCCCCCGTATAACCCGTTTTTTGCTCGTATGCTTCCTCTTGAAATTCCATTTAGCTAAATTTATTAGCAATATTAACTAAATAATTTAGTATTTAATCAAACTGAGGAAAAAATTTATCCTCATTCTGGCGCCTCATTACCAATCGATTATACTACTTGATGTTGTATCTTGGGGGTATAAATGCACCCCAGATGTCTAACTTTTTTATTGATCCCAATATTGCGAGGGCTAAAACCATTGATACCAGCTTTTACCTAGATCCTGCTTGTTTGGAAAAAGCCAAGGAGCAAATTTTTGCACCTAGCTGGCAATATATTGGTCATACAGGGATGGTGCCGAATCTGGGGGATGCGCATCCGTTTAGGTTATTGGAAAATTATATCGACGAGCCCTTGGTGATGACTAAGGATGCCGATGGGGGAGTACATTGTTTATCGAATGTATGTACGCATCGCGGTAATTTAATGGTGTACGAACCATGTACTGGCTTAAAACACCTGCGTTGCAAATACCATGGCAGGGCTTTTCATTTAGACGGAAAATTTATTTCCATGCCGGAGTTCAAGGAAGTAGAAAATTTTATTCCGGAGAACAATCATTTACATGATTTGCCTTTATACCAATGGGGTCCTTTATTGTTCACACAACTTAAAAAAGGATTAGGCCCTGAATTGTTTTTTAAAGAGATGGAAGAACGCGTTGGTTTTTTACCAATCGACCAATTAGTGCATGATCCAAGTAGAACAAGTGATTATTATATTAAAGCGAATTGGGCATTGTACTGTGAGAATTATTTAGAGGGATTTCATATACCATTTGTGCATCCAGGACTCAATGCGTTTTTAGATTTTAAAGATTATACAACAGACATTTTTAAATATTCAAATTTACAAATTGGTGTTTCTAAATCTTTGGAGTATTGTTTTGAATTACCAACAGGACATATAGATGCGGGAAAAAATATTGCTGCATATTATTTTTGGGTCTTTCCGAATATGATGTTTAATTTTTATCCATGGGGATTGTCATTGAATATTGTTACACCAATCGATGCAGGTAATACTAAAGTCACTTTCTTGAGTTTTGTGTATGATGCAAGCAAGCTAGATACAGGCGCAGGAGCAGGATTGGAGAGCGTAGAGCAAGAGGATGAAGAAATGGTAGAGCATGTGCAACAAGGTATTCGCTCAAGATTTTACCATCAGGGAAGGTATGCTACTAAGCGCGAACAAGGCACGCATCATTTTCACAGTTTATTAGCGGAGTTTATGAATCAATCGTAATCAATCGTCATTAATTTAAATAGTCTCCCCAAGTAATTTCAACCGTCCAATCTGGGCCCGATCCAATATTGAATTTATCAGCCATGCTGCCTTGGTTCAATGCAAAAGACAATTGCATTAAACTATTTAAGTAAGCAAGGGGCTTACCCACAGCAACGCCACCAAAAGTATTTTCAAAAGGCATGGCGCCTTGGTACACTAATTTTTGTTGATGTAACACTTTCACTACAATGATATTTTTATCATGAGCGATTGCATTAAATCCTTTCCAAAGGTCCTGTCCAATATTGGTCCAGAGATTACCGTATTGAATATCTAGGATATCGATATTGCCTTTTAAAGTATTGTTGCTTAGGCTTGCTTTTTGATAAGAAAGTAAAAAAGGAGAAGGTGCTAATAATTGACCAACCGATTCAAACGTAATTGTTTTAGAAGCCAGTCTTGCTGCGGTATAGGCATACACATCTCTACCATGAAAAGTATAAGAGGCGCCAGAGTTTTTTCTTCTATTCACTGCTTCATCAATTTCACGCATCGATTCAATGCCAATACTTGCTGCAAGTAATGTGAGTGTGCCATTGTCAGGCGTGACAATATAATGCCCTGATTTAGTTTTAGCCACTACCGATTTTCTGTTGGTGCCAACACCAGGATCCACCACAGAAACAAAGACGGTGCCTGCAGGCCAATAGGGTACTGTTTGATCTAATCTATAAGCCGCTTCCCAAATATTATAGGCAGGAATCTCTTGTGTTAAGTCATATAATTTCAAATTAGCGTTCACACTACTAGCCACCCCTTTCATTGCAGACACTGCACCATCCTTACTGCCAAAATCTGTTTGAAAAACTACAATGCCATTTTGTGCTGATGCGTTTAAAGTTGTTAATGCGATGATTGCACAACAGATAATTATTTTTTTCATAGTAGTCATTTTATATTGAATGAAATATAATCATATTTACGAACTATAAATAGGAGTTACAACATTTTTAGGATCGATAAAATAAAATAATACTTTTTCGTGGCGAACATTGTGAGCGAAGCGATCTGAGAGATTAGAAAAAGGTATTTTTTATTTTTTTATGATTTAAAAGATTATTTAATAAAAAAAGCCTCCCTAAATAAATAGAGAGGC
>CAXNMZ010000035.1:0-14912 GCA_964203125.1 Chitinophagales bacterium | reverse complement strand
GTTTTCCTTTAGTGACGACTAAGAAATTACACTTAAAAAGTATCATCCATGAATTGCTTTGGTTTTTAAAGGGTGAGACCAATATCCAATATTTGAAAGAGCATGGTGTGCGTATCTGGGATGAATGGGCCGATGAAAATGGAGATCTTGGACCAGTCTATGGCAAGCAATGGAGAAGTTGGGAAGCACCCAATGGCGTTGTGATTGATCAAATCACAGAATTGATTGAGCAAATTAAAAAAACACCCGATAGCCGAAGATTAATTGTAAGTGCTTGGAATGTAGGAGACTTATCCAAGATGGCCTTGATGCCTTGTCATAATATGTTTCAGTTTTATGTGGCAGATGGAAAATTAAGTTGTCAGCTTTATCAAAGAAGTGCAGATGTATTTTTGGGCGTGCCTTTTAATATTGCATCCTATGCATTATTAACCATGATGATTGCACAGGTTTGTGATTTACAATATGGTGATTTTGTACATAGTTTTGGTGATGTGCATTTATACAATAACCATATGGAGCAGGCGAATTTGCAATTAAGCAGAACACCTTTTTCACTTCCAACGATGAAGATCAATCCAGCGGTAAAAGATATTTTTGCTTTCCAGTTTGAAGATTTTACTTTAGAAAATTACGAATGTCATCCAGGTATCAAAGCCCCGGTGGCCGTTTAATTAAAACCTTATGAAAGTATCCTTAGTTGTTGCAGCATCCGATAACCATATGATTGGCAAAGACAATCAATTGCTATGGCATCTACCTAAGGATATGAAATTTTTTAAAGATACCACATGGGCGATGCCTGTGATCATGGGGCGAAAAACTTTTGAATCTTTAGGACAACGTGTTTTACCTGGCAGGTTGAATATTATTTTAAGTAAACAAGTTGGTCTTAGCTATGATCAAACAGAGGTGGTAGGATCAATTGCAGAAGCCATTGCATTGGCGGAACGTGAAAATTATGCAGAAGTATTTGTGATCGGTGGTGGTCAAATTTATCAAGAAGCGATGTCGATTGCAGATACCATTTATATGACTAGGGTGCATACACAAATTGAGGGAGATACTTTATTCCCAGTGATGGATGCGCAATGGACTTTGGAATATAGTTTTCCAAATGCAGCAGATGCAAAACATGCTTATGCATTTGACTTTGAATGCTGGAAAAGGAAATAAATTCAATGCGTTATTCTACTCCAACCCTTTTACTTAAATACCTTCAATATTACTGGGCAGCTGCAAATGCAAGAGGACATGGAATTCACTCGCCATTTGTGTTTCAATTGGTGAAAGAAATTTTCAACGCAAAAACTACATTAACGCAAATTGAAAAAACGGCTCCTGTTGTAAAAAAAATACTTGATCAAATTGAAGCTGCAAGTTCAAGTGCGCTTGCTCCAAAAATTAAATTACTCCTTGCTAGATTATTACAGAGCTATCCTCCTTTAACTATTTCTGTGACAGGAGGAAAAAAGCAATTTGAAGGCGATTATACAATAAACAAAAATGCAACAATTGAATTAATCGAATCTGTTGAATCAATAGATTTTGCATTTATAGGCGAAGGGCAGGATGGAGCGAGGCTGCTTCAATCTGCAAATCACTTAATAGACAAGATGCATTCAAATTCCTGGATTATCTTACATGGGATACATGCCGATGCGGATATGGAAACGGCTTGGAATGCATTAAAAAAACATTCGAAAATCAGATTGTCTATAGATTTGTTTTCTATTGGCATCCTGTTTTGCAGAACAGCACAAAAAGAACAAGAACATTTTATCATTCGTTATTAATATTAGTCATTGTTACCAGAAAAATTCATAGCATCCTTAGCAGGTCTTCCTGGATTTGACAAAGCAGCTTTTGTGCAGACCCACCAGGTGCCTGCAGATTTCACTTCGGTTAGAATGAATCAGTATAAACCATTTGACCATGCAGCACATCCATTTATGCAGGCAAAGGCGCCTGTGGATTGGTGCGCAGAAGGATTTTATTTAACTGGTCGGCCAAGTTTTGTAGTGGATCCTTTATGGCATGCTGGTGCTTATTATGTGCAAGAAGCAAGTAGTATGTTTTTGCATACCATCATTAGCCAATTAGCAGATACAGAAAAATATTATAAAGTCTTAGACCTTTGTGCAGCACCTGGTGGTAAAACAACTTTGTTGGCCAACTATTTTAAAAATGGATTGGTGGTAGCTAACGAAACCATTAAATCAAGAAATGCTATTTTAGAAGAGAATTGTATTCGCTGGGGGAGCGATCATATCGTAGTCACACAAAATGATCCAAGTCATTTTAAAGCCCTGCCTAATTTTTTTGATTTTATTGTTGCAGATGCACCATGCAGTGGTAGCGGCATGTTCAGGAAAGATCCACAAGCCATCAAAGAGTGGAGCGAAGAAAATGTATTGCATTGCAGTCAAAGACAAACGCGTATCATAGAAGAAAGCATTGCCGCATTGCAAGAAGGTGGGTATTATATTTATTCCACCTGCTCTTATTCATTTGAAGAGGATGAAAAGATCATGGATGATATTGCTTCATTGGATGGAATGATATCTGTTCAAATTCAATTACCTGCCTCGTCTCCAATTGTAACTACTTATAGTCCTACACATCAAGCCCAAGGCTTTAGGTTTTATCCTGATAAAATAAAAGGGGAAGGATTTTTTATTGCTGTTTTTCAAAAACAAAAAGCTGCTTATACGAGTTCCTTTTCTACGCCTTTTCAATTCACGTTATTACCCAAAAAAGAAGCAGTTAATTTAGCGGCTATTTATACATTGCCATAACAGTTTATATGTATTCAACATTTGGAAGAGCTGATTGCCTTGCCAATGCATTGTTATTCGGATTTGCAAACCATTAGGGCGCATTTATATGTGAAGAAAATAGGTATGCGCATTGGAGTCTTAAAGGGTTCCGACCTGGTGCCTGCGCATGACTTAGCTTTGAGTCAATGGACTAAAATGCCCTATGAAACAATTCAAGTGGAGCTTCAAGATGCCCTTCAATTTCTAAGAAGAGCCGATTTTCAATTGAACGGCCCCAAGGGTTGGCATAGCATCAGTTATATGAATTGCCGTTTAGGATGGGTTAAAATACTACCCAATCGATTAAATAATTACTACCCAAATTCATGGAGAATATTGAATTATTGATGATTATAAATTACATATTAATGTTATAAGTAATTTTATATCTTTTTTTGCATTTAGATTTTGTAAATTTGTCCTCCTTGAAGAAGTACATTTTATACCTGATTCTAGCTTTTGGTCTATTTAGCCAAACGGATGCCATTGGAGCAAAGAGCGAAGCTTTGGTTAAAGAGGGACAGACCGTTAAAAAAGCTACCCAAAAAAAGCCAACTAGCAAATCTTCGAGATCAAAGAAAAGTTCCAAAAAGAAATCTAGTAAGTACTCAAAATCTAAAAAGAAAAGTGCTAAATCAAAGAAATCGGTGACTAAAGTTGCACCAGTGGTTAGAACCGCTCAATGGCAAATGATTGCTCAAAATAAAGAACAATCAAGAATAAAAGATAGTGTGCAGAAAACGACTTTAGTTCAAGAAAGTACAACTGTCAATGAAGGTTATTTTGCAAGCTTTTTCTCGAATCAAAAAAAAGCAGCTACTTTTCAAACCTTAAACGGTACAGCTGCCGTTTTTAAAAGTATGAGTGGTTGGCAGGATAATAAATTTTATATTTTAACCAATGAATTGCCGGTGGGAACCATTGTTAGAATTACCACTGCTGATTTAAAAAGTATTTGTGCTAAAGTGATCAATGCATTACCTGAAGTAGGCAATGCCATTCAATATCGATTAAATGACGCTGCTGCGGCCATTTTAGGCGTGACCAATAAGACCTTTCAAGTGTCTGTAACGTATTAGTTATTTTTCAACAATCAATATGAAATTAAAATGTCTTGTTAGTTTGTTTTTTTTAACAACTACAATAATGAGTTGCGCACAAAAACCGTCTATGGACTTGACTGTGGATGCAGCAAAATTCAGTAAAGCGATTGCAGCACCTGACGCTCAAATTTTAGATGTACGAACTGCTAGCGAATACCAGTCAGGCCATATTGCGAATGCTTTACAAGCGAATTGGTTAGATCCTAGGGAATTTAATAATAGAACTCAATATTTAGATAAGTCTAAAACGATATATATCTATTGCCAATCTGGAGGAAGAAGTGCTTCTGCACAAACCGCTTTAATACAAGCCGGTTTTAATGTAGTGAATTTAGAAGGAGGTATTAGTAATTGGAGAATGCAAGAAATGCCTATTGAAGGTGCAGGCAATAAGGTACAAATGCGTGTCGTAGATTTTGAAAAACTGATACAGTCCAATGAGTATGTCTTAGTAGAAATTGGTGCTTTATGGTGTCCTCCTTGTAGAAAAATGCAACCTGTAGTGGATGGTTTAAAACAATCACCCCCTAAACCATTTTATTTTTTAGCAGTAGATGGTGGCCAAGATATGGAGGTGATGAAATCGGTGAAGGCAGATGACCTTCCAACTTTTATTTTATATAAAAGTGGAATAGAAGTTTGGAGAAAAGTGGGCGTTACACCAAAAGAAGATTTTGTAAAAGCGTTCGGATTATAATTGAAGCTTGATAGTTATTCAAGCATATCCAATCAATTAATCCAATTAGTTCAATCATTTTTCTTAGTCAACTTTTTTATAGCCCCTTAGAAAGTCTGCAATTGGCATTCTTTTTTTTCCTTCCCATTGGATATCGTTCATTTGAATGTACCCATCACTGCATGCAAATCTTACATAAGTCTTTCCATCGGTGACAAAACTGCCAACAGGTTCTTTTGGATTTTCAGCGAGGATGGATGTGCTAAATAATTTAACAATCTTGCCATCTACTTTAGTTAGTGCGCCAGGGAAGGGAGCAAGGCCTCGAATTAAATTGTGAATTTGTGCAATAGGCTGCTGCCAATCGATTTCACAATCTTTTGTAAATATTTTTGGGGCATGCAAACTAGCCAATTCCTCTTTTTGTGGAGTGGGTTGAATCGTACCTGCTATCAATCTATTTAAAGTTGTTACAAGTGTTTGCGCGCCAACTTCCATCATAGTATCATGTAATTCGCCTGCTGTCATATCGGGCGAAATTGGAATACGTTCTTGTAATAAAATGTCTCCGGTATCAATGGCATGTTGTAATCTAAAAGTGGTCACGCCGGTTTCTTTTTCTCCATTGATGATGGCCCAATTAATAGGTGCTGCACCACGGTATTTAGGAAGTAAAGAACCATGCACATTGAGGGTACCCATTGGAGGGTATGACCAAATAGATTCTGGTAACATTCTAAATGCCACGACAATTTGAATATCTGGTTGCCATGCTTGAATCTGTGCAAAAAATTCGGGGGATTTTAATTTTTCTGGTTGTGCTATTGGCAACTGATGTTCAAGGGCAAATTGTTTGACAGCACTTTGTTGTAATTGCATGCCTCTTCCAGCTGGCTTGTCAGGTGCCGTGACAACTCCGACCACATTCATTTTGGCATCTAAGAGTGCTTTCAATGACGCGACAGCAAAACTGGGGGTCCCCATAAATACTATTTTTGGACTGGCATTCATCTTGCAAAGTTAACTAGAATTTACTACTTTTGCCCTTTGCACCCTAAGTGCTTTATTTAAAAAAAAACAATATGCAACAAGTAAAAAATGGGGATACCATTCAAGTGCATTACCACGGTAAATTAACGTCTGGTGAAACATTTGACTCTTCTGAAGGAAGAGCCCCTCTGGAATTTGAAGTTGGGTCAGGTATGGTCATTCCTGGTTTTGATAATGGGGTTTTAGAAATGACAGTAGGAGAGAAGAAAACAATTCATATTCCATTTATGGAGGCATATGGTCCTAAACAACCAGAAATGATTGTAGAATTTCCAAAAACACAGTTTCCTGCAGATTTAAATCCTGAAATTGGTATGGCTTTAACGATGAATAATGGTCAAGGGCAACAATTTCAAGTGACAGTAGTAGAAGTGAAAGAGGAAGTAGTTGTATTAGATGCAAATCATAGTCTTGCTGGTCAAGATTTAACTTTTGATCTTGAATTGGTGGGCATTACACCAAAGTCTACGATTATCATGCCTTAATAATAGGTTAAAGATGTTTTAAAAAAGGCATTCCGTTGATTCGGGATGCCTTTTTTAATACCTTCACACAGCAAAATAAAAAGTATGGAATGGAATGCGTTTGGGGTGGCTGAAAGATTGATGCGCTATGTACAAATAGACACACAAAGTGATCCGAATAGTGATAATTTTCCTTCGACCGAAAAGCAAAAAGATTTATCAAGATTATTGCACCAAGAATTACTTGCTATAGGCTTAGAGGATGCAGCAATGGATGTCAATGGCTATGTCATGGCTACGATTCCTGCAACCATTGAACAAGAAAAATTGGATGCCTTAAAATTGCCAGTGATTTGTTTTTGTGCACACGTAGACACCGCACCTGATTGCAGCGGCACCCATGTTAAACCAATTTTGCACCAACAATATAACGGTGCTCCAATTGTACTTCCGGACGATCCCACTCAAATCATTACGGTAGAAAAATATCCTTATTTAAAAAATTTCATAGGAAAAGAAATTATCACAGCAAGTGGTAAAACCTTATTAGGGGCGGATGATAAAGCAGGCGTAGCTATCCTTGTGAGTTTAGCTGCTTATTTGATGCAACATCCTGCAATCAAACACGGCCCAATCAAAATCTTATTTACACCTGATGAAGAAGTAGGAAGAGGGGCTGATTTCATTGATTTTAAAAAGTTGAATGCTGATTTTGGATATACATTAGATGGTGGCGCATTGGGTTGTTTTGAAATGGAGAGTTTTAGCGCAGACCATTTAGTTTTAACCATTGATGGCGTAATGGCACATCCTGGTTCTGCAAAAGGGGTTATGCAAAATGCCATTAAAATTGCTTCGGATATCATTGCTGCATTGCCAAGAGATCAGTGGTGTCCAGAACATACCGAAGGGAAAATAGGCTTTGTACATCCTACAAATATCCAAGGGGGAGCAGAACAAGTACAAATTGAATTTTTAATTCGTGATTTTGATACAGCCAATTTGGCGATTTATGAGCAAAGGATATTGGAAATCGCCGAGACTATTATTCGTCAAAATCCAAATTACAATCGCGCTGCTGTTCAGATTCAAGTGAAGCAGCAATATCGTAATATGAAAGAAGTGATTGACCAACATCCTCAGATGGTCGACTTGGCTTTTGCGGCCTATCAAAGAGCGGGTATTATACCCATTATTGAGCCAATTCGCGGGGGAACAGATGGGAGTAGGATGAGCTTTATGGGACTGCCCACTGCCAATATCTTTACAGGTATGCAAGCGATCCACAGCAAGCAAGAATGGGTAGGGGTTTCAGATATGCAACAAGCGGTGCAAGTATTAGCCTATATGGTAGAAATAAATTAACTTTAAATATAAATTTAAACTGTATGTTGTTTTTATTACAAGTGGCGGATGCTAAAATTTCTTTATTTAGTTTACTAGGAAAAGGTGGATGGATTATGTATCCATTGTATGCTTTATTGGTGATAGCGATCTATGTGTTCATAGAAAGATTTTTAGCCATCAAAAAAGCAGGACAGTCAGATCCTCAGTTCATGAAAATGATTAAAGATCATATCTTGTCTGGTAATGTTGCTGCGGCAAAAGCACTTGCTAAAAATACCTACAACCCAGTGGCGAATATGATTGAGAAGGGTATTATGCGCATTGGCAAACCAATTGATGCGATTGAAAAAAGCATGGAAAATGTAGGTAAATTAGAAATGTATTCAATGGAGCGCAATTTAAATATCCTATCATTGGTTTCTGGCATCGCGCCTATGTTTGGATTTTTAGGAACGATTATTGGTATGGTGCAATTATTTTATGGTATTGCATCTACTGGTGAATATACTTTGAACACCATTGCTGGCGGTATTTATACCAAAATGATTACGTCTGCAACAGGCTTGATCATTGGATTGATTGCTTATGTAGGACATAATTTTTTATCCACTCAAATTGATAAGACGGCCAACAAGATGGAAAGGGCAAGTGCTGATTTTTTAGATATTTTACAAGAACCAACACAAGCTTAATCTACCAGTTATGAATCTTAGAAATCGTTTAAGACATCATCCCGAAGTGCATACAGGTGCATTGAATGATATCTTATTTATTTTATTATTGTTCTTTTTAATTGTATCCACTTTAGCGAATCCAAATGTGATCAAAGTGTCAAATCCTAAAGCAGCAAGTGATACCAAGGCAAAACAAACTGTGGTGGTGACGATTAATAAAGACCAACAAGTATTTATAGGTACTACGCCAGTTAGTTTAGATGCCTTGTCTAGTCAGCTTAAAATTTTCTTAGCAAAAGAAACCGATAAACCATCTGTGGTGATCAATGGAGATAGTGTAGCAAATTTAGGCGTCACGATTCAAGTGATGCAAATTATTAAGGCCCTTGGCGCAACCCCTGTGGTGGCAGTCAATGCGGCTCAATAAAAGTCCATGTAATTCAATAGCATTTCTACAAGCATAGTCTATCTTGGCTTTAAACTTGCTCGTATCATTCTGTCTTTGCCAAATAAATCCGTCCTCAATTCGGCATGAAAATGCATGTCGTCTAATAGGGCAATCAGTGCATCTCCTTGGTCATAATGGATTTCAAAAAACAATTGACCATTTGAACTTAAATGCAATTTAGCAAGCCTCGCGATTGCTTTATAAAAAACCAATGGATCTTCGTCAGGAACAAATAAGGCAATATTGGGTTCGTGATCGGTCACTTGCAAGTCCATATTTTTCATTTCTTCCATCGGTATATAGGGCGGATTGCTTACAATCACATCGTATTGTCCTGGTAAAAAAGCAGTGTTTAAAATATCCAATGTAATGAATTCAATATCGGCTTTAAGTGCTACTGCGTTGGCTGCTGCAATTTTGATGGCACTCGTGCTAATGTCTATTGCTGAAAGGATTGCTTCGGGTAATGCTTTTTTGATTGCAATGGCAATACAACCAGAACCTGTGCCTATATCTAATATGCGTAATGCTTTTCCTTTGATGGCTGCATATTCTGTCACCCAGTCTACTAGTTCTTCGGTCTCGGGTCGGGGAATCAACACCTGATTGTTTACAGTATAAGGTTCGCCCATAAACCAGGTTTTACCAGTGATATATTGAATGGGTCTTCCGGCTACTAATTCAGCAGCAGCAGTTTCAAAAGCCAGTGCCTGTTCTTCGGAAATTGAATTGTCTTTATGCACTACTTGTTGCATTTGGTCCCAACCTGTGATATGTTCTATTAAAATAGAAAGGATTGGACCAAGTTCAACACTTTCGAATTGACCTGCTAACTGTTTTTTCAAGGCTTGCTTGATCTCGTTTAAATGCATATGCAATGTTACAAATGATTCATCATTATCAACTAGCTTTGTATCAATTAGCCCTTTTATTTTTAAATGGATCCATTTTACTATTATACGATCGAACAGCCTTCCATGGCAGAATTTAAAGATAGAGGCAGTAAATTTTTTGCTTACGCCTATCCAGCTAAAGACATTGATTCCTGTAAAAAGATTTTAGCGCAACTTAAAAAAGAACACGGCAAAGCAGTGCACCATTGCCTGGCGTATCGTCTTGGTGTGGATGGTTCCACTTTCAGGGTGAGTGACGACGGAGAACCTGCTGGATCTGCAGGCAGGCCTATATTGGGGCAAATTGATAGTAAAGGGCTCACCAACGTTTTTGTAGTGGTGGTACGTTATTTTGGAGGTACTTTATTAGGTATACCAGGCTTGATTAATGCCTATAAAACTGCAACAGCCTTGGCTTTACAACTTTCACCAATTATTAAGAAACCAATTGAAATTGCGTACGAACTTAATTTTGATTACCATCAAATGAACGAAGTGATGCTGCTCGTGAAACAGTACAATTGTTCTGTAGTGGAACAAACTGCTCAATTATTTATACAGCTTCATATAGGAATACCCAAGAATAGATTGGACGAAGTCCTTGAAAAGCTGGGCGCTTTAAGAGAAGTAAGTTTTAAGACGTCTTTAAAGTTAGACTAGTTTATTTCTGGTAGGTATAAAATCCTTCTCCAGTTTTGATGCCTAATTTCCCTGCCTCTACCATCTTAGTTAATAATGCAGCAGGTTTGTATTTGCTATTTTGAAAACCAGCCTCCATGATTTCTAAAATATTCTTACAAACATCTAGGCCAATATAATCGGCTAATTGCAAAGGTCCCATTGGATGTGCCATTCCTAATTTCATAATCTGATCTATCGTTGCTGCATCACTAATGCCTTCTTCGAAAGCCAATATAGCTTCGTTGATCATGGGCATTAAAATTCTATTGGCAATAAATCCTGGCGCATCTTTTACAACACAAGGAATTTTTCCAATGGTGGTGGTTAAGGATACAATTGTATCTGTCACCTCTGAGCTAGTTGCTTTACCATTGATGATCTCTACTAGTTTCATCACTGGTACAGGATTCATAAAATGCATACCAATGACATTGGCTGACTTTTGAGTTGCTTCGGCTAATTGCGTGATAGAAATAGAAGAGGTATTGGTTGCTAAAATACAAGTTGCATTAGTGTATTGGTCCATCTCTGAAAAAATAGCGATTTTGATCTTGCTATTTTCTGTAGCGGCTTCAATGACTAAGTCACGGTCATGTACACCTTCTTTAAGATTGGTGAAACAAGTTATTTTTGTAAGGGTTGTTGCTTTGTCTGCCTCCTGTATGATTGATTTTGCTACTTGACGGTCCAGATTTTTTGCAATTGTTTGCATTGCCTTATCTAATGCAGCTGACTGCGTATCAATTAAATTAACTTCAAATCCATTTTGTGCAAATACATGCGCAATCCCATTTCCCATGGTGCCTGCTCCAATCACTGCAATCTTTTTCATCTATTTACTTTTTGATTTATAGTCACCACGTTTCCAAGAATTTATAAAACTCCTCCAAGCACTTGGATTTAGAATATTCATAGGAGGCAATTGACCTGAATAATAATACCTTGAAGCTTGGTTTTGTAAAGCTGCACCTACTGCTTCTTTACCATCTCTTGGTAAGCTAGATAAAATAATTCTTTTTTGTGCGGGGCTTGTATTTTTTCTTGCAGTTTCAAACAGATCGTCGTCTACTTTAGAGTTGACAAAGTCTCTTTCAAATTGTGCACGAGTAGGTCTTGGTTTTAAGATTGTTGCTGGTAAGAAATTGGTATCATTGACCATTAATTGAATGACACTGTATT
This sequence comes from Chitinophagales bacterium, assembly GCA_964203125.1. Classification (GTDB taxonomy): domain Bacteria; phylum Bacteroidota; class Bacteroidia; order Chitinophagales; family Chitinophagaceae; genus Sediminibacterium. The sequence continues at coordinate 3,578 of CAXNMZ010000035.1, read as the reverse complement.
GGTTGCCTACTAAATTTTGTGGAATGGTGATAATTCTATTTTTAAATCCAACGCAACTAAAAGTGATGGATTCCCCTTTATTGACTGCGATAGAAAAAACACCATCATTATTGGTGATGGTTCCTCTTCCTTTTTTATTCACTACAATACTCGCTAAAGGAATCGCTTTTAAACTATCTGCAGTCATCACCACGCCATAAAGTTGGACAACAGAGTCTCTATAAAGATCCACTGTCTGTGCATTTAACTGTGATGGTAGTAGTGCAATTAAGATCAATAATGACAGGACTAGATTCTTTTTCATGTAGCTGCAAATTTAAGCCTCAATGTTCAGAAATGGCTTACTTTTTTTGTTTCGAAATGGGTAGTTTTTTTAATATATAGGCTATTTTAAGCCTTTTAAAAGGGCAAAATAAGCGCTATGAACGTTAACTTTGCCGGGATTAAATAATTTAACAAAAACTTTCATAATGACAACGGAGGAAATACTAAAAGCATTGAGTAATGTGCAAGAGCCGGACCTAGGGAAAGACTTAGTGACTTTGAATATGATTCAGGATCTAAAAATAGATGGTGATGCGGTTAGTTTTACCATCGTATTGACTACACCTGCATGTCCAATGAAAGATTTGATGAAGAACGCTTGTGAAAATGCCATAAAATTATTGGTGAATCCAAAAGCACAGGTGCAAGTAAATTTCACATCCAACACGACTTCCTTAAGAAAAGACGAAAAGTCGGTTTTATCAAAAGTAAAAAATATCATTGCGGTGGTAAGTGGAAAGGGCGGTGTAGGTAAAAGCACTGTTGCTGCAAACCTGGCATTGGCTTTGGCAGAAGGGGGTGCTAAAGTGGGGCTGATGGACGCAGATATTTATGGACCTAGTGTACCCATCATGTTTGGTGTCAGAGGACAAAGACCTTTGATGAAAGACGAAGGAGGCAAAGGGGTAATTATACCTTTAGATCAATATGGTATTAAAATAATGAGCATTGGCTTATTGGTAGATGAAAAAGATGCAGTGGTTTGGAGAGGTCCAATGGCAAGCAGTGCCATTCGTCAATTCATTACCGATGTAGACTGGGGGGAGTTAGATTACCTTGTGATTGATATGCCACCAGGTACAGGTGATATTCATTTGACCATCATGCAAACCGTTCCTGTAACAGGTGTGGTGATTGTAACGACACCGCAACAAGTGGCTTTGGCAGATGCAAAGAAAGCCATTGCGATGTTTGGGCAAGCGAATGTCAATGTGCCAATTATCGGGTTGGTAGAAAACATGTCCTATTTCACACCTGCAGAATTACCTGAAAATAAATATTATTTATTTGGAAAAGAAGGAGGACTTAAATTAGCTTCTGAATATGACTTAGCCTTTTTGGGACAAATTCCTTTAGTGCAAAGTATTAGAGAGGGAGGAGATGAAGGGGTACCTGCAATGGTTGGAGCAGATACAGTATCAAAAGATGCGTTCAGGATTTTTGTAGGCAACGCAGTGAGACAAATCGCAATTCGAAATGCAAATTTACCAAGAACAGCAACCATCACAGTAGCGCCATAATGGAAAAGAAAATCATCATCGCAATAGACGGCTTTTCATCCTGTGGAAAGAGTACCCTCGCTAAAGCAATGGCCAAGGCATTGGAATATGTTTTTGTAGACACTGGTGCCATGTATCGAGCTATTGCATTGTATTTTTTAAGAAACAATGTACCATTCAATGACATCGCCGCTCAGGAAGCATTGCAAGCAATTGAATTGAGATTTAAATACAATAGTGCAAGTCAAAAAAGTGACATGTATTTAAATGGTGAAAATGTGGAGCAAGAAATTCGAGCAATGCAAGTGAGTCAGAAAGTGAGTGAAGTGGCCACTATTGCTGCTGTTAGGGCATTTGCAGTAGCACAACAAAAAGCGATGGGTGTTGATAAAGGAATTGTGATGGATGGAAGAGATATTGGAACAGTTGTTTTTCCGAATGCAGAACTAAAATTATTTGTCACTGCAGATCCGGCTATAAGATTGGAGCGTAGGTACCAAGAATTAGTTCAAACCAATCCTGCTATACTTAAAGAAGAAGTGGCTGCAAATTTGCAACAAAGAGATTTAATGGATAGTACTAGAACACATAGTCCTCTAAAACAAGCTGAAGATGCGATGGTGTTAGACAATACAAATTTAGACAGAGCGCAGCAATTTGAGTTGGCCATGCAATGGGCCATGGAGAAAATAAAGTCGAGTTAAATGAGTTAAATGAGTTTGAGTAGCCCTTAATCGATCCAGTTGTCCTTTACTTTTTCAAATGCATCTTCTAGTTGGTAAAAGCTAAGGATCTTTTTTATAACAGATTCTACCACAGTGTCTGGACAGCTTGCGCCACTTGTCATTAAGACTCGAATAGGATTTAGGTCTGGCAAGAAATTATGCACCACTTCTGATTGTTTATTTTTCCAATTGGTTTTTTCAATTTGATTGGCATCTAAAATTTTACTTACATCATCTATAAAATAAGTAGGTAATTTTCGCTCACACAATTCTACTAAGTGCGAACTATTGCTGCTATTTTTTCCACCCATCACAATGGCTAAATCAGCTTCCGTCTCAAGTAGGCCAATGACTGCAGACTGATTGTCATTGGTGGCATAACAGAGCGTATCTCTTGTATCTGCAAAATGAGCAGCTAGATTTTCGGGACCAAATTTTGTTAATATGACTTGTTTTAGATAATCCGAAATCGCTTGTGTATCGGTTGCTAATTGCGTGGTTTGATTCACTACACCAATTTTATCTAAATGTATATTGGGGTCAAAATTGGGGGAGAAACGATTGATAAAAAAATCATAAAAATACGCTAAAGGCAATTCACCACTGATGATTTTTGCCAACACTTTTGTTTCTTCAATATCGTTTACGATTAAAGTAGGTGTATGTGCCGAAGTATGAGAAAAAGTCGCCCTTGTTTCTTCATGTTTTGGTTTCCCATGTATGATAATTGAGTAGCCTTTTTGTGCAATTTGTTCACTGCGGTTCCAAACTTTTTCTACAAAGGGACAAGTGGTATCATAGGACTCAATAGCAATCCCTTTTGCTTTTAATTTCTCCTCTAATTCAAGTGTGGTTCCAAACGCTGGAATAATGACAATATCATCCTTCGTCAACTCAGATAAGGGAATCAATTCTTTGCCTAGGGTATCTTGTAAAAATTGCACGCCCTTACTTGTCAAATCATTATTCACTTGAGGGTTGTGTATCATTTCACTTAATAAAAAAATCCTTTTCCCCTTATTTTCTTCAATCGTTCTGTAGGCAATATCAATCGCATTTTCTACACCATAACAAAATCCAAAATGCCTTGCCAAATAGATTTTGACCTTACCAAAGTCGAGTTCGGTAGGGGTGAAATCTTTCTTGAGCTTATCTTCTGATTTGCGCTTTTGTTTGATAGCGACGATTAATGGGCTTCTATAGCCTGTAGGCACTTCAAAATTTTTCATCTATTTCAATATTAACAGCTACAAAAGTACAATCTTCGTTGCTTTTTCCCCTATTTTAATTTAGTGCTTGTATCTTTGCG
>CAXNMZ010000034.1:0-14967 GCA_964203125.1 Chitinophagales bacterium | reverse complement strand
TGGTCTTTGATGATCATTAAATCACCCACCTGATAAGCCTTGTTGACACCACCAGCAGCATTGGACAATAATAAATTTTCTACCCCTAATAATTTTAAAACGCGAATTGGGAAAACAACTTGTTCAGCAGTATAGCCTTCGTAAAAATGGAAACGACCTTCCATGACCCAGACCTTTTTACCATTTAATGTGCCCAAAATCAATCTTCCCTTATGTCCCTCAACTGTGCTCACAGGAAAATTTGGAATTTCACTATAAGGAATGCTAAATTCAGCTTCAATCACACTTGATAAATTACCCAATCCACTACCTAAGATGATAGCAGTATTTGCTTTTGTAGTAATTTTTGACTGTATAAACCCTGCAGTTGCTTCTAGCTGTTGCATTAATGGAGACATAAATTGGCCTTTATTGAGCCACAAATATAACGACAGGAAGGGATTATAAAGCAAGATTCTAGGCCTTTGATGCGCGTGTATCATGTTTTAATACCCAATAAGCAATAATGGCACTTAAAAGCATAAAAAAGGCGCCTAATAAAAAAGCAGCACCTGGAAAATAAATATGACTAGGGTCGTTTTTAATGGAGAAATAGGAGGTTAATCCTATCATCATGGAGGGACCAAAGATGGTGGTTAAACTATTTAATCCTGTTAACGATCCCTGCAATTCTCCTTGTTCATTTTTAGGAACATGTGCTGAAATTAAAGCTTGCAAAGCGGGTCCTGAAATTCCCCCCAAACAATAAGGCACTAAAAATAAAAACATCATCCATCCTTGTGTTGCAAAAGCAAATAAAGTTAAACCAATAGCATACAATGCAATTCCTATGTAAACACTTTTTTCATTTCCTAATCTAGGATTGACTACTCTAATGAGTAAGCCTTGCACCAAACTAACCAATACCCCCACCACAGCCAATGAAATACCAATCATCTTAGGTGTCCATCCAAATTTATTAATATTGGCAAAACTCCAATTACTTTGCACAGCATGTGCAGCTAAATAAATTAATAGTAGTGAGAGAATTAATCCAAGTACTGCTGGGTATTTTTTAAATTTTAATAATGAAGCAATTGGGTTTGCTTTTTTTAAATCAATGGAGCGACGGTGCTCCATGTCTAAGGACTCTGGCAAAACAAAATAACCATACAAAGCATTCACCAATGCCAATCCAGCGGCTACTAAAAATGGAATTCTTGTACCCAACTCCCCTAGCAAACCTCCTAACATAGGACCAATAATGAAACCAAGACCAAAAGCAGCTCCAATCATTCCAAAATTTTGTGCCCTATTTTTTTCATTACTAATATCAGCCATATAAGCGGAAGCAGTGGTGATACTAGCCCCCGTAATACCTGAAATCATTCTTCCTAAAAATAACCATCCAATGGTTGGCGCAAAAGCTAAAAAAATATAATCTAATCCAAACCCAAGCAGGGAAAAAAGTAAAACCGGTCTGCGACCATATCGATCACTCAAACTTCCTAATATGGGCGCAAAAATAAATTGCATGAGCCCATATATCAAAGTTAAAAATATTGCAGGTTTTGAAATAGCACTAATATCCGTTCGATCTGTTACATGCATTAACTGCTGTAATAATTGAGGTAATACGGGAATAATAATACCAAATCCAATAATATCAATTAAAATGGTGATAAATATAAATCCAACTGCTGCCTTCTTTGTGTTTGCCATAAAATAAATTGACGGATAGCGCAAATTTGCCTATCCGTCAAATATACAAGTACAATTCAATACTTCAAAAACCATTCCTTACGTTACATAGGTCTTATACTTTTTAAAAAAGAGCAATAAACTCAGTCATTGCTTGTATTTTCTGCTAATTTTACATTTGATGACAAAAAGCAGTAAAATGGCACAAAAAAGAAATTTATGCTTAAATAAAATGAACATTCTGTGAACCAATTCAAGCATACTCAAATTATTAAAGACCTAGCCCTAAACCATGGATTTGATTTCTGTGGGATTGCCGAAGCCAAGGAATTAACTGAAGATGCATTTAGATTAGAGCAATGGTTGGCGAAAGGTTTTCATGGAGATATGCAGTACATGGAAAAACATTTTGACTTAAGAATTAATCCAAAAAAATTGGTGCCTGGCGCAAAATCTGTGATTACTTTTTTAAAAAATTATTCCCCAGAACAGGAGCAACCCAATGGCTTTCCAAAAATTGCTAAATATGCATACGGCCAAGATTACCACGAAGTGATTAAGCTAGCATTAAATCAAATGCTGGATGAATTACGACAAAAAATTGGGCCTATTGAGGGTAGAGGATTTGTAGATTCTGCTCCAGTCTTAGAGCGTTCTTGGGCTTGGTTATCAGGTGCTGGATGGATTGGCAAAAATGGCAACTTAATCCAACCTAAAAAGGGATCCTATTTTTTTATTGCCAGTTTAATTGTAGACCTTGAATGCGTCTATGACCAACCCATTGCAAAAGACTATTGTGGCACTTGTACTAAATGTATTGACGCTTGTCCAACACAAGCCATCTTACCCAATAAAACAATTGAAGCCAATCATTGTATTAGTTACTATACCATTGAATTAAAAAAACAAACCATCGAAACGGGTGCTGATAGATCCTATCAAGACTGGGCATTTGGCTGCGATATTTGTCAGGATGTATGTCCTTGGAATCGATTCAGTCATCCGCATCAAGAATCAAAATTCAAACCGATTGAAGGCTTATTATCGATGTCCAAAGATGCTTGGCTCGAAATGGAAGAAACTAGTTTTAAAGCAAGATTTAAACAATCTCCTTTATTAAGATCAAAATTGAGTGGGATCAAAAGAAATATTGAATACTTAAGGGGTCGATAAAATACAAGCTGTCAAATGTTGTAATTCTTCTTCCATCTTTGCACCTAAAACCTTCTCATTAAGTAAAGTCTGAAATTTTTCCCAAGGATACCATTTTACATGTTGCTCAAAGGACCAGTGAATGACATAAGTGCCCTCTTTTAAAGGCAGCCATTCTATTTGAACCTGATAAGGTGCTTGCCCTGTCGCTTCCCATTTTAAAAGAATTGTGCTATCTGTACTTGACAACATTTGTATTGTTTGCGTGCCTACACTGACTATACTATCTTCCACTATGACAGCTTGGTCTTTCCAATCACTCATCCAGCCTTTCCAAGCAGCTAAGTCTTTCACACAATGTTGTATTTGTAATTTAGATGCATTGACTTCTACCGCCCTTGATGTAATCACCATGGAAGGAAATAAGCTAGCGATGGCAGTGATTAAAATGCTTATAACTAACACACTTATCAAAGCGAAACGAATCAGTTTCATGTTATTCCCATTTAAAGATTTTATATGCAGCAGCATACACAATGACAATCCATGCTAGCAGAATGGCAATTTCATTGCTAACCGAAAATAAATTTGCGCCCTCAAATGCAATTTCACGCATGGCATTGTTAAAATGCGTTAATGGTAAAATATTACAAAAAGGTTGCAGCCATTTTGGAAAAGAATCAATTGAAAAGAAAGTGCCAGCTAGTAAAAACTGAGGTAAGGTAATTAAATTAGCAAAGGGAGGAATGGTACTTTCATTTTTCGCCACGCCACTCACAATAAAACCAAAACCCATAAATAAAATTAAGGCAATGAAACTAAGTGCCATGATATTCAAGAAAGTGATGAATCCATGGACAAGCGTGAAATTGAATGCAAAATGGCCAATGCCAATAATGATCACCGCAGTCATCAATTGAAAAATAACTCTACTTAAAGCTTCGCCTAAAATGATATACAATCGTCTAATGGGTGTGGCATAAAATCTTTTTAAAACCAGTTGTTGTCTTAAATTAAAAAACAAAAATGCGACGCCAAAAACACCTGCACTTAATAAGGAAAATCCAAGTTGTCCAGGTAAAATAAAATCTATTGTACGATAAGTTCTGCCTGGCACTTCAATCACTTCGTTTTTTACTACTGCAATGGTTGGTGCATCTTTAAATTGTGTGGCATTGATATTGGCAATCACTGCATTTAAGATGGATTTAATTAACTGAATATTTTGCGGATTGGCAGCAGCCGAACTCGTTAATTCGATTTGATAAGGCTGACTAGGATTTTGTGTAGGTTGAATATCAATCAAAGCTGTGATTCTTCCTTTAGCCAATTCTGCATTCACAGTGGCTTGATCTGCTGTTACAAATTTCAAGCCTGCTAAGGACTTCACTTTTTCATACACCAAATTTGTGGTATCCGCATTTGGGGCTAGTGCTACTTTTACATTGATATTTCCCCCACTGCTTAAAAAGCCAAACACTAAAATAAAAATGAGCGGGAACAAAATACTAAAAACAACCGCAGATGGGCTTCTTAAGATGGAGCGCAGACTTGCTCTTGTGATAGCAAGCATCGCTTTAATTTGACTATATGAACGCATGATACTAGGGCTGTTTAACCACAAAGATAGGCATTCGTGTTTGAGGGGCACCTACCATTTGCTGCACTGTCTTCAAATGTTGTAAAATCTGCCATTGGTTTGCACCTATTTCAGATTCAATAGATTTCACTTTTACAAAGTCTTTATAGTCTTCAATTAAATCTTCGATAAATGATTTTGATTCTGGATATTGCTTAACGCTATAGCCTTTTAGTTTTGCCATTTTAGCAGCAGAAGCAAGGGCATCATTTAATGTACCAATTCTATCCACTAGTCCTACATTGATCGCATCAGAACCTAACCAAACTCGACCTTGCGCAATTGAATCCACATAATCCATTGATTTTTTTCTGCCCTTTGCTACCCTTGACTTGAATGTATGATAAATACTATCCACGCCAGATTGCAATATTTTTTGCTCCATCGTATTCAGAGGTCTTGTAACTGTTGGCGCATCGGCATAAGGCGCAGTTTTTACACCGTCAAAACTAATGCCTAATTTATTGTTCATGAATCCTGAAATATTTGGAATCACCGTAAATACACCTATCGAGCCTGTAATTGTATTGGCATCTGCATAAATAGAATCAGCACCGCAGGCAATATAATATCCACCAGAGGCCGCTACATCGCCCATACTTACAATCACTGGTATCTTCCCTTTAATCAATTCGATTTCTCTCCAGATAATATCACTCGCTAAGGCGCTTCCTCCAGGTGAATTCACTCTTAAGACCAATGCATCAATAGATGCGTCTGCTCTAATTTTTTGGAGTATCATTCTAAAGTCGTCACTTGCAATTGACCCTTTGACCCCTTTGCCCATCACAATATCTCCGTCTGCATACACCACTGCAATTTTACCTGAACCAGTCCCCCTTAATGGAACTGACTTGGCATATTCTTTGATTGAAACAAATGGAATGTCATTTTCTTTTACTCCTTTTAATTTTTTTGCAATCGTTTTCTTCAATTGATCGTCATAGATTAATCCATCCACTAAACCATTTGACAAAGCATCTTGTGCTGATTGAATTTTTGCCTCGTTTGCCATTGCTTTCAACTTTTCGGGTGCGATTTGTCTAGCACTAGCAACTGCATCAATGAAATGATCATATAAACCATTTAACCATACGCCCGTTTGCTGCTTATTGGCATCCGACATTTTGGTATACCTAAATGGCTCTGTGGCACTTTTAAACTTACCCGCATAAAACACTTGCATCTCCACATCTAATTTATCCAACATCCCTTTTAAGAAAACAGTTTCTAATGAAAACCCACTAAACTCTAATCCGCCTTGAGGATGCGTATAAATTTGATTGGCCACATTACCTACCCAATATCCTTTTTGAGAAATCGTTTCGCCGTATGCAAAAATAAATTTGTTGCTTTTTTTGAAATCAACCAAGGCCTTTCTAAGTTCCTCTGAACTTGCGTACCCATTTGAATTTTGTTGACATTTTATGTAGATGCCTTTTATATTTGAATCCTTTTTAGCATGTTGAATCAATCCAATCACAGACGTTAAGCTTGGCACTTTTCCGGTACCTTGATTCAATAAATCTGTAAATGGATCTGACACTTCTTTTTCTGTGAAATTATCTGCTAGGTCAATCACTAAAACTGCATTAGAAGCAATAGCCACTGGTTCATCAGAAGAAACAGCGGCGCCCAATCCAAATAAGAGCATGATGCCTACAATTGAAAAAACAAATAAAGCAAGGATTGCAGCGAAGAATGAGGTAAAGAAGCTTTTCATAAAAAAGATTGATTGTAAAAGAAATCTAAAATTGCAGCAAAATAAATAAAGTTTGCCTTGTAAAATTATGGATATTTGCGTTCATTTTCAGCATACTTCTATGAACCATATCTACCTCATGATAGGCGGCAATATAGGGAACCGTTTGGTCAACTTAGAAAATGCTCGAAATAGCATTGAACAAAGATGTGGCCCCATTCAAAAGCAATCCTCCATCTTTGAAACCGAAGCTTGGGGATTTAAAGATCAACCTGCATTTTACAACCAAGCCCTATACATCGAGACTGCATTGAGCCCAGAAGACTTAATGGCTATGCTTTTAGCCATTGAGGTATCAATGGGTCGTGAAAGATTGATCCCACTTGGGCCTAGGACCATTGATTTAGATATCATTTATTTCAATCAAACGATTATTGATACACCTGGATTAACGATTCCACACCCTAGACTAGCAGAACGCAACTTTGTATTAGCGCCATTGGTGGAGATAGCCCCTGATTTTGTGCATCCGATCCTTCATAAAACGAATTCAGCACTCTACAAAGCCTCCAAAGATGCCTCTGTTGTGTATAAAAAAACCGACCTGTAAAGGATCCAAAACTTATCTTTGACCGCAAGCATTAGAAGCATTATGAAGCATCATTTTATAGCAATTGAGGGGAATATTGGTGCCGGAAAGACCACGCTGTCACAATTACTAGCACAACATTATAATGCAAAACTGGTGTTAGAGGAATTTGCGGATAACCCATTTTTGACAAAATTTTACGAGAATCCAAAACAATACGCCTTCCCATTGGAACTGTTCTTTTTAGCAGAACGATTCAAGCAACAACAAGAGATGGTGAAGTCCAATGACCTGTTTCAAGATGTAACCGTATCGGATTATATTTTTACTAAATGCTTGCTCTTTGCAAAGGTGAATTTACCCGAGGAAGAATTTAGATTATATCAAAAAATGTTTGACGTTTTTGTACCACAATTGACACAACCGGATATTCTGATTTTTTTACATGCGCCAGTCAATAAATTACAAGGGAATATTAAAAAAAGGAACCGAAAATTCGAACAATCTATTCCCGACGAATACTTGTTTAAATTACAGGAGACCTATACGAGCTATATCAAACAACATAATATCAAAACGATTTTTGTTGACGCCAGTAACGCAGATTTCTTGTACAACGAAAAGCATTTTAAAGTCATCACTGACGCACTAGACAAAGACCTAGAAGAAGGCCAACATTATTTTACGCTTCCCTAACCACACCCTATCAAAATAGTTATGGAACAAACTGCACCACAATTAACCAAAGATCCATTTGCCGCGTTAAGGATAGCTGAGTTTAGGAATTTAATGATTGGGCGTTTTTTGTTTATCATGGGACTAAGGATGATGGGTACATTGGTTGGCTGGTGGATTTATGAATTGACCAACGAGCCCTTTGCCATTGGATTGATTGGTTTGGCAGAAGTCATTCCTGCAGTATCACTTGCTTTATACGCTGGGCATGTGATTGATAAAAGTGAAAAAAGAAAAATCATTTTAAGAGGTGTTGCACTCTACTTTATTTGCGCGATTAGTTTGTTGCTTTTGTCCTCGGCCTATGGCAAAGCTCATTTAGGCAACCTACAAATAGCCATTGGTATTTATTTCGTCATTTTTTGTACTGGCATCATACGTTCTTTTACAGGACCTGGATTTGGTACTTTGGTGGGTGAAATTGTACCTAAAAATTTATTACAAAATGCCACCACTTGGAGTCAGGGCATGTGGTTGAGCGCTTCAGTAGTAGGGCATGCAAGTGTTGGTTTTATGATTGCAGGTTTTGGTATTCATGGTTCATTAATCCTTGTGGTAACATTGGTTTTAATAGGCTTTTTCTTTATTCAAAAAATTAGTGCAAGACCGCCACACCCCACTGTGGCAGAACAAAAACCTTTGGAGAGTGTGAAAGAAGGATTGCGTTTTGTGTTAAATAGTAAAGAGTTATTAGGTGCACTTTCATTGGACTTGTTTGCTGTACTTTTTGGTGGAGCAGTCGCGATGGTGCCCGTTTTTGCAAGAGATATTTTAAAGGTAGGACCTATCGGTTTTGGCTGGCTCAATGCGGCAACGGATATTGGTGCGATGCTTATTATCGTGCTCATTACTATTTTCCCGGTAGAGAAAAAACAAGGTAAAAAATTACTGCTTGCAGTTGCAGGCTTTGGTGTCTGCATTATTGTCTTTGCAGTGTCAAAAATATTTTGGATCTCATTTGCTGCTTTATTAATGAGTGGTATTTTAGATGGATTTAGCATGATCGTTCGAGGTACCATTGTTCAACTCAAAACGCCTAGCCATATGCGTGGCCGGGTGATGTCAGTGAATTCTATGTTCATCAATAGCAGTAACGAATTGGGGCAATTTGAAAGTGGATTAGCAGCAAGAGCAATGGGTGTGATTCCTTCGGTGGTATTTGGTGGCGTCATGACCATTTTAGTAGTCTTCACTACTTGGTTTAAAGCGCCAAAACTAAAAGAAATGGAATACTAATTATTTCGCAATCAGTGCATTCATGACATCATGCACGATAGGACAGAATTCTGCATTTTTCATTGTAATAGGAATGCGTTTGAAAAAAACATCCTCATCTGTATAAGGAAACCTTTGACAATCAGTTGGGCGATGATCATAAATGCCACATGCATTGTCATTGCCTAAAAAAGGACAAGGCCTTGTTTTAGAAACATAATCACCCTCTTCATCCATACTTAAATACTGATCAATAAATGCGGTCTCTTTCATGCCCATGTATTTACTGATTCTTTTAATGTCAGGCATCTTGAATCTTGGAGAATAATTTTTACAACATCTTGCACAATCTAAACAATCAATTTTCTCAAATGCAGCCTCATGCAAATCTGGCAATTGCTTTAATATAACGCGCTTATCCACCCTTTTAAGAAAGTTCTGGAATTTTTTAAGCTGCTCTGGGGCGGGCGTATCAAATAAGTGTTCAGTATTTGCTTGCATAATAGATGACAAAAGTAAACTATTTAGGCCTCATCCACAAGCTTTCCCCATTCGAATAAGTTTAGTGACCGATCCCTTTTAAAGGCGGTGCTAAAAGCCTATCTTTGTGGCAATTTTTAACCTTTTCAATTCCGTCGAAATGAATCAAAGTGGCGCAGAATTTATCCAAAGACATATTGGTCCAAATCCAGTAGATAGTGCAAAAATGTTGAAGGCAGTTGGTGTTGATAGTTTAGCAGCATTAATCGACAAAATTGTACCAGCAAATATTCGTTTAACAAAACCAATGGAGATTCCAGAAGGATTGACGGAGTTTGAAATGTTACAATCTCTTAAAGCAATCGGTGAAAAAAATATTGTAGCAAAAAATTTTATTGGACAGGGGTATTATGGAACCATTACACCTTCTGTCATCCTAAGAAATATATTTGAAAATCCAGGTTGGTACACGCAATACACGCCTTATCAAGCAGAGATTGCACAAGGACGTTTAGAAAGTTTATTGAACTTTCAGACAATGATTACCGATTTAACTGGAATGGACATTTCAAACGCCTCTTTATTAGATGAGTCTACTGCAGCTGCAGAAGCAATGGCGATGATCTTTAACCATATCAATAAGTCAGATGTGATTAGTCAACCCAAATTATTTGTGGACGAAGCCATCTTTGCGCAAACAAAATCTGTCTTACAAACTAGAGCAACACCCATTGGTGTGGAATTAGTGACAGGCGATTTTAAAACTGCAGCCATAGACAATACTTTCTTTGGTGCGATCCTTCAATATCCAAATGCCAATGGTGCAATCCAAGACTATACGAGCTTTATAGACCAAGTGCACCAAGTTGGCGGTATGGTGATTTTAGTGGCTGACTTACTTGCATTGACTGTACTAAAAAGTCCAGGTGAACTCAACGCAGATGTGGCTGTAGGTAACACACAAAGATTTGGTGTACCAATGGGATTTGGTGGACCACACGCTGCCTATTTCGCAACAAAAGATGCATTCAAAAGAGGTATGCCAGGTAGATTGATTGGCGCAAGTATTGATGCACAGGGCAATCGTGCATTAAGAATGGCTTTGCAAACAAGAGAGCAACATATTAAACGCGAAAAAGCAACTTCTAATATCTGTACTGCACAGGCTTTACTTGCCAACATGGCGGTCATGTATACAGTGTACCATGGACCTGTTGGATTAAAGTCCATTGCTTCAAGAGTACATGAATTGGCGCAAGGATTGGCACAACAATTAGAAAGCTTAGGTGTTCAACAGGTAAATGAATTTTATTTTGACACTTTACACCTAACAGGTTTTGATGCGAATAAATTATTTGAGCTTGGTTCTAAGCAAGCCATCAATTTTAATTATTTTGCGAATGGAACAGTGTCCATTAGTATTGACGAAACCACTTCTGCAAAAGATATTCATTCGATTGTACAATTGTTTGAAACATTGACTGGTAAAAAAGCAGCTGCCTTGAATGCAGGTATCAAAAACGCAGCCATCCCTGCTCAATTGATTAGAACAAGCGATTATTTAACACACCCTGTTTTCAATACACATCATAGTGAAACACAAATGATGCGTTATATCAAACAATTAGAGAATAAAGACCTTTCATTAAATACAAGCATGATTAGTCTTGGTAGTTGTACCATGAAATTGAATGCTGCAACAGAAATGATTCCAGTGAGCTGGCCTTGTTTTGGCGGATTACATCCTTTTGCGCCAGCAAGTCAAACCATCGGGTATCAAGAAATTATAAAAGAGTTGAGTGCTTATTTATGTCAAACGACTGGATTCACTGCATGTAGCTTACAACCAAATAGTGGTGCACAAGGTGAGTATGCAGGATTGTTAACCATCCGTTCTTATCATGCTGCAAGAAATGAAGCACATAGAAATATTGTATTGATTCCAATTAGTGCACACGGTACCAACCCTGCAAGTGCGGTGATGGCTGGTTTCAAAGTAGTAGTAGTGGCATGTGATGCAGCTGGGAATATTGATGTAGCAGATCTAACAGAAAAAGCAATTCAACATAAAGATCATTTAGGTGCGTTGATGGTGACCTACCCATCTACACATGGTGTATTTGAAGAAACCATCATGGATATTTGTAATACCATACACCAACATGGTGGTATGGTTTATATGGATGGTGCAAACATGAATGCACAGGTTGGATTAACAAGTCCAGGCAATATTGGTGCGGATGTATGCCACTTGAATTTGCATAAAACTTTTGCCATTCCACATGGTGGAGGTGGACCAGGTGTTGGACCAATTTGCGTGAATGATCATTTAGCCCCTTTCTTACCAGGGCATATTAAGAATGGAGATGCAACCAATGCGGTGAGTGGTGCACCTTTAGGATCTGCAAGTATTTTATTAATTAGTTATGCTTACATTAAAATGTTAGGTGCAAAGGGATTGGAATTGGCTACTAGCTATGCCATTTTGAATGCCAACTATATGAAATCAAGATTAGAGAAAGCCTATACCATTTTATACACTAGCAAGAATGGTACCTGTGCACACGAATTCATTATTGATTTGAGACCATTTAAATTAACTGCAGGCATTGAAGCAGAAGATGTGGCAAAACGTTTGATCGATTATGGATTCCACGCACCAACTATGAGTTTCCCTGTAGCTGGTACCATCATGATTGAGCCTACAGAAAGTGAGGATATGGCTGAATTAGATCGTTTCTGTGACGCTTTGTTAGCCATCCATACAGAAATTGTCGCCATTGAGACAGGCCGTTTTGATAAGCTAGACAATCCATTAAAAAATGCACCACATACACAACATGTGATTTGTGCCAATGAATGGGCACATAGTTATACAAGACAAGAAGCTGCATTCCCACTACCTTATGTTGCGTTGAATAAATTTTGGCCAACAGTAGCACGTGTGAACAATACACATGGAGACAGAAACCTTGTTTGTACTTGTGAGCCAGTAGCATCTTATGCATAAATCATCTAAATAAATAGATTGATATAGATCCCAAATTAGAGTGGCGCTTCAGTTGAAGCGCCACTCTAATTTAATCCAAAGCATATAGCTGTCTAGGCATCCATCCTTTTTACAACACTACTACTACTGCTACTAGTGATAGGAGGATTCCCATTTAACATGAACTCGTATAAGCCAATGATTTTTTCCTTATCACTTAATGAGGTTTGGAGTTTATCAAAATCGTTTTCAAGTTTTTTTAATTTCTTGTTTTCATTGGTGTATTTATTTGTAAAATCTTCTATAATAGAGTTGTCTATCTGTTCATTCTGCAGCATTGCTTCTTTTAGCATTTGCCCCTCGCCTGTTAAAACCCATAAGATATCTAGTTCAGGGTAGGCTTGATAAATTCTAATTAAGATATCTGACCCTACAGAACCTAAATGTTTTAATTGTTTTGAAAAATAGCCATTAGACAACTCAATTTTTTGCTCAAAAGCGTGTGGTGAGATCTTTTTGAAATGAATGAAGATCGCGATTCGTTCGATTGGTTTCATGATAATAAGATTTAGATTTAAATTAGATACAGTGTTTCTATCTGTATCGTTTTACTAAATTACCTCTATCAATAAAATCATATCTAAAAATTAGGCCTCATTTATTTGAGACCTAGGCCTCATTTTTTAGAAAAAACGAACGACCTATAGTTTTTCGCTCAATTCCAACCATCTTAATTCTGAAGCTTCTAATTCGGCTGTAACCGAAGCCAGTTGCGCACTTAAGGCAGTGATGGCAGTATAATCTCCAGTCGTATTGTTCAATTCATTAGTGAGTGTAACTTTTTTACTTTCTAATACAGGCATCGACTTATTCAACTGTTCTAGTTCTAATTTTTCTTTGTAAGACATTTTTTCAGCTACTTTCTTTGGCGCGTTGTCTATTACTATTTCATTTGTTTCTTTCGTAACTGACCCAGCAACAGGAGCTTTGACTTCATGCTCCACCTGTGTGGTGATATCAGAGCTTAAGGAAGCATAATTCTGTTTGCTTTTTTCTAAAATTCTAAACTGCGTATAATTCCCAGGATAATCTCGAATCACACCATTCCCTTCAAATATAAATAAGTGATCGACCAATTTATCCATAAAATAACGATCATGCGATACCAATAATACACAACCTGCAAAATCAATTAAGAACTGCTCCAATACTGCCAAAGTAGGAAGGTCTAGATCATTGGTAGGTTCATCTAAAATTAAAAAGTTAGGATTTTTAAATAAGATGGTTAATAGCTGAAGTCTTTTTTTCTCTCCACCACTCAAAGCACTTAAATAAGTATACTGTTTGTCTGGAGTGAATAAAAATAATTCTAAGAATTGTGCTGCACTCAACGTACCTCCACTTGCTAAAGGAAACTGCTCGGCAAATGTCTTTAGGTATTCAATGACACGCATGTCCTTTTTATAAGTAAGTCCCTCTTGAGAAAAATGACCAAATACAATCGTATCGCCCACATTGATTTTACCGCTATCGGGCATGGTCAATCCTTGTAAAATTTGCAAGAAGGTAGACTTTCCTACGCCATTCTTACCAACTATACCAATGCGTTCTCCTTTACTAAAGGTATAATCAAAGCCTTTCAGCACCACTAGATCTCCATAAGACTTATAGACTTTGATGGCTTCGATAATCTTACCCCCCAATCGGGTCATCTTCATATCCAATTGCAAATTGGTGTCTTCTATCTTTTGTTTTGCTCTTGCTTCTACTTCATAAAAATTATCTTGCCTGCTTTTACTTTTAGTTGTCCTTGCTTTTGGTTGCTTACGCATCCATTCTAATTCTTTTCTAAAGGTATTTTTTGCTTTATCAATACTGGCTAATTCAGATTCTATCCTTGCCGCTTTCTTTTCTAAATAATTTTCATAATCCCCTTTGTAACTATATAATTTTTCTCTTTCTAATTCCCAAATTTCATCTGTGACTGCTTCTAAGAAATAACGGTCATGCGATACAAGTAATAAGGTGACTTTTTCTTGCTCTAAATAATTTTCCAACCATTCGATCATGTTTAAATCTAAGTGGTTGGTAGGCTCATCCATTAACAACAAAACATGTTTAGGTTCAAAACCAATTTGGATCAATGTTTTTGCTAAGGATACACGTTTTCTTTGCCCACCACTTAATTTTGAAACCGGCTGTTCTAAATGATGGATATTGAGTTGCGTTAAAATTGTTTTCACTTTTGATTCAAAGTCCCAAGCATTATTTTCCTCCATTTCCATGATGGCATCTGTGATCAAATTTTCATCTTCTGTCTCCATCGCCATTTCATAATTGCTAATGGCTTTCATGATGGGGTGTGCTTGATTGAATAAGTTCTGCGTCACCGAAGCAGTTTCAATAAATTGAGGGTCCTGTTCAAATAATACCAAATGGACATCTTTATGCACTTTAGCAGTACCCGAATCTGGCACTTCTTTGCCTGACAATATTCTTAAAAGTGTAGTTTTCCCAATACCATTTCTAGCGACTAAGGCAATTCTGTCGCCCTCATTGATATTAAAGTTGATCCCCTTAAATAAGGGCATAATGCCATAACTTTTAGTCAAATTTTCTACAGATACATAATTCATGGCGCAAAGATACAAGCACTAAATTAAAATAGGGGAAAAAGCAACGAAGATTGTACTTTTGTAGCTGTTAATATTGAAATAGATGAAAAATTTTGAAGTGCCTACAGGCTATAGAAGCCCATTAATCGTCGCTATCAAACAAAAGCGCAA